>NZ_JBFAYA010000015.1:0-219554 GCF_040681095.1 Streptomyces sp. NPDC051909 | reverse complement strand
GCAGGCCATCGCGCAGCGACGCGACCGAAGGGAGCGCCCTTGAGGCGGTGGTGGAGGGGGCCACACTCGGAGAGAGGGCGGCCACACCAGAAGCCCGCAAGGCCCACCACCCCCAGGACCCGGGCGGTCACGTGCTGGGCCTGAGCGCACGGGCAAAGGCCTGCGCGGCGCCTACTGGTCGCGCTTGGGCCAGACCGGGCCCTGGTCGGTCCAGATGACGCCCTTGTTGCGGCAGAGGCAGAAGGGGTGACCGATGGGGTCGACGTAGACGCGGAAGCCGTAGCCGTCGGGGCCGATGCAGTCCCGCATCAGGGTCGCGCCGAGGGCCAGGACGCGGCGCTGTTCGGTCTCGATGTCGTCGACCTCGAAGTCGAGGTGGAACTGCTTGGGGTGCTCGCTGTCGGGCCACTGCGGGGCGCGGTAGTCCTCCACCTGGATGAAGGCGAGCTCGATGTCTCCGAACCGGATGCCGGCCCAGTGCTCGTTGCTGTCCTTCTTGACCGGGAGCCCCGTCACCTCGGCGTAGAAGGCTGCCAGCTTCATCGTGTCCGGGCAGTCGATGATGAAGTCCGTGAGTCGTAGCATCCGGCGATCTTGCCACAAGGGCATCAGCGTCCTGATCTCCGGCGCCGGCGTCGGCGGCCCCACCCTGGCCTGCTGGCTGAACCGGCACCCTGCCCGCCCTGCCGCAGGGCGGGCCACCGCTCCACGCGGGCGAGCTCGCCGCCGCGCCAGGCGACCACCGCGCCGCGTTTGCCGCGTACGAAAGGGAGTTGCGCGACTTCGTCGCCCTCAACCAGGACTTCGCACTGATCAGGCGACTACGAGGACTACGCGGTGTCTCCTCGATGACTCCCGCTGAGCCGACCGGACCGGACCGGCCTCATGCCCCGGCGTCCTCCCCCGGGCCGCCGGGCTGCCAGAGGCCCAGCTTCTCCGGGTTGCGGACGGCCCAGATGCGGGTGACGCGGTCGCCCGCGGTCTCGAAGGCGGCGACCGTGACCGTGGTGCCGGTGTGTTGGGCGACCAGGCCGGGGGTGCCGTTGACGGTGCGTTCGAGGAGGGTGAGGCCGGGGGCCTTGGCGGCGATGAAGAGGAGGTAGTCGGCGATGCGGGTGGCGCCTTCGAGGGGGCGGAGCACCGCGCCGACGAGGCCGCCGCCGTCGGCGACCAGGGTGGCGTCCGGGGCCAGCAGGGAGACCAGGGCGTCGATGTCCTTGGCCTCCCAGGCCCGTTTGAAGGCGCGCACCAGGCCGGCCGGGGCGGTGGCCGGGGCCGCGGCCGGTGAGGGCGCAGGGGTGCGGAGCCGGCGGCGGGCCGAGGCGGCGAGCTGGCGGCAGGCGGCCGGGGTGCGGCCGACCATCGCGGCGATCTCGGCGAAGGGGTAGCGGAAGACGTCGTGGAGGACGAAGGCGACCCGCTCGGCCGGGGTCATCGACTCCAGGACCACCAGGAACGCCATGTTCACCGACTCGTCCAGGGTGATCCGGTCCGCCGGGTCGTCGGCCCACTCGGTGCGGTCGGGCAGCGGCTCGGGTATCCACTCGCCGACGTAGCGCTCCCGCCGCGCCCGCGCCGAGCCCAGCTGGTCCAGGCAGACCCGGGTGGCGACCGTGGTGAGCCACGCGCCCGGGTTCCCGACCGCGTCCTGCCGCTCGCGCGACAGCCCGTACCAACGCGCGTACGTCTCCTGCACCGCGTCCTCGGCCTCCGCCACCGAACCCAGCAGCCGGTAGGCCAGGTTGATCAGATGGCGTCGCTCGCCGACGACCTCGGTCGATCCGTCCACACCCATGTCCCCCGCCTCACATTTCGCGGTGCCGTCTCGTCGGGGATACGGAACACCCTCCCGGAGGCCCAGCGAAAAGGAATTCGTCATGAGCGAAAGCAGCACCGGCAGAACCCGTCTCTTCACCCGCGTCGCCGTCGGGCTCCAGACCCTCACCCTCTTCTTCCAGGCCACGACCGCCGGGCTGCTCCTCTCCACCTCCTACGGCGAGACCCTCCACAGCGTCGGCGCCCGGGTCATGTACGGGGCGACGATGCTGTACGTGCTCGCCGCCGTCCTCGCCTGGAAGCCCGGCGGCGGCCCGGCCCGCCCGGTCCTGTACTCCACCGGGTTCCTCGTGCTCGCCTCGGTGCAGGTGATCCTCGGCATCGCCCACCAGCCCGCCGCACACGTCCCGCTCGGGGTCCTCATGTTCGGCCTGAGCGTCCTCGACCTGGGGCGATCGGTGGCCCCGATGACCCGATCGGCAGGACGCCCCACTGGCTCGTGGACCGGGCAGGAGGCCCGTTCGTAACGTCGTCGGCATGAGAAACGAGACCAGCGCGAACCAGGCCAGGGGAACCCTCGAACTGACCGCCGCCATGGTGCTCTCCGGCACCCTCGGCATCTTCGTCGTCGAGTCGGGGGCCTCCCCCTTCACCGTCGTCTTCTTCCGGTGCCTCTTCGGGGCCCTCGCCCTCGGCCTCTACAGCCTGGCCCGCGGCTTCTTCACCGGCCACGGGTTCACCCCGCGGAAGCTCGGGCTCGCGGCGCTCGGCGGCGCGCTCATCGTCTTCAACTGGGTGTTCCTCTTCGAGGCGTACGAGGCCACCTCGATCTCCTTCGCCACCGTCGTCTACCACACCCAGCCGTTCTTCCTGGTGGTCCTCGGCGCGGCCGTCCTACGGGAGCGGATCAGCGCGGCGAAGCTCGGCTGGCTCGCCGTCGCCTTCGCCGGACTCGTCCTCGTCTCCGGCGTCCGGCCCGGCGACACCGCCTCCCTCACGGGCCTCGGTCTCGCCCTCGCCGCCGCCGTGCTCTACGCCCTGTCGACGATCGTGACCAAGCGGATCAGCGGCGTACGCCCCCACCTCGTCGCCCTCGTGCAGGTCACCACTGGCATCCCGCTGCTCCTGCCCTTCGCCGACTTCGGCGAGGCCGCCCGGCTCGGGGCGGGATGGGGCTGGCTCGTCGGCCTCGGGATCATCCACACCGGGGTGATGTACGTGCTGATGTACGCGGCGTACGCCAAGCTGCCCACGGCCAAGATCGCCGTACTCGCCTTCACCTACCCCGCCGTCGCGATGCTCGCCGACTGGCTCGTGTACGGGCACCACATCGGGCTCGTCCAGGCGCTCGGCGTCCCGCTGATCGTCCTGGCCAGCCTCAAGGTCACCCTCGCGAAGACCTCGGCGACTCCTCGGACACCAGCCGCCGCGCCTGCTCCACGAACAGCCGGACGTGCTCCGGAAGCCGCTTCCCCCGCCGCCACGCGATCTGCGTGAAGAGGGTGAAGGGCGGCTGCCAGTCGAGGGCCACCAGCGCCCCGGACGCCAGTTCCGCGGAGACGGCGATCCGGGGCAGCAGTGCGATCCCGAGCCCCGCCGCCACGCCCCGCTTGCTGGCCTCGATCGTGCCGTACTCGGTGAACACCGGCCCGTACGGCTTCAGTTCGGCCTCGAACAGATCCCGGTAGGCGCAGCCGGGCTCCGTGCCCACGAGCGCGGCACCCGCGACCTCCCCGGCCGAGAGCCCGGTCCGCCCGGCCAGCGGGTGGCGCGGCGAGGCCACCAGGACCAGCGGCTCCTCGGTGAGGACCTCGCTGTCCAGGCCCTCGTGCTCCGTCTCCCGCTCCATCAGCAGACCGAGGTCGTACGTGCCCTCGCGCAGCGCCTGCCGGGTCGCGTCCCCGAGCGTGGGGCGCAGGGCGAGCCGGACGCCCGGGTAGCGGTGGTGGAAGAGTTCGAGGAGCGGCGGCAGCCGGTAGGAGGTGAGGGACTCCATGGTGCCGACGGCGATCGTGCCGGCCGGTTCGCCGTCGCCGGTGACGGCGGTGCGGGCCTCGTCGGCGAGGGCGATGATCTGCCGGGCGTACGGCAGCAGCCGCTCACCGGCCTCGGTGAGCCGGATCCGGGAGCCGAGCCGCTCGAAGAGCTCGACGCCGAGCGAGGTCTCCAGGGCGCGGATCTGGCCGGTCACGCTGGACTGCGCGTACGCGAGCTCGGTCGCCGCCCGGGTGAAGGACCCCAGCACGGCGACCTTCTCGAAGGTGACCAGGAGCCGTAGCTCCACGTCAGGACTCGCCGTCCTCGCCCCGCTCGCGCTTCTTCAGCTCCTCCTCGCGGCGGCGCAGGTCCGCCTCCCAGTCCTTGAGGAGCGACTCGTCCTTCTTGTTCTCCTCGCGGAGCGACTTCAGGAACTCGGGGTTGTCGTCCGGGGCGACCCACTCGTGGCGGTGGTTGGCGTGCCACTCGCTCGGCGTGCGGCCGCCGGCCGGGGCGCGGCGCAGCTTGCCGGCCGCGAACCAGACGATCGGTCCGACGATCCAGAACAGCAGGATGATGATGACCCAGACGACCTTGGGGAGGTGCTTGACCTCGTCCTCGGGGGTGTTGAGGCAGTCGATCAGCGAGTAGATGACCAGCGCCAGCGGCAGGATGAACATCAACGCCCTGAGCATGTGGGACAGCCCCCTGGAAGCAACGGCGGGCAGCGGTTTCGGCGGCCCCGGTGACGCGCCCAGCCTAGCCGGTGACCGATACTGACCCCTATGGCTTACGACGATCTCCGCTCGCTGCTCCGGGCGCTGGAGCGCGAAGGCGACCTCAAGCGCATCAAGGCCGAAGTCGACCCGTACCTGGAGGTCGGGGAGATCGTGGACCGGGTGAACAAGGCGGGAGGCCCGGCGCTCCTCTTCGAGAACGTCAAGGGCTCCGCCATGCCGCTCGCGATGAACGTCTTCGGGACGGACCGCCGGCTGCTCAAGGCGCTCGGCCTGAAGTCGTACGAGGAGATCAGCGAGAAGATCGGCGGGCTGCTCAAGCCGGAGCTGCCGCACGGCTTCGTCGGGGTCCGCGAGGCCTTCGGCAAGCTGGGCTCGATGGTCCACGTGCCCCCGAAGAAGGTCAAGGAGGCTCCTGTCCAGGAGGTCGTGCTCACCGGCGACGACGTCGACCTCGACACGCTGCCGGCCCTCTTCACCTGGCCGAAGGACGGCGGCTCCTTCTTCAACCTGGGCCTGACGCACACCAAGCACCCGGAGACCGGGGTGCGCAATCTGGGCCTCTACCGCCTCCAGCGGCACGACAGGCGCACCATCGGCATGCACTGGCAGATCCACAAGGACAGCCGCAACCACTACGCGGTCGCCGCCGAGCGCGGCGAGCGGCTGCCGGTCGCGATCGCCTTCGGCTGCCCGCCGGCCGTCACGTACGCGTCCACGGCGCCGCTGCCGGGTGACATCGACGAGTACCTCTTCGCCGGTTTCGTGCAGGGCAAGCGGATCGAGATGGTCGACTGCAAGACCGTCCCGCTTCAGGTCCCGGCGCAGGCGGAGGTCGTGATCGAGGGCTGGCTGGAGCCCGGCGAGATGCTGCCGGAGGGCCCGTTCGGCGACCACACCGGCTTCTACACCCCCCAGGAGCCGTTCCCGGCCCTGAAGATCGACTGCGTCACGATGCGGAGGCGTCCGCTGCTCCAGTCGATCGTGGTCGGCCGGCCGCCGACCGAGGACGGCCCGCTCGGCCGGGCGACGGAGCGGTTCTTCCTGCCGCTGCTCAAGATCATCGTGCCGGACATCGTGGACTACCACCTGCCGGAGTCCGGCGGCTTCCACAACTGCGCGATCGTCTCGATCGACAAGAAGTACCCGAAGCACGCGCAGAAGGTCATGCACGCCATCTGGGGCGCGCACATGATGTCGCTGACCAAGCTGATCATCGTGGTCGACAAGGACTGCGACGTGCACGACCTGCACGAGGTGTCCTGGCGGGCCCTCGGCAACACCGACTACGCCCGGGATCTGACGGTGGTGGAAGGGCCGGTGGACCACCTGGACCACGCCTCCTACCAGCAGTTCTGGGGCGGCAAGGCGGGCATCGACGCCACGAGGAAGCTGCCCGAGGAGGGCTACACCCGGGACGGCGGCTGGCCGGACATGGTCGAGTCCGACCCGGCGACGGCGGCTCTGGTGGACCGCCGCTGGAAGGAGTACGGGCTGTGACCACCGCCGCCGTGCCCGGCGCCCAGCCGGGCCGTACGAAGGCGTTCCTGCGCCTCGTGATGATCGAGCACTCGGTCTTCGCGCTGCCCTTCGCGTACATCGCCTCGCTCACCGCGATGTTCCAGCTCGACCGGCGGATCCACTGGTGGACGCTGTTCCTGGTGACGGTCTGCATGGTGGGTCTGCGGACCTTCGCCATGGCGTGCAATCGGATCATCGACCGCGAGATCGACGCCCGCAATCCGCGGACGGCGAACCGCGAGCTGGTGACGGGCGCGGTGTCGGTGCGGTCCGCGTGGACCGGCGCCGGGGTGGCCGTGGTCGTGTTCCTGGGCGCGGCGGCGCTGCTCAACCCGCTGTGCCTGGCGCTCGCGCCGCTCGCCGTGATCCCGATGGTGGTCTATCCGTACGGGAAGCGGTTCACCAACTTCCCGCACGCGATCCTCGGTCTCGCCCAGTCCATCGGCCCGATCGGCGCCTGGCTGGCGGTGACGGGGGAGTGGTCCTGGGACGCGGTGATCCTCGGCCTCGCGGTCGGCATCTGGATCGGCGGCTTCGACCTGATCTTCGCCTGCCAGGACGTCCAGGCGGACCGCGCGCAGGGCGTCATGTCGGTCCCGGCCCGCTTCGGCGTCCCGGCCGCGCTGTGGGGTGCGCGGGCGTCGGCGGTCGTGACCACGGGCCTGCTGGTCTGGTACGCGCTCGCCACGGACGCGGGCGTGTCCTTCTGGGCCGGTCTGGTGATCGTGGCGGCGGCGTTCTGCTACGAGCACTCCATCGTGAAGCCGCACGACCTGTCCCGCCTGAACCGGGCGTTCTTCACCGTCAACGGCTTCATCGGCATCGCGCTCTTCGGGTGCGCGCTGCTGGATCTTCTGGTGCGCGGCCTGTCGGTCTGGGCCTGACCGTCCGACTCTGAAGCCGAGTCGTACAGGCCTGCAGGTGTGTACCGTTTCTTTAGGGAGACCTATCCGCTCGTAGAAGCCCGTAACCAGCTGGGGCAACTGGTGGGCGGGGTGCCGCCATTCGCTCCCTCGCGGACGAGCCGAGGCTCTCCCTCGCGGACGAGCCGAGGCCCGAGGAGGCACGCGCACTCGGTGGCTCCGGCTACTACCGGCCGCCGGTGGGGGACTGGCGCGTGCTGTACCGCCCGGACGACGAGACGGTCACCGTGTACGTGGTCAAGGTCGGCCGGGTGGCCTGAGCGCGCCGGGCACGTACCCCGCCGGATAGGCTCGGCGGCGTGGAGCCGAACAACAGCAAGCAGCGTCGTCCCTGGGTGGTCGGGGTGTCGGGGGCGTCGGGGACGCCCTATGCCGCCGCCGTGCTGCGGGGGCTGCTCGCGGCGGGGGAGAGCGTCGATCTGGTGGTCTCGCGGGCCTCGCGGCTGACGCTGCTCGACGAGACAGGGATCGCGTTCCGGGACGCGCACTGGCGCGAGGACCTGGCGGCCTGGCTGGCGCGGGGCGCCGACGGGAAGCCGGACACCTTCGACGCCGATGTGAGCGGTGTGCGGTACTGGCCGGCCGGTGACCTGGCCGCCGGGCCGTCCTCGGGCTCGTACCCCGTGAAGGGGATGCTGGTGGTGCCGGCGTCGACGGCCGCGGTGGCGGGGATCGCGCTCGGTCTGTCGAAGGACCTGCTGCAGCGGGTGGCGAGCGTGACGCTCAAGGAGCGGCGGCCGCTGGTGGTCGTCGTGCGGGAGACGCCGCTGAACGGGCAGACCCTCAAGCACATGGTGGCGCTGGACGAGGCGGGCGCCGTGGTGCTGCCCGCCTCTCCGGCGTTCTATACGGGGGCGACGCACATCCAGGACCTCGTGGACTTCGTCGCCGGGCGGGTGCTCGACGCGGCAGGGGTGCCGCACGGGCTGTACCGCCGTTGGGAGGGAGAGCTCGGTGGTGCCGCCTCCCGTCCCGACTAGGGCACTAGCGCTTCTTGGCGGCGGCGCGCTTCTTCGCACCGCGCTTCGAGGCGGACGGCTGGTGGGCACGCGAGCGGTTGGCCAGGTCCTGCAGCTCGCGCATACGGGCGTAGGCCATCTCGATCGTGTACACGGTGAACACCACTCCTGAAAGATCGTCTTTGATCCACTGAAAGATTCACAGGGTGTCGGCCCCTGTGTACCTTAGATTCTATACCTAAACTCGCGGTACCGCTGGACAATGGAAGGTTTTTCCCTATGGACGCCGTGGACAGGCAGCTCATCCAGGCCCTGCGCGAGAACGGCCGCGCCTCGTACGCCGAACTCGGCCGGCTCGTGGGGCTCTCCGGCCCCTCCGTGACCGACCGCATCAACCGCCTGGAGGCCGCCGGTGTCATCACCGGCTACCGCGCCACCGTCGACGCGGCCTCCCTCGGCCTCGGCGTCACGGCGCTCATCGGCATCTCGCTCTCCGACGCCGCCGACCACGAGGACGTGGCCCGCCGCCTGAAGGACCTGGCCGAGATCGAGGACTGCTGGTTCATCGCCGGCGACGACTCCTTCATGCTCAAGGTCCGCGCCAGCGACGTCGACGGCCTGGAGAAGACGATCCGCCGCCTCTCCGGCACCAAGGGCGTCTCCCGCACCCGCACCACGATCGTGCTCTCCACCAAGTGGGAGAACCGGGTCGGAGATCTGCCGGAAGAGGTCTGAGAGTACGGTTGGCAGGCCTGGTTTCGGAGAAAAGGGAGGCGGCCGTGATGGACGTCGGGCTCAAGCGTGAGCTGGAGCAGAAGGTCCTCGCCGGCGAGCGGCTGAGCCGTGAGGACGGCATCGCCCTGTACGAGTCGGACGACCTCGCCTGGCTCGGTGGCCTCGCCCACGAGGTGCGGACGCGGAAGAACGGCGACGTCGTTCACTTCAACGTCAACCGGCATCTCAACATGACGAACGTCTGCACCGCCTCCTGCGCCTACTGCTCCTTCCAGCGCAAGCCGGGCGAGAAGGACGCGTACACCATGCGCATCGAGGAGGCCGTGCGCCTCGCGAAGGCGATGGAGAACGAGAACCTCACCGAGCTCCACATCGTCAACGGGCTGCACCCCAACCTGCCCTGGCGCTACTACCCGCGCTCGCTCTCCGAGCTGAAGAAGGCGCTGCCGAACGTCTCCCTCAAGGCCTTCACCGCCACCGAGATCCACCACTTCGAGACCATCTCGGGCCTCTCGGCCTCGGAGATCCTCGACGAGCTGATCGAGGCCGGTCTGGAGTCCCTGACCGGCGGCGGCGCCGAGATCTTCGACTGGGAGGTCCGGCAGCACATCGTGGACCACGACACCCACTGGGAGGACTGGTCCCGGATCCACCGGCTCGCGCACGAGAAGGGTCTGAAGACCCCTTCGACCATGCTCTACGGGCACATCGAGGAGCCGCGCCACCGCGTGGACCACGTGCTGCGGCTGCGCGAGCTCCAGGACGAGACCGGCGGCTTCCAGGTCTTCATCCCGCTGCGCTACCAGCACGACTTCGTCGACATGCAGGACGGCAAGGTCCGCAACAGGCTCCAGGCGCGCACCACGATGGCGACCGGCGCCGAGGCCCTGAAGACCTTCGCGGTCTCCCGGCTGCTCTTCGACAACGTCCCGCACGTCAAGGTCTTCTGGGTCATGCACGGCGTGCAGACCGCCCAGCTGGCGCTCCAGCACGGCGCGGACGACATGGACGGCTCGGTCGTCGAGTACAAGATCACGCACGACGCCGACAACTACGGCACCCCGAACAAGCTGACCCGCGAAGACCTCCTGGAGCTGATCCAGGACGCCGGCTTCCGGCCGGTCGAGCGCAACACGCGCTACGAGGTCATCCGCGAGTACCCGGGCCCGGACGCGGCGCGCCGCGAGTCGCCGCAGCCGATGCGCCTCTGACGCTCGGCTACGTCAGCTGGAGCAGCATGATGATGTCGTCGCGGTCGTCACCCGGGGCCACCCGGATGGCGGCCGGGACGCGTCCGACCTCCTTGTAGCCGGCCCGCGCGTAGAAGGCGTCGACGCCGGTGCCGCCCCGGCAGGTGAGCCGGATCGCCTCGACGTGCCCGAAGCCCTCGCCGGTACGGGCGGCCTCCTCGACCGCCGCCATGAGGTCGAGCCCGTATCCCTTGCCCTGGTGCTCGGGGTGCACCATCACCGTGTACAGCCACACCCAGTGCCGCATCAGCGGGTGCCCGTTGGACGTGTAGAAGGCCGTCGCGGCGACCTCGCCGTCCTCGTCGCGGCCGACGAGCAGCCGCGTGCCGCCCTCGGCCATCCCGACCAGGTGCCTCAGCAGCGCGGGCCGGATCTCCTCCGGCGTCACGGGCGGGACGAAACCGACGGCGCCGCCCGCGTTGGACACGTCCGCCCAGAGGGCGAGGACGCCGTCGCGCAGCTCGCGGTCGACGGCGGGATCCAGCTCGAAGGTAAGGGCCATGAGCGGAGAGTATCCCTTACGGGTGGGTCGCTCAAGGGATTACCCCGGGCCCCGCTCCCGGGTGGGGTGCCGTTCCGTGCTTCACTGGAGTGACGCTCGTCCGGTATGGGAGGGACACGCAAATGCTCCGCTACACCCTGATGCGCCTCGGCATCTTCGCCGGCAGCTTCCTGGCGCTGTGGGGCCTGGTCTACGTCGGCGTGCTGCCGCGCGGCCTCGGCGACTCCAACTTCCTCTGGGTCCTGCTGCTCTCGCTCGTCATCTCCGCGCCGCTCAGCTTCGTGCTGCTGCGCAGGCAGCGGGACGAGATGAGCATCCAGATCGTCGAGAAGGTGGACCGGGCGAAGGGCCGCCTGGAGGCCAACCGCTCCGCCGAGGATGCCGCGTAACGCACCTCACGCGCTTCGTCACGAGAACCCCCGGTCGGGAGCTTCGAAGGCTCCCGCCTGGGGTTTTCTGCGTTTCCAAGGGGATTCGGCCCGTCCTGGCCCGATCTTGCCTCAAAGAATGGCTTTGAGGTTCTCAAAGTTCAAGTGTTAACGTACGGGGCATGACGACCCCAGTGCGCCTCCCCGATGCCGCGAGCACCCCGCTCGTGGCGCGCCTGCACGTCGATCTGTGCCGCTGTATGTCCGCGGTCTGTTGCCGCGAGCTCTGACCCGGCATCATGCAGCGGCGCCCGCGCTTCGAGCGCGTGTGAGTGCCGCACCCCCGTCCCCGTATTCCCCGATACGCACCAGTGGAGTGTGTCCGTGTCCGCGTCCTCGTCCGCGCCCGTGACGAAGTCCCGTATACCCAAGGTCCCGTTCTGGGCCCAGATCGTCGCCGGTCTCGTCCTCGGCGTCCTGCTCGGCTGGGTCGCCCGCAGCCAGGACGTCGGCTGGCTCCAGGAGACCCTGAGTCAGGTCGGCGGCATCTTCGTCCAGCTGCTCAAGCTGGCCGTCGCCCCGCTCGTCTTCTTCGCGATCCTCGTCTCGATCACCAACCTCCGCAAGGTCAACAACGCGGCGCGGCTCGCCGCGCAGACCCTCGTCTGGTTCATGATCACCTCGCTGATCGCGGTCGCCATCGGCCTCGCGATCGGCCTGATCACGAACCCGGGCGCCGGCACCGGCCTCACGCCGAAGGACGGCAAGCTCCCCGAGCACAAGGGCAGCTGGATCGACTTCCTCACCGGCATCGTGCCGACGGACGTCATCACGCCGTTCACCGAGCTGAACGTCCTGCAGATCGTCTTCATGGCCGCCGTCGCCGGCATCGCCGCCCTCAAGCTCGGCGAGAAGGCCCAGCCGATCCTGACCCTCTCCGAGTCCGTCCTGGAGCTGCTGCAGAAGGCCCTGTGGTGGGTCATCCGGCTCGCCCCGATCGGCACCGCCGGCCTCATCGGCCGCGCCATCGTGAACTACGGCTGGGACCTCATCGGCAAGTACGCCACCTTCACCGCCGACGTCTACATCGGCTGCGCCCTGGTCCTCTTCGGCGTCTACCCGCTGCTGCTCGCGACCGTGGCCAAGCTGAACCCGATCCAGTTCTTCAAGGGCGCCTGGCCCGCCATCCAGCTGGCCTTCGTCTCCCGCTCCTCGGTCGGCACCATGCCGGTCACCCAGCGGGTCACCGAGCGCCTCGGCGTCCCGAAGGAGTACGCCTCCTTCTCCGTGCCGTTCGGCGCCACCACCAAGATGGACGGCTGCGCCGCGATCTACCCGGCGCTCGCCGCGATCTTCATCGCGCAGATCTTCGACGTGCAGCTGGGCGTCAAGGAGTACCTGCTCATCGCCTTCGTCTCGGTCATCGGCTCGGCGGCCACCGCCGGCCTCACCGGCGCGACGGTCATGCTCACCCTGACCCTGTCCACGCTCGGCCTCCCGCTGGAGGGCGTCGGCCTGCTCATGGCGATCGACCCGATCCTCGACATGGTCAGGACCGCCACCAACGTGGCCGGTCAGGCCCTGGTCCCGGTGATCGTCTCCGCCCGCGAGAAGATCCTGGACGTCGCCGCCTACGAGTCCGTCTCGGCCTCCCCGGTCGACAACCTGGCGGACGCCCCCGCGGCCGAGCAGAAGACCCCGGTCGCCGCTGCCGCCTGACGCCGTTCAGCACCCGGTTCCGAGGCCCGTTCCCCTTCGGGGGCGCGGGCCTCGCGCGTACCCGTAGGGTGGCCGGTGTGGCGGGGACGAGGAGGCTGCCGCGCGAGGTGCGCGAGCGGCAGATGATGGACGCGGCCGTACGGACCTTCGGCCGGCGGGGCTACCAGGCGACGTCGATGGACGAGATCGCGGAGCTCGCGGGGGTGTCCAAGCCGCTGGTCTATCTCTATCTGCACTCCAAGGAAGAGCTGTTCACCGCGTGCATCCGGCGCGAGTCCGAGGCGCTGCTCCGGGTGGTGGCCGACGCCGTGGAGGGCGACGGGCCGGCCGAGGAGCGGCTGTGGGCGGGGGTGCTCGCCTTCTTCACGCACACCGCCGAGCGCCCCGACGCCTGGGCGGTGCTGAGCCGGCAGGCGCGGGCGCAGGGCGAGCCGTTCGCGACCGAGGCCGAGCGGATGCGGGAGCGGATCATCGCGTACGTGGGGCGGCTCATCGCCGCCGCCGCGCGGGAGCCCTGCGACGCCGAGGGCCTCGCGCAGGCGCTGGTCGGCGCGGCCGAGTCGCTGGCGAACTGGGCGAACGGGCAGTCCGGGGTGTCCCCGGAGCGGGCGGCCGGGACGCTGATGGGGCTCGCATGGCGGGGCCTGGCCGACCTGGCCCCGGATCTGTCCAAATCCCTCTCCACGCCCTAGATTTACTCGGAAGTAAGGTTACTGTCCGGTTCTCGCCCTGAGGAGCCGCACATGCCCGTCCCCGAGCGCACGCCCGAGCCACGGCCCGGACCTCAGCCCGAGCTGGTCCGCGTCGACGGCATCGTGCGGGAGGCCTCCGTACCGGCGCTCGTGCCGCCGCCGCGCCGCGGCTCCCTCGCCGACCTGCCGTACGACACCGCACGCGAGGAACCCGCCGCCCCGCTGTTCTCCCGCAAGGGCCCCGACGGCACCTGGACCGACGTCACCGCCTCCGCCTTCGCCGCCGAGGTGCACTCCGTCGCCCGGGGACTCATCGCCCAGGGCCTGCGCCCCGGCGACCGGCTCGCGCTCATGGCCCGCACCCGCTACGAGTGGACCCTGCTCGACTTCGCCGCCTGGGCCGCCGGACTCATCACCGTCCCGCTCTACCCCACCGCCTCGTCCTACCAGATCCGCTGGATCCTCCAGGACTCCGGCGCCGCCGCCTGCGTCGTCGAGGACGCCGCCCAGGCCCGCCTGGTCTCGAACGAGCGCCGCCAGCTGCCCTCCCTCGGACAGCTGTGGGTGCTCGACACCGGCGCCGTCGACCAGCTCCGCAAGGCCGGCGCCCACGTCACCGACGAGGCCGTCACCGCCCGCCGCGGACTGCTCACCCCGCAGACCCTCGCCACCCTCGTCTACACCTCCGGCACCACCGGCCGCCCCAAGGGCTGCGCCCTCACCCACGCCAACTTCTTCGCCGAGGTCGACAACGCGGTCGCGCTCCTCCACCCGGTGTTCGGATCGGCCGGCAGGGAACCCGCCTCCACCCTGCTCTTCCTGCCGCTCTCCCATGTCTTCGGCCGGATGGTCGCCGTCGGCTGCGTCCGCGCCCGGGTCCGGGTCGGGCACGCGCCGAGCGTCGAGGGCGACGAACTCCTCGCCGACCTCGCCGCCTTCCGGCCCACCTTCCTCCTCGCCATCCCCTACGTCCTGGAGAAGGTCTTCCACACCGCCCGCGCCACCGCCGAACGCTCCGGCCGGGCCGCCACCTTCGACCGCGCCGCCAAGGTCGCCGAACGCTACGGACAGAGCACGGCCGCCGCCGCCCGCCCCGCCCTCGGCCTGCGCGCCGCCCACGCCCTGTACGAACCGCTCGTCTACAAGCGCATCCGGGCCGTGCTCGGCGGCCGCGTCCGGCACGTCATCAGCGGCGGCTCACCGCTCGGCGCCCGGCTCGCCGAGTTCTTCTCCGGCGCGGGCATCGAGGTCTACGAGGGGTACGGCCTGACGGAGACCACCGCGGCCGCCACCGTCACCCCGCCGTACGGCCCGCGCCCCGGCACCGTCGGCCGCCCGCTGCCCGGCACCGCCGTGCGGATAGCCCGCGACGGCGAGATCTGGCTCAAGGGCGGGCACGTCTTCGCCGGCTACTGGGACGCCCAGCGCGGGGTCGCCCTGCCGTACACCGACGAGGGCTGGTTCCCCACCGGCGACCTCGGCGCCCTCGACGACGAGGGCCATCTGCGGATCACCGGCCGCAAGAAGGACATGATCGTCACCTCCGCCGGCAAGAACGTGGCCCCCGCCCCGCTGGAGGACTGGCTGCGCGCCCACCCGCTGGTCGCCCAGTGCATGGTCCTGGGCGACGACCGCCCGTACGTCTCGGCGCTCGTCACCCTGGACCACGAGGGCCTGCTCCACTGGCGCCGCACACGCCACAAGGACCACCTCGCGCTGTGGGAACTCGCCCGCGACCCCGATCTCCTCGCCGTGGTCCAGCGGGGTGTCGACGACGCCAACCGCCTGGTCTCGCGGGCGGAGTCGATCCGCGCCTTCCGGATCCTGACCACCGAGTGGACGGAGTCGAGCGGCCATCTGACGCCGTCGCTGAAGCTGAAACGGCGGGCGGTGCTGCGGGACTTCGCGAAGGAGATCGGCGAGATGTACGACAACCAGGGCTAGGGCCTGTCCGGCCCTGATCCGCCGGACAGGCCCTAGGGCCAGAGGAGTTCGCGCGTCCAGGTGGTGTCCCCGGGACGGCGGCGGTAGCGCAGCCGGATGTGCCGGCGCCGCTCGTCGCCCTGGAAGAACTCGACCTCCTCCGGCTCGACGACGTACAGCGTCCAGCTCGGTGCGTGGGCCTCCGGCTCGCGCCGCGCCCGCTCCCAGGCCGCCTCGCTCGCCCCGGCCAGTTCGTCGAGCGAGCCGAGGGGTTCGCTCTGGTGCCCGACGAGCGCGGAGGCGAGCGCTCCGGTGGTCCGGGCGTGCAGATCCGCGTACGCCTCCTCGGGCGTCCCGGTCACCACCCGGCCCCGCACCCGCACCTGGCGGCCCTGGACGGGCCAGTAGAAGGTGAGCGCCGCCTCGGGCCGGGCGGCCAGCTGGCGGCCCTTGGCGCTGCTCGCGTGCGAGGCGAAGTGCCAGCCGCGCGTGTCCGCCCCGTGCAGCATCACGATCCGCACGTCCGGCCGCCCCTCGCCGTCCGCGGTGGCCAGTGCCATCGTGTGCGGCTCGACGGCCCCGGCCGCGACCGCCCCGGTGAACCAGGTGTGGAAGAGCGCCACCGGCTCCTCCGGCACGTCCGCCGGATCGAAGCCGGGCAGCTCGGTGTCCCAGACCCGCAGAGACCGCAGGGCCTCCAGAAATCGCCGCTCGTCGTCCAGTTCGTCGTCCATGGCGACCATCATGAGGCCAGGCGACGGGCCCCGGGCGCCGCTGCCGCGTGTGCCTCGTACGTCCCGTACTCCTTCAGCGGGACCGCGTTCGCCGCCTTCTGGATGTCCTCGCGGATCTTCTTCGCGATCAGGTTCTTCCACGGGGTCTTCGGCAGGGTCCGCACCATGAACATCCGCAGGGCGATCTTCCACCTGGTGTCCGCGGTCATCTCCTTCACGAAGCCCTCGGCCATCCGCTGGTTCTGCTCGACCCCCGGCCGCATCACGCGCTCGTACTCCTCGAACGCCACGCGGTGGTCGCCGCCCGCCGCCGCGAGTTCGCCGGCGAGGACGTAGGCGCCGGCGAGGGCGAGCCCGGTGCCCTGGCCGGAGGCGGGGGAGGCGCAGTGGGCGGCGTCGCCGAGGAGGACGACCCGGCCGCGCGACCAGCGGTCCATCTCGATCAGGCTGATCGAGTCGAGGTAGAAGTCGTCGGCGGTCTCCGCGTGTCCCATGAGCCGGGGGATCTCCCAGCCGTCGCCCGCGAACGCCTCGCCCAGCAGGCGCTTCTGGGCGGTGACGTCCCGGTGGGAGTAGGGAAGCTCCTGCGGCGAGCGGAAGACGAAGAGGTTCTTCGCGGAGGTCTCGCCGGACGAGCTGTAGACGCACACCAGCTTGCCGGGGAGGGCGTGGTACGTCTCCCAGCGCTTCAGGCCCAGGTGGTTGGGGGCGGTGAAGATCGAGATGTACGCGCCCAGGTACCGCTTGAACCGCCGCTCCTCGCCGAAGACGAGCCGCCGGGTGTGCGAGTGCAGGCCATCCGCGCCGACCACCAGGTCGAAGCGGCGGACGGTGCCGGAGTCGAAGGTGACGGTGACCCCGTCCGCGTCCTCGGCCAGGCTCGCGATCGAGTCGCCGAAGAGGTACTCGACGTCGGCGCGGGTGCGCTCGTACAGGATCCCGGCCAGGTCGCCGCGCATGATCTCGTCGTCACCCTCCTCCCGGCCGCCGAAGACCTCGGCCGGCAGCTCGCCGATCGTGCGGCCGCGGGAGTCGACGTACGAGCCGCCGGCCATGTCCGTGGAGCGGGCCCGCACCTCGTCGAGGATGCCCATCCGGGCGCAGATCCCGATGGCGTCGCCGCGCAGGTCGACCTTGTAACCGCCGGTGCGCAGGGCGGGGGCCTTCTCGACGACGGTGGGGACGAACCCGTAGCGGTGCAGCCAGAGGGCGAGGGCGGGGCCGGCGATCGAGGCGCCGGAGACGAGGACGGTACGGGCGGGGTGGGCGGAACGGACGGAGCTGGTCATGGCAGGACTCCCGTGTCGGGTGGTGCGGGGTCGCTTCCGCCCCGCACCGACGACTATACGGATGTCCTACACGTCTGTCTATGACGACTGTATAGATTCAGCTCCGGCCCAGCACCACCGTCCCCGAGGAGCAGAACCAGCCCCCCGTCCCCGACGCCACCGCCAGCTCCGGCGGCGAGCCGTCCGGTCGGCGCACCTGCAACCCCGGTGCCTCGCCGCGCAGTTGGCGCACCGCCTCGACGAGGAGGAACAGGCCGCGCATCCCGGGATGGCAGGCCGACAGGCCGCCGCCGTCCGTGTTCACCGGGAGCCGGTCCTTCTCGGCGAAGTACGCGCCGCCCTCGCCCTTCGCGCAGAAGCCCAGGTCCTCCAGGGTCACCAGGGCCATGTAGGTGAAGGCGTCGTAGATCTCGGCGACCTCGATGTCGGACGGGCGCACCCCCGCCCGCTCGAAGGCCAGCCGGCCGCTGACGGCGGCGGGGGAGACGGTGAAGTCCGCCCATTCCGACATCGTGGTGTGCGAGACGTGCTCGCCCGCGCCGAGGATCCACACCGGCGCCTTCGCGGTGTCCGGCACGTACTCCTCGGCGGCGAGCAGCACCGCGCAGCCGCCGTCGCTGCGGATGCAGCAGTGCAGCTTGGTGAAGGGGTCCGCGATCATCGGGCCGCCGAGCACGTCGTCGACCGTGATCGGGTCGCGGAACATCGCCTCCGGGTTGAGCGCCGCGTGCGCCCGCGCCTGGACGGCGACCTCGGCGAGCTGCTCCAGGGTCGTGCCGTACTCGTGCATGTGGCGGCGTGCGGCCATCGCGTACTTGGCGATCAGGCTGTGCCCGTACGGCACCTCGAACTGCAGCGGGCCGCGCGCGCCGAAGGAGAGGTTGCCGGTGCGGCGGCGCGCCCTGATGTCGGCGCGGGCGGTCGAGCCGTACACGAGCAGGGCGGCGTTCGCGTGCCCGGCGGCGATGGCGTCGGCGGCGTGCGCGGCCATGACCTCCCAGGTGGCGCCGCCGACCGAGGTGGAGTCCACCCAGCGCGGCCGAAGGCCCAGGTACTCGGCGACCTCCACCGGGGCGAGGGTGCCGAGGCCCGCCGAGGCGAGGCCGTCGATCACGGAGCGGTCCAGGCCGCTGTCGGCGAGTGCGCGGCGGGCGGCCTGGGCGTGCAGGGCGTAGGGCGTGGCCTCGTCGACCCGGCCGACGTCGGAGAGGGATATGCCGACGACGGCGACGCGCCGGCGGCGGCCGGTTGTGGTGGTGGGCATGAATCTGACGGTACATCAGATAAGGCCGGATCCGGAGGCCCCGGCGGTCTGTGCTTCTGTCCCGCACGGCTCTAGCATGACGGCCCGTCAGATACGGAGGGGAGCCCCAGTCCATGGACAGCGACAGCGGCAGCGGCAGCGACAGTGACATCGGCACCGGCACGGTCGCCGACACCGGCACGGTCACCGACACCGCAGAGCAGCGGGAGATCCGCCGCACCCTGCGCGAACTCCTCGCCAAACGCGCCGGCCCCGCCGACCTCCGCGCCGCCGTCGCCACCCCCGAGGGGTACGACACCGGGCTCTGGGCCGCCCTGGCCGGCACCCTCGGCCTCCCCGGGCTCGCTCTCCCCGCCGCGTACGGCGGAGCCGGCTGCGGGCCCGTCGAACTCGCCCTCGCCTGCGAGGAGACCGGCCGCGTCCTCGCCCCCACCCCGCTGCTCGCCACCGGCGCCCTCGCCGCCCCGCTCATCACCGCCCTCGGCACCGAACGGCAGCGCGCCGCACTCCTGCCCCGGATCGCCGACGGCACCCTGACCTGCGCCCTCGCCCTGCCCGGCGGCTCCCTCCCGCTCGCCCTCGGCCTCACCGGCGACAACACCGCCACCCCCTGGGCCGGCGGCGGCCGCGCCGGCGGCATCCAGGCCGCCCCGGCGCCCGGCGGCGAGGGCTGGACCCTGTACGGGGAGGCCGGTCACGTCCTCGACGGGCACAGCGCCGGACTGCTCCTGGTCGCCGCGCACACCGGCGGCTTCCCGCGCAGCCGTACGCTGCTCTTCCTCGTGGAGAAGGGCGCGGACGGGCTCGTACGGCACCGGGAACCCGTGCTCGACCTCACGCGCTCCCAGGCGACCGTCCAACTCCGCCATGTCCGCGCCGAGTTGCTGGGCGAGGAGCCGCACGACGTGCCGGGCGCGCTCGCCGCCACCGGGCGGGGAGCCGCCGTCATGCTCGCCGCCGAGGCCGTCGGCGCCGCCCGCGGCGCACTCGACCGGACCGTCGAACACGCCGCCACGCGCGAGCAGTTCGGCCGCCCGATCGGCTCCTTCCAGGCGGTCAGGCACCGGCTCGCGGACCTCCTCGTCCAGATCGAGTCGGCGCGGTCGCTCACGCGCTGCGCGGCCCGGGACGGCGATCCCGTCTCCGCCGGACTCGCCCTCGCCCAGGCCCTCGACGCCCAGCGGGCGACCGCGGCCGAGACGGTCCAGCTGCACGGCGGCATCGGCATCACCTGGGAACACGACGCCCATCTGTACTTCAAGCGGGCGACCGCCGACGAACTCCTCTTCGGCCCCGCGGTACGGCTGCGGGCGCGGGCCGCCGAGCACGGCGGACTCTTCGGCGCGACCCCGGGAGAGGTGGCCTGATGCCCGTCGGACTGCGCATGCTGCAGAAGGTCTCCTCGACCCGCGCCTTCGCGAAGGTCGCCCCCCGCTTCATCCCCGCCATGGACCGCGCCGTGCACCGGCTCACCGGCGGAAAGGTGCTGCTCAGCGCCCGCATGCTGCCCGGCGTGGTGCTCACCGCCAAGGGCGCGAAGAGCGGGCGGCCCCGCGTCACCCCGCTCGCCTGCATGCCCGAGCCCGGGGGCGGCTGGCTGCTCGTCGGCTCCAACTTCGGCCGCCCCGGCCACCCCGCCTGGACCGCCAACCTGCTCGCCCACCCGGACGCGGAGATCAGCTGGCGCGGCGAGAGCCTCCCCGTACGGGCCCGACTGCTCACCGGCGACGAACGCGCCGAGGCCTGGCGGGCGGCGCTCGTCTTCTGGCCGCCCTACGCCACGTACCAGGCGCGGATCGAGCGCGAGATCCGCCTCTTCCGGCTGACCCGCCTGCCCTGAGGGGGCGGGTCCGGGCAGCAGAACGCCGACGGCGGTTCCCCGTAACGGAGACGGGGCCGCCGCCGGCGCGACAGGACGGACGGCTGATGAAGGGGGACGGGCGATTACCTGGTCGGCTTCTTGCCCGTGATCCCCAGGTGCACCAACAGGGCGAGGTTCGGCTTGAGTTCGGCCTGCTTCACGCCCCAGGTCTGGAAGCCCTTCTGGTGGCCGGCGACCGCCGCCAGCATCGCCACCAGCGAGCCCGCCATCGCCGCGGGGCTGACGTCCTTGTCGACCTTGCCCTTCGACTGGAGCTCCTTCACCGCGTCCGTCAGGGAGTTGGTGACCGAGTTCAGGATCTTCATGCGGATCTTGTAGAACCGCTTGTCGCCCTCTGCGGCCCCGAGGTCCACCACCCGCAGGATCGCGTCGTGCTTGCGCCAGAAGTCGAGGAATCCCTCGACCAGCTCCTCGGAGGTCTGCCAGCCGGCCTTGCCGACCCAGGACCGCCCGGAGACCAATTCGGTCAACCCGGCGCCTTCCTTGGCCATTTCCTCCGCGATCTCGAGGACGGCGCCCTCGACGTCAGGGAAGTACTGGTAGAACGTCGCGGGCGAAGTACCCGCCTTCCGGGCCACGTCGATGACCTTGACGTCCCGGTAGGGCGAGGAGCTGAGCATCTCACCGAGGCAGTCGAGCAGCTTCTGCCGCGTCGCCTGGCCGCGTCGTCCGGCCACGCGGCCGTCGACGGTGCGTACTTGTCCTGTCATGCCGTCAGCTTACCGACGGGTGATCGACGCGCGATTCGGCCGACTGCAAATGGGGTGCACCCCCTCCGGCAGGCCTCTGCGGGGGCTTCGAGCAGGGGCTTCGAGCGGGGCCTGCGGGCGGGCCCGGGCGGACCCTCCGGACCCCGCGCGGCGAGGTCCGGACCACCGTGCGCACCTCATAAGGCTTATTAACAGGCTGTGGACAACTTCGGTGGACAACCCAAGCGGGACAAGGGCTCCGGCACCCGAAAGGGCACAATCGTTCGCTTTCGGGCGCGTGCGGGGCCGCCCGAGCCGACCCATTCTGGTGGCATGGCCGTATTCGCACAGGGCACCCCCTGCTGGGTGGACGCGCAGCTTCCCGACCTCGAAGGGGGGAAGCGCTTCTACGGTGAGCTCTTCGGCTGGAGCTTCGACGCCTCGCGGGACGAGGCGCTGCTGCGGGGACGGCGGGTGGCCGGGCTCGTACCCAAGCGGGACGGGCGGATGCCGACCACCTGGACCGTGTATCTGGCCGCCGACGACGCCGGGGCGCTGGCCGCCCGGGTCAAGGCGGCCGGCGGGCAGATGGTGATGGAGCCGTACCCGGTGGGGCCCTTCGGAGTGCTCGCGCTCGCCGCCGACCCCGGCGGGGCGGTCTTCGGGCTGCGCCAGGCCGGGGACGACGACGGCTTCGAGGTGACCGGCGAGCCCGGGTCCTTCTGCTGGCTGGAGGTGTACACCCGGCGGCCGGAGGCGGTCGACACCTTCTACGCCAGCGTCTTCGGCTGGCTCGGCCGGCAGGTCGACCCCGCCGAGGAGGGCCGGGCCGAGGGCTTCGACTACCGGGTGTGGTCGCCGCCGGGCTCCCGGCCCGGGGACGACACCGCCTTCGGCGGCCGGGCCGTGATCACCGACGCCTTCCCGGCCGAGATGCCGGGCCATGTGCTCGTCTACTTCGCCGTCGAGGACTGCGACGAGGCCTGCGCCACCGCCGTCCGCCTCGGCGGCCGGGTCGCCGAAGGCCCCGTCGACACCCCGTACGGCCGCATCGCCGTCCTCCACGACAACCAGGGCGCCCGCTTCGCCGTCCTGGCCGAGCCGCCCGCCGAGCCGGCTGCCGAGCCCGACCCGGAGGACGCCGCGAAGCGGGAGGAACCGGACACCGGGCGCGCCGACGCGGCCGCCGCCCCGCCCTCCGACACGCCGCCGAAATGAGATGGGACACCCCGATCCGCCCCCGGGTTCGCAACCACCGCCCCGGACAGGAACAATCAGGGTCCACGGGGCCGTAATCTCATGGCCCTACGGGGAGGTGGCAGGCAAGTGGAGCAGCTGACGCAGCACGACCCGAGAAGGATCGGGCCCTTCGAGGTGCTGGGCCGGCTCGGCGCGGGCGGAATGGGGCTCGTCTATCTCGCGCGCTCGGCGTCCGGGCGGCGCGTGGCGATCAAGACCGTGCGGACGGAGCTCGCCGAGGACCAGCTGTTCCGGGTCCGTTTCACGCGTGAGGTCGAGGCCGCCCGCGCGGTCTCCGGCTTCTACACGGCGGCCGTCGTCGACGCCGACCCGCGGGCCGCCGTGCCGTGGCTCGCGACCGCGTACGTGCCGGCGCCCTCCCTCGAAGAGATAGTGAACGAGTGCGGGCCGCTCCCGGCCCAGGCGGTGCGCTGGCTCGCGGCCGGCGTCGCCGAGGCCCTGCAGTCCATCCACGGCGCCGGCCTCGTCCACCGCGACCTCAAGCCGTCCAACGTCCTCGTCGTCGAGGACGGCCCCCGGGTGATCGACTTCGGCATCGCGTCGGGCGTCTCCAACACGCGCCTGACCATGACCAATGTCGCCGTCGGCACCCCGGCCTACATGTCGCCCGAGCAGGCCCGCGACTCGCGCAGTGTCACCGGCGCCAGCGATGTCTTCTCGCTCGGCTCGATGCTGGTCTTCGCGGCCACCGGGCACGCTCCCTTCCACGGCGCGAACCCGGTCGAGACCGTGTTCATGCTGCTGCGCGAGGGCCCCGACCTGGAGGGGCTGCCGGACGAGCTGCGGCCGCTGATCGACGCCTGTATGCAGATGGACGTCGCCCAGCGCCCCACCCCGGCCGATCTGCAGGCGATGCTCGCCCCGCACCTCTTCGGCTCGGGGGAGGACGACAGCGGCACCGCCGCGGCCTGGCTGCCGCAGAGCGCCGTCGCCATGATCGAGACCCGCCGCGGCGGCCGGACCGTCCCGTCCGCCCCGGCGCAGCCGCCGATGCCGCCGCGCCCGCCGCGCGCGCCCGCCGAGCAGGGCGGCGGCGACCCCCGCTTCCCCGGCGGCCGGCACGCCGGTCCGGCCGGCGACTCCGCGCCGGCCTCGGCGCCCGTGCCCGTACCGGCGTCGGTGCCGGGGTCGGGGTCGGCGTCGGCCTCGGATCCCGGTCCGGTACGCCTGGCCGGCGCCGCCGTGCCGATCGGCCCCGGCCCGCGGGTGGCCGACACGCGCGCCGCCGTCCGGATCGGCCCGGGCTCCCCGGCGGACACGGCCACCGGCTGGATCCGCCCGCCCGGCGGCGCGAACGGCGCCGAGCCGGGCCCGCCGCCCGGTTCCCGCCCGCTGCCCGGCCCTGCCCGTACCCCGGACGCCACCGGGGCGGCCGGCGCGGCCACCCAGGCGCACGAGGCGCCCGCGCACTGGCGGCCGTGGCGGTTCCGCATGTCGAACGACGTGTGGGGCACCCCCGTGGTCGACGGCGACCTGCTCTACGTCACCTCCTTCGAGGTGCACGCCCTGGACACGGCGAGCGGCCGGCGCCAGTTCAAGACGCGGGACGTCGCCTGGTCGATGGCGGTGTCCGGGGGCCGTATCCACGCCTCCGACGGCCCGACGCTGTACGCGCTCGACGCGCACGACGGCGGCGAGCGCTGGCGGCTGCACACGGACTCCTGGGTGTACTCCCTCCAGGTGGACCGGGGCACCGTCGTCACCGGCACCCGCGGCGGCGGCGTCCAGGCCTGGGAGGCCTCCAACGGCGCCAAGCTGTGGGAGATCACCGGCGCCCAGACCGACTTCGAGACGCCCGAGGGCGGGCCGGCCGTGCACGGCGACACCGTGTACGTGTGGCGCGACGCCCGGCTCGCCGCGCTCGACGCCCGTACGGGCACGGAACGCTGGTCGTACCCGATCGGCGACGCCGCCTCCTGCGCCCATGTGCCGGTGCGGCTCGCCCCGGCCGAGGACGGCTGCGTGTACGTGGCGGCCGGCACCCGGGTGCTCTGCGTGGACATCGCGAGCGGCCATGTGCGCTGGCACTTCGAGGCGCCGGCGGTGTTCCTGTCGCCGCCCGCCTTCGCGCCCGGCCCGGCGGTCACCGGCGGCGGGGTGTACCTCGCCGACCACCTCGGCACGGTGTACGCGCTCGACGCCACGACCGGCAAGGACCGCTGGCGGATCGCGACCGAGCCGCGCCAGTCGACCGAGCCGGTGCTGGTCACGGCGGGCAACGTGCATGTCGGCAGCGGCAGCGCGCTCTACACCCTCGACGCGGTCACCGGCACCCCGAAGTGGCGGTTCGCGGCGGGCGGCGAGCTGATCGGCGCCCCGGTGGTCGCCGACGGCCGGGTGCACTTCGGCTCCGCCGACCACGTGCTCTACACGCTGGACGCGAGCGGCGGTCAGCTGCGCTGGAAGCTGGCGACCGGCGGCGAGATCACCGGTTCGCCGGTGGCCCGCAACGGTGTCGTGTACGCGTGCAGCAAGGACCGCTGCGTGTACGCGCTCGACGCGGTGAAGGGCACGGCGACCAACCGCGGCGCATAGCCCGTACGGACACCCCCTAGGCCGGGTGCTCCGGGGGCGGCGGCGTCTCGTCGCGCCCGGGGTCCCACGGCACGTCCGAGGACGGCGGCGGGGCCTGCTCCGGCGGGTGCGGCCGGTCGAGCGTCCTGGTCGGCGGGCCGTCGAGGGTCGGGTGCGTGGGCGCGTACGGCCGGTCGACCCGGGTGGCGTGCGGTTTCGGGCGCCCCGACATGACGGCCGCGCCGAGGAGCAGCAGGAAGGCGCCGCCGAGCGCGTTCGCGACGCCGTCGCCGAGGCCGCGCCCGTCGGAGCCGACGGTGAGGCTGCCCTCGGCCTGCCCGACCCGGACCATCCACAGGATGGTGAAGCCGAGCACGACGAGGCCGGCGAGGGCGACCAGCCAGCGGACGCGGAAGACGACCCCGGCCAGGGTGAGCACGGCGGCGAAGGCGAAGGGCAGCAGGATCGAGCCGATGACCTCGGCCCTGGCGTCGGTGATGCCGGAGAAGAGGTCCTCGATCGGGTAGTCGCGCCCGTGACGGCCGTCGTACCAGGCACGGAAGGGGCTCCAGACGGCGGCCGTCGCTCCGGCGAGGGCCAGGACGGAGCCGACGATGTTGCGGATCACCGATCGGCCTCCCTTGGTCCGGCTCTCGCTGTCGACGCTACGCCGGGTCCGGGGGGCCCGCCATGCGGCGGAGGGGCGGCGCTAGGGTGACGCGCACACGACGAACCCGTCTCCAAGACGGTCATGTTGCGATGCGGAACTCGAAGAACGTCGGTCAGGCCAGGCGGTGTGAAAGCGAGGGCGTCAGCGTCCAGTAGGGTGTCGTGCGCCTGTCAACGAACATCGCGGACGGGTACCGTCACTCTGCCTGTGCACTCGCACACACACTCAACGGGGGTTGAAGCGTGAAGCTTCGTCATGTCCGTGCCATCGCCGTCTTCGGTCTCGCCGTCGTCGCCCTCACCGGCGCCCGCGGCTCCCACGGGGCCAGCTGCGGCGGCGGCAGCAGCCACGGTTCCGGCAGCTCCAACCACTCCAGCAGCGGCTCCGACGGCAGCTCCACCTCCGGCAGCAGCTCCTCGGGCAGCGTCAGCGGCGTCGGCGGCTCGTCGAGGGACCGCGTCATGCGCGACATCAAGATCGACGAGTGCGCGCTCAGCGCGGACGGCAAGAACCTGGTCGCCAAGCTGACCTTCACCAACAGCGACTCCTCGGCGTACCTGTACGACGCCACCCTCCAGTTCAAGGGTGACGCCGGCAAGACCGTCGACCTCGCGATCGCGCAGGTCAACGACCTGCGGGTGGAGGGCGGCGCCTCGAAGTCCACCGAGGCGAGCACCCCGTACACCGGCAAGGGCGACGGCTCCGAGTACGCCAAGTGCGAGGTCGCCTTCGCGAACCGCGACGCCGCCTGACGCATCGCGCCTCAGCGCACCCGGAAGCCCCCGGTCCCGGTCCCGCCTCCGCCCGCGCCCCCGCGCCTCCCCGTGAACAGCTCGGCCTGCCGCTCCGCCGGCAGGTTCCCGAGCGTCACCAGGTGCGGGGCCTGGGCGAGGGCCTGGGACCTGGTGGCCTCCTTGGCCGTCCACAGGGCCCGTACGGTGCCCTGCACCGCCTCCGTGGGGGAGGCGGCGATCACCTCGGCGGCGCGCACGGCCGCCGCCAGCGCCCCGCCGCGCGCCGTCAGCTCGCTCACGAGCCCGGTCTCGTACGCCCGCCGGGCCGAGATGCGTTCGGCACCGCCCATCAGGGCCATCCGGGCGACCTCGCCGAACGGCATCCGCTGCGCCATGTGGATGGTCTCGAAGGCGCTGACCATCCCGTAGGTGACGTGCGGGTCGAAGAACTCGGCGCCCTCGCCCGCGATCAGGAACTCGGCCTCGCCGAGCAGATAGAAGGCGCCGCCGCAGGCCATGCCCTCGACGGCGGCGATGACCGGCTTCCACAGGTCGTTGGCCTTGGGGCCGAGGGCGATCAGCGGATCGTCGATCGTGTACGGGGACGAGGGCTGCGGCACCCGGCCGGCGTCCGCGCGGTCGATGCCGGTGCAGAAGGCCCGCCCCCCGGCCCCGGTGACGACGATCGCGCGGACCTCGTCCTCGTACCGGAGACCGCGCCACACCTCGCCGAGCCGGCGGGCCATCTCCAGGGTGACGGCGTTGTGCTTCTCGGGCCGGTCGAGGGTGATGACGGCGACCCCGGTCTCCTTGTCCCGCTCCACCCGGACGCCGGAGGTGCTCATCCGCGCTCCAGGAGCCAGCGGGGCACGGTCACGCCGTCGACCTCGGTGAAGGCCACCTTCACGGCGGCGCCGATCCGCAGCCGGACCAGGTCGACCGAGTTCAGGGGCGCGCCGGGGGCGGCGACGACGTTGCCGGCGAGGCGGATGCGGGGGGCGTCGGCGAGTTCGACGAGGACCGCGTTGTACGGGGCCTGGGCGGCGTAGTCGGGCAGCAGCGGCGGGTGGGGGAGGACGTAGGACCAGATCCGGCCGCGGCCGGACATCAGCCGCCACTCGCTGTCGAAGGACCGGCAGTGCGGGCAGCAGGGGCGGGGCGGGAAGCGCAGTTCGCCGCAGTCCGTGCAGCTCTGAACGCGCAGCTCGTGCCGGGCGGCGTACTCCCAGAAGGGGGCGCCGTCCTCGTCGATGAGAGGGGTCAGCATCGGGTCAGCTCCTGAGCAGTAGGGCCGATGTGGGGACGCCTTCGCCCGCCGTGACGAGGCAGGTGGCGGCGTTCGGGACCTGGGCGGTGGAGGCGCCGCGGAGCTGCTTCACGCCCTCGGTGATGAGGTTGAAGCCGTGGACGTACGCCTCGGAGAGCCCGCCGCCGCCGGTGTTGAGGGGCAGCCGGCCGCCGATCTCCAGGGCGCCGCCCTCGGTGAAGGCCGCTCCCTCTCCTCTGCCGCAGAAGCCGTAGCCCTCCAGGGAGAGCGGGACGAGCGGGGTGAAGGCGTCGTAGATCTGGGCGACGTCGACGTCCTCGGGGCCGAAGTCGGCGGTCTTCCACAGCTGCCGGGCGGCGGTCCAGGCGGGCCCGGTGAGCGGGTCGTCGTTCCAGTAGTTGACCATGCCGTGGTGCTGGGCGGGCAGGCCTTGGGCGGCGGAGTGGACGTAGACGGGCCTCTGGCGGCAGTCGCGGGCGCGTTCGGCGGAGACGACGACACAGGCCAACGCCCCATCCGTCTCCAGGCAGTTGTCGAAGAGGCAGAGGGGTTCGCTGATCCAGCGGGAGGTCATGTACATCTCGCGGGTCAGCGGGCGCTCGTACATGATCGCGTCCGGATTCTGGTTGGCGCGGTTGCGGCAGGCGAGGGCGACGTTGAAGAGGTGGTCGCGGGTGGCGCCGTACTCGTGCATGTAGCGGCGGGCGAGCATGCCGATCTCGTCGGCGGGCCGCAGCAGTCCGAAGGGCCGGGTCCACTGGCCGGGGGTGGGCAGCTGGACGGCGGTGTTCTTCCACGGCCGGGGGCCGGAGCCGCGCTTCCTGGACCGCCAGGCGACGCCGACGTTCGCCATGCCGGTGGCGACGGCGGCGGCGAGATGGCCGACGGTGGCGCAGGAGCCGCCGCCGCCGTAGCCGACCTTGGAGAAGAAGGTGACGTCGCCGGCGCCGATGGCCTTGGCGACCTCGACCTCGTCGGTGTCCTCCATCGTGTACGAGGCGAAGGCGTCGACCTCGGACGGGTCGATCCCGGCGTCGTCGAGGGCGGCGAGGACCGCCCGGCAGGCGAGCGTCTTCTCGGACTCGGGGAGGTGTTTCGCGAAGGGCGTCTGGCCTATTCCGACGACGGCTGTGCGGTCCTTGAGCACGGCAACCCCCACGCTGGTCTCGCTGGTCCGATGGCTGACAGCGCGTCAGGCTACAGCTAATCTGACGGATAGTCAGCTATGGGAGGCGGGGTCGGGATGGAGCGCGGCTCGATACCGGACGTGGGCTCGATACCGGAGTTGGTGCGCTGGGCGGCCGGGCGGTACGGGCCGGGGGAGGCGGTCGTCGACGGCCGCACCCGCGTCTCGTACGCCGAACTCGGCGCCCGGGTGGAGCGGGCGGCGGCCGCGTGCCTCGCCACCGGCGTACGGGCCGGGGACCGGGTCGCGATCTGGGCGCCCAACAC
The DNA here is from genome assembly GCF_040681095.1 of Streptomyces sp. NPDC051909. Taxonomy (NCBI): domain Bacteria; kingdom Bacillati; phylum Actinomycetota; class Actinomycetes; order Kitasatosporales; family Streptomycetaceae; genus Streptomyces; species Streptomyces sp. NPDC051909. Next base: position 190,717 of record NZ_JBFAYA010000015.1, on the reverse strand, counting down.
CCTCGACTGGATCGTCGCCGCGCTCGGCGCGGTGAGCGCGGGCGCCGTCCTCGTCCCGCTCAACACCCGCTTCAAGGGTGCCGAGGCCGCCGACGTCCTCGCCCGCTCCCGGGCCCGGCTGCTCTTCGTCACCGGCACCTTCCTCGGCACCTCCTACGTCGCCTCGCTGCGCCGCGCCGGCGCCGAACTCCCGGACCTGCGGCGGGTGGTGGTGTTCAGCGACACGGTGCCGGACGACCCGGCGTACACCACCTGGAAGTCCTTCCTCGCGGAGGGCGACAGGGTGGATCCGGCGCGGGTACGGGCCCGGGCCGACGCCGTCGCCCCCTCGGACCCCTCCGACATCGTCTACACCTCGGGCACCACCGGCCGCCCCAAGGGAGCCGTCATCACCCACGAGCAGACCCTGCGCTGCTACGAGGTGTGGAGCGAACTCGCCGGGCTGCGCGAGGGCGACCGCTATCTGATCGTGAACCCCTTCTTCCACACCTTCGGCTACAAGGCCGGGATCATCGCCTGTCTGCTGCGCGGGGCGGTGATGGTGCCGCAGCCGGTCTTCAACGTGGACACCGTGCTCGCCAACATCGCGGCCGAGCGGATCTCGGTGCTCCCCGGCCCGCCGACCCTCCACCAGTCGCTGCTCGACCACCCGGCCCGCGGCGCGCACGACCTGTCCAGCCTGCGCCTGGTCGTCACCGGCGCGGCGGTGGTGCCGCTGCGGCTCGTCGAGCGGCTGCGGTCGCACCTGGGCGTGGGCACGGTCCTCACGGCGTACGGCCTCTCCGAGGCGAGCGGCATCGTCACGATGTGCCGCCGCGGCGACCCGGCCGAGGTCGTCGCGCACACCTCGGGCCGCGCGATCCCCGGAACGGAGGTGCGCCTCTCGCCCTCCGGCGAGGTCCTGGTCCGCGGCTTCAACGTCATGACCGGGTACTTCGAGGACGACGAGGCGACGGCCGCGGCGATCGACCCGGACGGCTGGCTGCGCACGGGCGACGTGGGGGTCCTGGACGAGTCCGGCAATCTGCGGATCACCGACCGGATCAAGGACATGTTCATCGTGGGCGGCTTCAACGCGTATCCGGCGGAGATCGAGCAACTCCTCGGCCTGCACCCGGACATCGCCGACGTCGCGGTCGTGGGCGTCCCGGACGCCCGGCTCGGGGAGGTGGGCCGGGCGTACGTGGTGCGGCGCCCGGGTTCGCCCCTGACGGCCGACGACGTCATCGCCTGGTCGCGCCGCGAGATGGCGAACTACAAGGTCCCGAGGGCCGTCGAGTTCGTGGAGGCGCTGCCGAGGAACGCGAGCGGCAAGGTCCTGAAGGGCGAGCTCCGGGCCAGGGCCGCCGCCCGCTGACGGCGCGCGCCCCGCCGCCCGGCCGACACGCCAAGGGCCCGGACCGGTCTCCCGGGCCGGGCCCTCCCCCCTTTGCGCGCGCGTGGCGTGCCGGCCGTTCCGACGGGCGGTCCCCACCACCTGCCGTCCCGGCCGGGTTCGATCATCACCCGAGGTCGAACGCGGGAGCGAGCCTTTCGCGCCGAATCCGTCAGGTCCATGGCCGAAATGCGGTGGAGGGGCCGGGCGGCTCGCCCGACCCCTCCACCTCCGGGTCCCGTACGGACCGCGCGGACTCAGCCCCAGGTTTCCCCCCGGTCCCCTGAAGCGTCCCCCGAGCCCGTGCTCCGTACGTCCCCGCCCGGCCCCGGCGACTCCCCCGATGGCGCCGCCGGAATCGATCCCCCGTGATGGTGCGGCTGAGGAGCCTGCCGTCAGATCGTCTCGCCGGTGGCGTGCGAGTCCAGCGGCTTGATCGGCTCGCTGGTCGCGTGCGAGTCCAGCGTCGTGATGCCGGAGTTCGCGTCGAGCGGCTTGATCGGCTCGCTCGTGGCGTGCGAGTCCAGCGTGGTGATGTCCTCGCCGGTGGCGTGCGAGTCAGCGGGCTTGAGGTTGTCGGCCATGGAGTCGACTCCTGAAATTGTCGGACTGGCGGATAGAAGAGCCGCTCGCCCGGAGATTCCCCCGTGAATCGCCGGGCGGACGACGTCCAAAGCCGATCACCTTAACGGTGGGGCCTCGCGCCGATCCGTCTGCCCCCCGACACGACGAATCGACAACTCCAAGAGTGCCGTGGGGCGATAAACGATTGATGAACGCCCCTGCCCGGTCAGGCCGCAGCGGCCGGGTGCAGCAGGCCCCGGACCTCCTCGGCCTCGGGGGAGGCCAGCCGCTCGAAGACCGCGAGGGCGTCGCCCCAGCAGGCCCGCGCGCGGTCGATCTGCCCGAGCCCGGCCAGACTCCGGCCGAGGACGGTCAGGACGTTCGCCCGCCGCCAGTCGCCGCCGATGCCGTGGAGCACGGACAGGGCCTGCTCGGCGCTGGCCGCGGCCGCCGCGTGCCTGCGGTCGACGAGATGGACCTCGGCCAGCCGGAACAGGGTCATGCCGTGCCACAACTGCTGTCGGCTCTCCTGGAACACGGCCAGCGCCTCGGTCAGCACGTCCCGCGCCCGCGCGGTCTGCTCGGCGGCGGTGAGCGCCAGACCCAGGGCGTACTTCCCGTTCGCGAGCCGCAGTGCAAGCCCGGCGTCGGCGGACTCGTAGATCGCGATGCCCTGCATCGCCAGGTCCACGGCACCCGCCACCCGGCCGGTCGCCAGGTGCACCCGCGAGAGGTTGCACAGCGCGCTCGCCTCGCCCGGGTGGTTCGCATCGGCGCGGAAGGCCTCCCGTGCCTTCGAGAGGTGGTCCTCCGCGTCCGCGTGCCGGTTCTCGTAGAGGGCGAGGATGCCCCGCTCGTTCGGCGCGTTCGCCACCGTCCACGGGTCCGCGGACTCCTGGCTCAGCTCGTCTGCGATCCGCGCCTCCTCGGCGGCCTCCTCGAACCGGCCGGCGGTGCTGTACAGCTGGCTGAGGGTGGTGCGGGCACGCCCCTCCGAGCGGGCGTCGCCGAAACCGCGCGCGGCGTCCCGGACCGCCTTCGCGGCCGTCTCGTAGCGATGCGAGTTGGCGCCCGACTCGGCCAGGTCCTTGGCGGACATCAGCAGGTCCACGGCCCGGCGCAGGAAGGGCCGCCCCAGCGACTGCTGGGCGCAGGCGAGTACGCACTCGGCCTCGGCGTGCAGCCAGTCCAGGGCCTGGCTCGCGTCGGCGAAGGTCAGCCCGGCGCGGTCGGTGGTCTCCAGGTGGTCCACCGTACGATCGCCCGGCCGCTCGATCGCGTACACCCGCGCCGCCGTCGCCAGATAGAAGTCGAGCAGCCGCGACAGCGCCGCCTCCCGTTCCGCCGGCGGCTGTTCGTCCCTCTCCGCGCACGCACGCGCGTAGAGCCGCACCAGGTCGTGGTAGCGGTAGCGGCCCGGGGCCGCCGACTCGACCAGGGACGTGTCGACGAGGGCCTCCAGGAGGTCCTCCGTCTCCCACTCGGGGAGATCCAGGACCGCCGCCGCGGCGGCCAGCGAGATGTCCGGGCCGTCGGCGAGGCCGAGGAGGCGGAAGGCGCGGGCCTGGGCCGGTTCGAGCTGGCCGTAGCCGAGTTCGAAGGTGGCCTTGACCGCGAGGTCGCCCGCCTGGAGCTCGTCGAGGCGGCGCCGCTCGTCGCCGAGCTTGGCGGCGAGCACGGACACCGTCCAGGTGCGGCGGGCCGCGAGCCGGGAGGCCGCGATGCGGATGGCGAGGGGCAGGAAGCCGCACGCCGCGACCACGTCGAGCGCCGCCTCGCGCTCGGCCCGCACCCGCTCCTCGCCGACGATCCGGGTGAAGAGCTGCAGCGCCTCCTCCGGGGACATCACGTCCAGGTCCACCAGATGCGCGCCCGCCAGGTCGACCATGCGGATCCGGCTGGTCACCAGGGCCGCGCAGCCCGCCGTGCCGGGGAGCAGCGGGCGGATCTGGGCGGCGTCCCGGGCGTTGTCGAGCAGGACCAGGACGCGGCGCCCGTCGAGCGTGGAGCGGTAGAGCGCGGCGCGCTCGTCGAGCGAGTCGGGGATCGCGGAGTCCGGGGTGCCGAGCGCCCGCAGGAACGCGCCGAGCACCGCCTCCGGCGCCGCCGCCCGCGCGCCCGCGCCCTGGAGGTCGACGTACAGCTGTCCGTCCGGGAAGTGCGGGCGGGCCTCGTGGGCCACGTGCACGGCGAGCGTGGTCTTGCCGACGCCGCCGATGCCGGCGAGGGCGGAGACGGCCATGACGGAGCCCTCGGCGGTGGCGAGCTGCTCGCTCAGCTCCCGTACGAAGGCGGCGCGGCCGGTGAAGTCGGGCACCGTGGCGGGCAGTTGGGCCGGGCGGGCGACGGGCGCGGCGGCCGGGGCGGGTTCCTCGACGGGCCGGGCGAGTTCGGCGTCGGCCTGGAGGATCCGCTGCTGGAGGCGGGCGAGCTCGGGGGTCGGATCGACGCCCAGCTCGTCGGCGAGCAGCCGCCGGGTGTCGGCGTAGACGGCGAGCGCCTCGGCCTGCCGGCCGGACCGGTAGAGCGCGAGCATCAGCAGCTCGCGGAGGCGTTCGCGCAGCGGGTGCGCGGCGGTGAGCGCGGTGAGTTCGGAGACGGCCTCGGCGTGCGCGCCGACCTCCAGGTCGAGGTCGAGCCGGCTCTCCAGGAGCTGGAGACGCCATTCCTCGAGTCGGGTGCGCTGGGTCTCGGCGTACGGGCCGGGCACCGAGGCGAGCGCCTCGCCGTCCCACAGCGCGAGCGCCTCGTTCAGCCGGTCGCGGGCCTCCTGGCGCCGTCCGCCGCCGCGCAGCTTCTCCGCCTCGGCGGCCAGCTCGTGGGCGGCGCTCAGGTCGAGCGCGGTGGTGCGTATGGCGTATCCGCCGGACTCGCTGACGAGCACGCCCGGGTCGAGGGCCTTGCGCAGCCGGGAGGCGTACGTGCGGACGGCGGCGAGCGCCTGGGAGGGCGGGTCCTCGCCCCAGATGGCGTCGATGAGCTCGCCGGCGGTGGCGGTGCGCCCGTCCCGCAGCAGCAGGGCGGCGAGCAGCGCGCGCTGCTGCGGCGACCCGGTGGGCAGCGCCTCGCCGCCCCGCGCGGCCCGTACGGGCCCGAGCACGGCGAAGCTCAACCCGGCGTCGGCGACGCCCGTACCCGCGTCGGCGACGCCCGTGTCCGCGTCGGCACGGTCGCCGGTGGCGCCGACCGAACCCGGTGCCGGAGTCCGCTGTCCCGGAACACGCGGCCCGTTCTCACGGTCCATAAGTTCCCCCTGCCCGTACCGCTGGTTTCGCCCGAGACAGTCTGCCTTGTCCGGAGGGCGCGCGTCAGCATCGGGTCGGCCGATCCGGAGCGGTGCGGACCGGTCGTGCTCGTCAGTTTACTGACGGATCGTCAGATCGGCGCTACCGTGAAACGCATGGAGAGCTTCCCCAAGATCATCTCGGTGGACGACCACACCGTGGAGCCCCCGCACGTCTGGCAGGACCGGCTCCCGTCCCGTCACCGCGACACCGGCCCGCGGATCGTCCGCGCCCCGTTGAAGGAAATGACCTTTCTGGGCGGAAAGTTCGCCCCCGTGATGGGCGCCAAAGGGGACGAAGGCCCCATCGGCGACTGGTGGGTCTACGAGGACCTGCACCGCCCGCTCACCCGGCTCGACACCGCCGTCGGCTACGACCGCGACGAGATCCGGCTCGAGGTCATCACCTACGAGCAGATGCGCCCGGGCTCGTACAGCGTCCCCGAGCGCCTGGCCGACATGGACGTCAACCACGTCCAGTCCGCGCTCTGTTTCCCGACCTTCCCCCGCTTCTGTGGACAGACCTTCACCGAAGCTTCCGATCGTGAACTCGGGCTCCTCGGGGTCCGTGCCTACAACGACTGGATGGTCGAGGAGTGGTGCGGGCCCGAGGCGCGGGGGCGGCTGATCCCGCTCACCCTGATCCCGCTGTGGGACCCCGAGCTCGCCGCCGCCGAGGTGCGGCGCAACGCGGCGCGGGGCGTCCGGGCGGTGGCCTTCTCCGAGATCCCGCCGCACCTCGGGCTGCCCTCGGTGCACACCGACCACTGGGACCCGTTCCTGCGGGCCTGCGACGAGACCGGCACGGTCATCGCGATGCACATCGGCTCGTCCAGCCGCATGCCGTCCACCTCGGCCGACGCGCCGCCGGCGGTCGGCTCCACCATCACCTTCGCCAACTGCTGCTTCTCGATGGTCGACTGGCTGATGAGCGGCAGGTTCGAGCGCTTCCCGAACCTGCGGATCATGTACGCGGAGGGCCAGATCGGCTGGATCCCGTACATCCTCGAACGCGCGGACGTGGTGTGGGAGGAGAACCGCGGCTGGGGCGGGGTGGCGGAGAAGGTGCTGCGCCCGCCGTCGGAGCTGTTCGCCGAGCACGTCTACGGCTGCTTCTTCGACGACGCCTTCGGGCTGCGCAACCTCGACGCGATCGGCGTGGGCAACGTGCTGTACGAGACGGACTACCCGCACTCGGACTCCACCTGGCCCAGGTCGAGGGAGGTCGGCGAGGCCCAGACGGCCCACCTGGCACCGGACGTCGTGGAGCGGATCGTGCGCGGCAACGCGATCGAACTCCTCGGCCTGACTCCCGAGGGCCTCTGGCGGCCCTGACCCGGGTCGCGCGGCCGGACCGGCCGGACACGCGACCGGACCCGACCCCTTGTCTGATGGAGCGTCAGCGGACAGCATTGCTCCCCGAACAGAACTGACGGATCGTCAGATCGTGAGAGGGGAGTCCCATGGTCGTCTACGGGATCCAGCTGCCCGTCCAGTCCCAGAGCACCCTCTACGCCGAACCCTGGGAGGTCGCCGCCGGGCCCGACGACCTGGTCGCCGTCGCCCGGGCCGCCGACGCCCACGGCTTCGACTACATCGCCTGCTGCGACCACGTCGCCATCCCGCGCCGGCTCGCCGCGGCGATGAGCACCGTCTGGTACGACCCGGTGGCCACGCTCGCCTACCTCGCCGCCGCCACCGAGCGGGTCCGGCTGCTGTCCCACGTCGCCGTCGTGGGGCTGCGCCATCCGCTGGTCACGGCCAAGGCGTACGCGACCCTGGACCACCTCTCCGGCGGGCGGCTCGTCCTCGGGGTCGGGGCCGGGCACGTCCAGGAGGAGTTCGAGGCGGTCGGGGCGGACTTCGCCGGGCGCGGCGGGGTGCTCGACGAGACGATCGACGCGCTGCGGGCCGCGCTCGGGCCCGAGGAGTACCCGGAGCACGCGGGGCGGCGCTTCGCCTTCCGGGACCTCGGCCAGCGGCCCCGGCCCGCCCAGGACCGGGTGCCCGTCTGGGTGGGCGGCTCCTCGCCCGCCGCCGTGCGCCGGGCCGCGCTCAGGGGTGACGGCTGGCTGCCGCAGGGCGACCCCCGCGACCGGCTCGCCGAGCAGATCGCGAAGCTGCGGCGGCTGCGCGCCGAGGCCGGGATCGAGGCCCCGATCACCGTCGGCGCGATCACCGAGGCGCTGTACGTCGGCGAGCCCGGCTGGGACACCGGCCGGCGCGCCCTCACCGGCAAGCCGCAGGCCCTCGCCGAGTCGCTGCGCGCCTACGGCGCGATGGGCGTGCAGCAGATCCAGGTCCGGTTCCGCTCCCGGAGCCGCACCGAACTCACCGACCAGATGGCCGCGTTCGCGACCGAGGTCGCCCCCCACCTCTAGGAGGACCACTGCATGGGCAAGCTGGACGGACGCGTCGTCGTCATCACGGGCGCCGCGCGCGGGCAGGGCGAGCAGGAGGCGCGGCTCTTCGCCGCCGAGGGCGCGAAGGTGGTGCTCGGCGACGTCCTGGACGCCCCGGGCGAGGCGCTGGCCAAGGAGCTGGGGGAGGAGCGGGCGGCGTACGTCCACCTGGACGTGACGAGCGAGGCGGACTGGGCGGCGGCCGTCGCCGCGGCCAAGGACCGCTTCGGGCGGGTCGACGGCCTGGTGAACAACGCGGGCATCCTGCGCTTCAACGAGCTGGTGTCCACGCCCCTGGAGGAGTTCCAGGCCCTCGTCCAGGTCAACCAGGTGGGCTGCTTCCTGGGGATCCGTACGGTCGCGCCCGAGATCGAGGCGGCCGGCGGCGGCACGATCGTCAACACCGCCTCGTACACGGGTGTGACGGGCATGGCGGGGGTCGGGGCGTACGCGGCGACCAAGCACGCGGTGCTCGGCCTGACCCGGGTCGCGGCCCTTGAGCTGGCGCCGAAGGGCATCCGGGTCAACGCGGTCTGCCCGGGCGCGATCGACACCGCGATGAGCAACCCGGAGGGCGTCGACCCGGCGGCCACCGCCGAGCTCTACCGCGACCTGGTGCCACTGGGCCGGATCGGGCGCCCGGAGGAGGTGGCGGCCCTCGCGCTCTTCCTGACGGCCGGGGACTCCTCGTACATCACGGGTCAGCCGTTCGTCATCGACGGCGGCTGGCTGGCGGGCGTGAAGCTCTTCTAGGTGGGACCTGACGCATCGTCAGGTATTGACAGGGCCGGGTGCATCAAAGAATCTGACGGAACGTCAGAAACTCACAAGGGTGGTGAACTTCCTTGGAATTCGGGATCTTCGTACAGGGATACGTCGGCAAGCGGGCCGAGACCGATCCCGAGGCCGAGCACAAGGCGCTCATGGAGGAGACCGAGTACGTCATCCAGGCCGACCGGTCGGACTTCAAGTACGCCTGGGCCTCCGAGCACCACTTCCTGGAGGAGTACTCCCACCTCTCCGCCAACGACGTCTACCTCGGCTACCTCGCCCACGCCACCGAGCGCATCCACCTCGGCTCCGGCATCTTCAACCCGCTCGCCCAGGTCAACCACCCGGTGAAGGTCGCCGAGAAGGTCGCCATGCTCGACCACCTCTCCGGCGGCCGCTTCGAGTTCGGCTCCGGCCGCGGCGCCGGCTCCCACGAGATCCTCGGCTTCTTCCCGGGCATCACGGACATGAACCACACCAAGGAGATCTGGGAGGAGACCATCGCCGAGTTCCCCAAGATGTGGCTCCAGGAGGAGTACGAGGGGTTCCAGGGCAAGCACTGGTCGCTCCCGCCCCGCAAGGTGCTGCCCAAGCCGTACGGGAAGTCCCACCCCGCCATGTGGTACGCGGCCGGCTCGCCCGCCTCGTACGCGATGGCCGGGAAGAAGGGGCTCGGCGTGCTCGGCTTCAGCGTGCAGAAGGTCTCCGACATGGAGTGGGTCGTCGAGTCCTACAAGAACGCGATCAAGGAGGCCAAGGCGGTCGGCGACTTCGTCAACGACAACGTCATGGTCACCTCGACCGCGATCTGCGCCGAGACCCACGACAAGGCCGTCGAGATCGCCGTCGGCGGCGGCCTCAACTACCTCCAGTCGCTGCTCTTCCGCTACCACGACACCTTCCCGCGGCCGGAGGGCGTCCCCGAGTGGCCGGAGCTCCTGCCGGAGTACTCCGCCGAGATCATCGAACTCCTCATCGCCGAGGAGCTGATGATCTGCGGCGACCCCTCGGAGGTCCTCGCCCAGTGCAGGCGCTGGGAGCAGGCGGGCGCCGACCAGCTGTCCTTCGGCCTGCCGATCGGCATCTCCTACGAGGACACGATGAACACGATCAAGCTGATCGGCGAGCACGTGATCCCGGAGATCGACACGGACCCGGTCCACCGCACGACCCGCTTCCGGCAGGCGGCCGGACAGTAGCGGACCCGAGCGCGGGCGGCGCCTTCCCGGACCGCCGCCCGCACGGCCCCGGCCTGAGGCCCCCGCGGCGGCCCCGGTCCGGGGCGCACCCGCGTCCACGCGCAGAAAGGTCACGGATCGCCATGCTCGACCACCTCATCAAGGGCGCCACCGTCGTGGACGGCACCGGCGCCCCCGCCCGCGTCGCCGACGTCGGCATACGCGACGGCCGGATCGTCCTCCCCGGGCCCGGGGAGACGGCGGCCACCACCGAGGACGCCACGGGCCTCGTCCTCGCCCCCGGCTTCGTCGACCCGCACACCCACTACGACGCCCAGCTGTTCTGGGACCCGTACGCCACCCCGTCCATGAACCACGGCGTCACCACCGTCGCGGGCGGCAACTGCGGCTTCACCCTCGCCCCGCTCCACCCGGACCGGCCCGAGGACGCCGACTACACGCGCCGGATGATGTCCAAGGTCGAGGGCATGGCCCTCAAGGCCCTGGAGGAGGGCGTCGACTGGGGCTGGTCGTCCTTCGCGCAGTATCTGGACGCCCTGGAGGGCCGGATCGCGGTCAACGCCGGGTTCATGGTCGGCCACTGCGCCCTGCGCCGGTACGTGATGGGCGCGGACGCCGTCGGCGGGCAGCCCACGCCCGAGCAGCTCGCGCGCATGGTGGGACTCCTCAAGGAGGCCATGGCGGCCGGCGCCTGGGGCCTGTCCACCACCCAGTCGTCCACCCACTCCGACGGCGACGGCGCCCCCGTCGCCTCCCGGCACGCCCGCCCCGCCGAACTGCTCGCCCTGTCGCAGGCGGTCGGCGAGCACGAGGGCACGCAGCTGGAGGCCATCGTCGCCGGCTGCCTGGACCAGTTCTCCGACGCCGAGATCGAGCTCTTCGTCGAGATGAGCGCCGTCGCCGGGCGGCCCCTCAACTGGAACGTCCTCACCATCGACGCCACCGTCCCCGAACGCGTCCCGCGCCAGCTGCTCGCCTCCGAGCGGGCCCGCAAGTCCGGCGGCCGGATCGTCGCGCTCACCATGCCGATCCTCACCCCCATGAACATGTCGCTCGGCACCTTCTGCGCCCTCAACCTCATCCCGGGCTGGGGGGAGATCCTCTCCCTCCCCGTCCCCGAGCGGATCGCGAGGCTCCGCGACCCCGACGTCCGCGCCGAGATGCTGCGCCGCGCGGACTCCAAGGAGGCCGGTGTCTTCCGGCGGCTCGCGCACTTCGGCCGGTACGTCATCGGCGACACCTACAGCCGCGAGAACGAGGGCCTGACCGGCCGGGTCGTCAGGGACATCGCCGCCGAGCGCGGCCAGGACGCCTTCCAGGCGCTCGTCGAGATCTGCGCCAACGACGACCTGCGCACCGTGCTGTGGCCGATGCCCACCGACAACGACCCGGCGTCCTGGGCGCTGCGCGCCGAGACCTGGCAGCACGAGGACGTCCTGCTCGGCGGCTCCGACGCGGGCGCCCATCTGGACCGGATGTGCGGCGCCCCGTACACCACCCGCTTCCTCGGCGACTGTCTGCGCGGCCGCGGGCTGGTGCCCCTGGAGCAGGCCGTGCGGATGCTCAGCGACGACCCGGCCCGGCTCTTCGGGCTGCGCGAGCGGGGCCGGATCGCCGAGGGGCACCACGCCGACCTGGTGCTCTTCGACCCCGAGCGGATCGACGCGGGCCCGGCGACCCTCGTGCACGACCTGCCCGGCGCCAGTCCGCGCCTGGACTCGCGGGCCGTCGGCATCGTGTCCGTACGGGTCAACGGCGTGGAGACGATCCGCGACGACGAGGTCACGGGCGCGATCCCCGGGCGAGTGCTGCGCTCGGGCCGGGACACGAGGACGGTGAGCACCCGATGACACACGAGATCACCGAGCGGCTGTACATCGGCGGGGAGTGGGTCGAGCCCGACGGCGGGCACTACCCGGTGATCAACCCCGCCACCGAGGAGCTCGTGGGGCACGCCCCCGAGGCCTCCCGGGCCCAGGTGTACGAGGCCGCCGAGGCCGCCCGTGCCGCCTTCGCCTCCTGGTCCCGTACGAGGCCGCAGGAGCGGGCCGCGATCCTCGACCGGGCCGCCGACCTGATGGCCCGGGACGCCGCGGCGCACACCGAGCTGGCCCGTGCGGAGACCGGCGCCACCACGGCGACGGCCCGCGGCATGCAGGTCGCGGTCGGCGCCTCCCGCTTCCGGCGGTACGCGCGGGGCGCCCTGGAGCCGGTCGAGCAGGCGCTGCCGCCGCAGATCAACGAGGCCGGGCCGATGGGGAAGGCCGGGGTGTTCGGGGCGGTGGCGGTACGGCGCCCGGTCGGCGTCGTCACCTGCATCACCTCGTACAACAACCCCTGGGCCAACCCGGCCGGCAAGATCGCCCCGGCGCTCGCCATGGGCGACACGGTCGTGGTGAAGCCCGCCCCGCAGGACCCGCTGTCGGTGTTCGCGATGGTCCGGGCCCTGGCGGAGGCGGGGGTGCCGGCCGGGGTGGTCAACCTGGTCACCGGCTCGGCGCCCGCCGTGGGCGAGGCGGCCGTGGACTCGCCGGCCGTCGACATGGTCTCGTTCACCGGCTCCACGGCCGTGGGCCAGGCCATCGGCGAGGTCTGCGGCCGCGGCCTGAAGCGGCAGCTGATGGAGCTGGGCGGCAAGGGCGCGGCGCTTGTCTTCGACGACGCCGACCTGGACGCGGCCGTGACGGGCATCGGCACGACCTTCTCCTTCTACAGCGGGCAGATCTGCACGGCCCCGACCCGGGTGCTCGCCCAACGCGGGATCTACGAGCGACTGGTCGGGAAGCTGGCCGCGTACGCCGGGTATCTGAAGGTGGGCGACCCGGCGGAGCGCGGCACGGTGGTCGGCCCGGTGATCTCGGCGGCCCACCGCGACCGGATCGAGGCGTACGTGGAGCTCGGCCGGAAGGAGGGCGCGCGGGTCGTGACGGGCGGCGAGCGCCCGGACGGCCCGGGGCTCGACCGGGGCTTCTACGTGGCGCCGACGCTGCTCGCCGACTGCACCAACGAGATGCGGGTGGTGCGGGAGGAGATCTTCGGCCCGGTGGTGGTCGTGGTGCCCTTCGACGACGAGGAGGAGGGCATCACACTCGCGAACGACAGCGACTACGGGCTGATCGACTACGTGTGGTCCGGCGACGTGGCCCGCGCCTTCCGGGTCGCGGCCCGGCTGCGGGCCGGCGGGGTCGGTGTGAACACCATCGGCCGGAACATGGAGGCGCCCTTCGGCGGCTTCAAGAAGAGCGGTGTGGGGCGGGACGTCGGCTCGTTCGCGCTGCACGCGTACAGCGAGCTGCAGGCGGTGGTCTGGCCGGGGTGACGCACGTCACAGGGAAAGTCGGAAACGGGCGAATCCGGGCGCGGCTGCGGTTTCCGTATATCGGACACCTGGTTCCGGCCCGGATGCTTGGCTGGTCCACCCTGTCAGTCGATCTTTCAATCTCTGGTGAGCGCCCGATTCGACCCGCTCAATGCAAGGCCGTGATCGCTCAGGTGAGCGGATTTCGATCTTCCGGATGTGGAAAGCGCAGCACTTAACGTCCTGTTCATGACTCAGGTGGATGTGCGGCCCCTGGCCGGAGACACGGTACGGGGCGTCCCGGCGCGGGGCGGCACCGATGGCGTGCGCAGCAAGGGACTCGGCGGCAACTCCGTCGGCCTCCTCGGCAGCGCCGTCATCGGCGTCTCCACCGTCGCCCCCGTCTACTGCCTGACCTCGACGCTCGGCTCCACCGCCGGCGAGGTCGGCCTCCAGATGCCCGCCGTCTTCCTCGCGGGCTTCCTGCCGATGCTGCTCGTCGCATTCGCGTACCGCGAGCTCAACAAGGTCATGCCGGACTGCGGCACCTCCTTCACCTGGACGGTGAAGGCCTTCGGCCCCAAGCTCGGCTGGATGTGCGGCTGGGGCCTGGTGATCGCCACGATCATCGTGCTCTCCAACCTGGCCGGCGTCGCCACCTCGTACTTCTGGCTGCTCGCCGGGGAGATCACGGGCAACCCCTCGATCGGCGCCCTGGACGGCAACAAGGCCGTCCACATCCTCACCTGCCTCGCCCTGATCGCCGCCGCGACCGCGATCAGCTACCGCGGCATGACCGCCACCAAGGGCGTGCAGTACACCCTCGTCGGCCTCCAGCTCGTCGTCCTCGCCGTCTTCGTCGGCATGGCCCTGTCGAAGGCCGGCTCCTTCGAGACCTCGGTCGACTTCTCCTGGTCCTGGATGAACCCCTTCGCGGTGCAGTCCTTCGGAGCGTTCACCGCCGGACTCTCGCTGTCGATCTTCATGTACTGGGGCTGGGACACCTGCCTGACCGCCAACGAGGAGACCGTCGGCGCCGAGAAGACCCCCGGCCGCGCCGCGCTCATCGCCATGGTCGTCCTGGTCGGCTCCTACCTCGCCACCGGCATCGCCGCCCAGATGGTGGTCGGCTCCGGCGACCAGGGCCTCGGCCTGGCCAACCCGGAGACCTCCGACAACGTCTTCGCCGCCCTGGCCGGCCCGGTCATGGGCCCCGCCCTCGGCATCCTGCTCTTCCTCGCGGTGCTCGCCTCGGCCGCCGCCAGCCTCCAGACCACCTTCATCCCGGTGGCCCGCACGGTCCTGGCCATGTCCGCCTACGAGGCCCTGCCCGCCTCGTACGCCAAGGTCCACCCGCGCTTCAAGACCCCCGGCAAGGCCACGATCGTGGCCGGCGTCGCCACCGGCGTCTTCTACACGGTGATGACCCTGGTCAGCGAGCACGTCCTGGTCGACACGATCTACGCGCTCGGCCTGATGATCTGCTTCTACTACGCGCTGACCGCCTTCGCCTGCGCCTGGTACTTCCGCCGCGAGCTGACCTCGTCCTTCCGCGACCTGGTCTTCAAGGGCCTCTTCCCGCTGCTCGGCGGAGTGCTCCTGTCGGCGGTCTTCGGCAAGACGCTGTACGACATGTGGGACCCGGCGTACGGCTCCGGCTCCGCGGTCTTCGGCGTCGGGTCGGTGTTCGTGATCGGCGTCGGGCTGCTGCTGCTCGGCCTGGTGATCATGCTGGTGATGCGCGCCAAGAGCCCCGCGTTCTTCCGGGGCGAGGTACTCACCAAGGAGACGCCGTCGCTGGTCGTCGAGGACTGATGGACTCCTCGGCCGTCCGGTGACGGAAGCGACGAAGGTGGCGGGCCCGTGGGGGGTCCCGCCACCTTCGTCGTTCTGCCGCTCGCCCGGGGTCACTGCCCGGGGAGCAGCCCCTCGACCAGCTTGTTGGCGCCGGGCATCTGCTCGGCGGAGGCCGGCTTGGCCTGGGGCATCAGGACCCCGCTCAGCGGCACCACGGAGGGCAGGTTGGCGCCTCCGGTGTCGGCGGCGGCCGTCCCGGCGGCGGCGAGGCCACCGGCCACGGCTCCGGTCACGGCGAAGGAGGTCAGGGCGAAGGCGGTGAGGATCTTCTTCATGCCGCGTGAACGCCGCCCGGGCGGCCGGGGTTACGCCCGTCCCTCCTACGATGCGCCCATGTCCTCCCCGTACGACGAGAAGAAGAACTGGTCGCTGCACCCGGCCACGATCCAGGTGTGGGCGCGCGGTGCTCGACGAGGTCTTCGCGGAGGCGGATGCGGGGGACGGTGAGCGGCCCGCCGCGGGCTGACGCTCGCCGTGTGAGCTACCCGGCCTGCTCCGCAGGTTCCGCGATCAGCGCCGTGCCCACCGTGCGGAAGCCCAGCCGGGCGTAGAGGCGGGCCACCGTCTCGTCCGTGGCGGACAGGAAGACCGTCTCGGTGCCCAGCGCGCGGGCGTCGGCGACGAGGGTGGCGGTGACCGCGAGGCCGAGGCCCCGGCGGCGGGCCGCGGGGACGGTTCCCACGCCGACGACCTCGGTGACCGGGCCGACGGGCTGGTGCTGGCCCGCCGCGAGGGCGGTGCCGGTGGAGTCGAAGGCGGCCGCGAGGCGGGTGAGGCCCGCCGTGAGACGGGCCGCGACCTGGTCGGCCGCGCCGCGCGCGGGGGCGACGCCGAAGGCGGCGTACGGGGCGGCGGCCGCGCTCGCCAGGCCCGGGTCGTCCGCGCCGACCATACGGACGGTGACGTCCTCCGGCGGGGCCGGGAGCTCCTCCGCGTCCGCCGACAGGACCATCAGCGGGTGCTCGTGCACCACGAGCCCGCCCGCCTCGACCGCCGCCCGCAGCCCCGGCGTCGTCTCCGCGACCCACTCGAACGCCTCCGGCACCCCCAGCTCCCGCTGCCGCGCCCGCACCTTCTCCACCGCCTCGACCGGAACCTCCCCGGCCCCGGCGTGCCCGAGCGCGGGCCGCGCGTAGTACGGCCAGCCCGCCCCCTCCCGTACGAAGAGGGTGAGCGGCCCGAAGTCCTCGGCGCGGGCGGCGGACCGGGGCACGGAATCGTAATAGGTCTCAAGGCGCGTCAACATGCGCGTTACCGTACGCAGACCGATGACGGGGGGACACATGAATATGACGGGCCACACCTGCCCGGGCTGCGGGCGGGACGACCTGGTGCAGGCCGTGCCCGCCGTGTACCTGGCCGGCCGGGACGCGGTCACCAGCCGCGAGCGGGACAGCGACGGGGACATGCGGACGGTGACCCGGCGGGTGACGACCGCGCTGTCGCAGGCGCTGGCGCCGATGCCGAAGGCGCCGACGTACGGACTCGGCTGCCTCGGCGTGTTCGCCGGCCTGGTCGCCGTCGGCACCTTCCTGGGCTGGGTGTTCGCTGGGCGGGCGTTCGAGGAGGTGCCCGACGGGGCGTACGGGTACTTCGGGGGGCCGCCGCCCGCTCTCGGCCCCGATCCCGATCTCGCGTTCCTGGGATGGGTCTCGGGCCTCGCCCTGTGCGTCGCCCTCCTCGTGACCGGCGTCCTGGTCAGGCGCCGGGCGGCGTTCGTCCGGCAGACCCGCGGCCGCCACCGGGCCGAGGAGCTGTGGTCGCACGGCTGGTACTGCCACCGCTGCGGCACCGTCCACCTGCGGGACGTCCCCGGCGAGGACGTCCGGCCGCTCACGCTCCAGGCCTTCCGGGAGCGGGTGTGGGAGCGGGGCGGTTACGGCGACCTGGCCGCGCACCAGCGCGCCACGGGATGATGGGGGCATGACCGAGATCCTCACCCCCCGCCTGCTGCTGCGTCGCTGGAGCGACGACGACCTCGTGCCGATGGCCGAGATCAACGCCGACCCCGAGGTGATGCGCTGGATCGGCGACGGGGCCGTACGCGACCTGGAGCAGACCGCCGAGGGGATCGAGCGGGCCGAGGAGGAGTGGGACGAGGAGGGTTTCGGACTCTTCGCGGTCGAGCTGCTCGGGTCCGGGGAGCTGATCGGCTTCACCGGACTCTCCGTGCCGGACTTCCTGCCCGAGGTGCTGCCCGCCGTCGAGATCGGCTGGCGGCTCGGGCGGCCCTACTGGGGGCAGGGGTACGCCTCCGAGGCGGCGCACGCGGCCCTGGAGTTCGGGCTGCAGGACCGCGGGCTCGACCGGGTGATCAGCATCGCCCGGGTCGGGAACACCGCCTCGGAGAACGTGATGCGCAAGCTCGGCATGGCCCCGGAGCGGGAGACCGTCCACCCGGTGTACGGGTACCCGCTGCGGGTCCACGCCATCGATCTCACCGAGTACCAGGTGTGAGCCCTTCCGCGACGGAGAGGAACACCGGGTTGGTGAAGGCCGCGAGCGCGCCCGGGAGCGGCGGGGCCGTGACCGGGTGGCGGACCTCCGCCCGTACATAGGTCGCGTACGCGGCCGTCGTCGTCCACTCGACCGAGTCCACGCCCTGCGCGGTGTGCAGCAGGCCCTGGTCGGTGACCAGGCGGAGGGTGCCGCCGGCGGGCGCGCCGGTGACACGGAGGCGGGCGGTGACCGGCTCGTCCGCCGGGACGGTGAGGCGTTCGCCGAGGCCGGCGGTGCGCCCGCGGGTGTCGGTGAGCGTGAAGTCCACGGAGACCGCGGACGACTCGGCGACGTACGAGCGCCCGGCCCGCAGCCCGTCGAGAACCGCCTCCCGGCTCAGCTCGTCCGCGAGCACCACCGTCTGCGGCGTCCCGACCCGGTCGGGGTCCCGGTGCGCGTCGCTGTTGCCCATCGCCGGCGTCCAGCGCCCCCGGACGAGGGCCCCGTCCCAGCCCGCGAGGGCCACCTCGTCGTCCGGCGTGTAGGGGCCGTTCCACACCTCGACCGCGTCCGCGTCGCCGAAGCCGAACTTCCAGGCGCAGCCGATGCAGGTGGCCTGCGGGTGCGCGGGCACGACGAGGCCGCCCGACCGGCGGATCTCGCGGGCGAAGCGGCCGAAGCGGTTCTCCCGGGCCCGGTAGCGCCAGTCGACGAAGGTGCCGGGGGCGGTGCCGAGGGCGAGCACGTGGCCGTTGCGGGTGGTGACCTCCTCGCCGAGCAGGATCAGCAGGTCGTCGCCGGCGTGCTCGGCCCAGGCGCCGTGCCCGGCGTGGGTGTTGTGCTCGGTGCCGGTGACGAAGTCGAGGCCGGCGGCGCGGGCGAGGGCGGCGACCTCGGCGGGGGTGCGGCGCCCGTCGGAGTACACGGTGTGCAGATGGCAGTCGCCCCGGTACCAGGCCCGGCCCCGGCCCCGGGCCCGCTCCGGCGGGTACGCCGGGCGTACGGCGGGTGCGGACGGCCCGAGGCGGAGGGTGATCGTCACCGTGTACGCGAGTCCCTGCGGCGCCACCGTGTACGGGCCGAGCGCCACGTACCAGGTCCCGGCCCGCAGCGGCCCCGCCACGTACCCGGGCGTGGCGTCGTCGGTGCGGACGAAGAACTCCCTGCGGGCGCCGCCCGACCAGCCCCGGAAGCCCTGGCCGCCGAGGGCGGTGCCGCGCTGGTCGAAGAGGCCGATGTCGAGGGCGTTGCCCTGGGTGCCGGCGGGCACGGCGGGCCGCTCGTAGGCGTAGGCGACGTGCAGCTCGCGCACCCCGTGCGGCAGCTCCACCGGCAGGTACACGAAGTCGGGGGAGCCGGGCGGCAGGGTGCCGCGCACGGTGCGGCTGAGGACGCCGTCAGCCGCGGGGTCGGCAGCATGCGCGAAGCTCACGGTGCCCAACGTAAACGCGGTCGCCGCGCCCGTCATGAGGAGCGCGCGTCGAGTCGTATCCGTCATGCCCATGACTGTGGCGCGCCCGCGTGAACGGCGGAACAACGCGAGAGGCACCTCCGGCGCGGAATCCGGCCGTGCGTACCGCACACCCCTCGGAATTCCACGCCCCACCCCCTACCGTGCCCCCATGCGGATCTCGACCACGATCTTCCTGACCGACGAGACCATCTCCCCCGTGCGCCTCGCCCGCGCCCTCGAAGAGCGCGGCTTCGCCGGGCTCTACCTCCCCGAGCACACCCACATCCCCGTCTCCCGGGAGTCCGACTACCCGGCGGGCGGTGCGCTGCCCCGCGAGTACGCCCGCACCCTCGACCCCTTCGTGGCGCTCGGCCAGGCCGCCGCCGTCACCGAGGGCCTGCTCCTGGGCACCGGCATCACGCTGGTCGCCGAGCACGACCCGATCGCCCTCGCCAAGACGATCGCGACCCTCGACCACCTCTCCGGAGGCCGCTTCACCCTCGGCGTCGGCTTCGGCTGGAACCGCGAGGAGGCCGCCGACCACGGCGTCGACTGGCCGACCCGCCGCGAGCGCACCCGGGACGCCGTGCACCTGATGCGCGCCCTGTGGGCCGCCGAACCCACCGCGTACGAGGGCGCCTTCGGCCGCTCCGTCAGCGCCTCCGAGGCCTGGCCCAAGCCGCTCGCCGGCGCCCCGCGCACCCTGGTCGGCGGCGCGGCCGGCCCCGGGCTCTTCTCGCACGTCACCGACTACGCCGACGGCTGGATGCCCATCGGCGGCCGCGGCCTCTCCACCAGCCTCCCCCTCCTCCGCGAGGCCTGGGAGGCGGCCGGCCGCCCCGCGGAGTCCCTCCAGGTCGTCCCCTACGCCGTCCACCCGAACCCCGGCAAGCTCACCCACTACGAGGACCTGGGCTGCCCGGAGGTGGTGCTCCAGCTGCCGCCCGGCGGTGAGAAGGAGGTGCTCGACGTCCTTGACGCATACGCGCGGTACCTCTGAGGCGCCCGCTCGTATGCTCGGTCCATGACGGATCACCAGGCAGCACGCGACGCCCACGACGCCCGTCCCACCGAGAACGCCATGCGCAGGGCCCTGAAGCGGGCCCGGGACGGGGTCGCGCTCGATGTGGGGGAGGCGGCCGTGCTGCTCAGGGCACGGGGGGCGGACCTGGCGGATCTGGTCGGGACGGCCGGGCGGGTGCGGGACGCGGGGCTCGCGGCCGCCGGGCGGCCGGGGGTCATCACGTACTCGAAGAGCGTCTTCATACCGCTCACCCGGCTGTGCCGGGACACGTGCCACTACTGCACCTTCGTGACCGTGCCCGGGAAGCTGCGCCGGGCCGGGCACGGCATGTTCATGAGCCCGGACGAGGTCCTGGACATCGCCCGCCGCGGCGCCGAACTCGGCTGCAAGGAAGCCCTCATCACCCTCGGCGACAAGCCCGAGGACCGCTGGCCCGAGGCCCGCGAGTGGCTGGACGCGCACGGGTACGACGACACCATCGCGTACGTACGGGCCATGTCGATCCGGATCCTGGAGGAGACCGGGCTCCTCCCGCACCTCAACCCCGGGGTGCTCTCCTGGACCGACCTCCAGCGGCTCAAGCCCGTCGCGCCCTCGATGGGGATGATGCTGGAGACCACCGCGACCCGGCTGTGGTCCGAGCCCGGCGGCCCGCACCACGGCTCGCCGGACAAGGAGCCCGCCGTCCGGCTGCGGGTCCTGGAGGACGCCGGCCGCTCCTCCGTCCCCTTCACCTCCGGCCTGCTGCTCGGCATCGGCGAGACGCCGGAGGAGCGCGCCGAGTCGCTGTTCGCGCTGCGCCGGATCGCCCGTGCCTATCACGGCATCCAGGAGCTGATCATCCAGAACTTCCGCGCCAAGCCGGACACGGCGATGCGCGGCATGCCGGACGCCGAACTCGACGACCTGGTCGCCACCGTGGCCGTGGCCCGCCTCATCATGGGCCCCGCCGCCTGCCTCCAGGCCCCGCCGAACCTCGTCGACGCCGAGTACGAGCGCCTGATCGCCGCCGGCATCGACGACTGGGGCGGGGTCTCCCCGCTCACCATCGACCACGTCAACCCCGAACGCCCCTGGCCCCGGATCGACGAGCTCGCCGAGCGCTCCCGCGCCGCCGGCTTCGAGCTGCGCGAACGCCTCTGCGTCTACCCCGAGTTCGTACGCCGCGGCGAGCCGTGGCTCGACCCCCGGATCGTTCCGCACGTCCGCGCGCTCGCCGACGCCGGGACCGGCCTCGCCAACCCCGACGCGCCCGTCCGCGGCCTGCCCTGGCAGGAGCCCGACGAGGCGTTCCGGGCCGGCGACGGAACCGGCCGCACCGACCTGCACCGCACCATCGACACCGAGGGCCGCACCGGTGACCGCCGCGCCGACTTCGACGAGGTGTACGGGGACTGGGAGGCGCTGCGCGAGGCCGCCGCGCCCGGCCTGGTGCCGGACCGGCGCGCGCCCGAGCGGATCGACGCCGACCTGCGGGAGGCCCTGAGCACGGCCGCCGACGACCCGACCCGGCTCACCGACCCGCAGGCCCTCGCCCTCCTCCACGCCGACGGCCCGGCCCTCGACGCCCTGTGCGCGGTCGCCGACGCCGTCCGCGAGTCCGCCGTCGGCGACGACGTGACGTACATCGTCACGCGGAACATCAACTTCACCAACGTCTGCTACACCGGCTGCCGCTTCTGCGCCTTCGCCCAGCGCCGCACCGACGCCGACGCCTACACCCTCTCCCTCGACCAGGTCGCCGACCGGGCCGCCCAGGCCTGGGAGGTCGGCGCCGTCGAGGTCTGCATGCAGGGCGGCATCCACCCCGATCTGCCCGGCACCGCCTACTTCGACATCGCGAAGGCCGTGAAGGAACGCGTGCCCGGCATGCACGTGCACGCCTTCTCGCCCATGGAGGTCGTCAACGGCGCCGCCCGCACCGGCCTGTCGATCCGCGAGTGGCTGACCGCCGCCAAGGAGGCCGGGCTCGACTCCATCCCCGGCACCGCCGCCGAGATCCTCGACGACGAGGTCCGCTGGGTGCTCACCAAGGGCAAGCTGCCCACCGCCACCTGGATCGAGGTGGTCACCACCGCCCACGAGCTGGGCATCCGCTCCTCCTCGACCATGATGTACGGGCACGTGGACCAGCCCCGGCACTGGCTGGGGCATCTGCGCACCCTGGCCGGCATCCAGCAACGCACCGGTGGCTTCACCGAGTTCGTGACCCTGCCCTTCATCCACACCAACGCGCCCGTCTACCTCGCCGGCATCGCCCGCCCCGGCCCGACCACCCGCGACAACCGCGCCGTCACCGCCATGGCCCGGCTGCTGCTCCACCCGTACATCCCCAACATCCAGACCAGTTGGGTGAAGCTGGGCACGGAGGGCGCCGCCGCGATGCTGCGCTCCGGCGCCAACGACCTCGGCGGCACGCTGATGGAGGAGACCATCTCCCGGATGGCGGGCTCCCGTTACGGCTCGTACCGCTCGATCCGCGACCTGGAGGCCATCGCCGAGGCGGCCGGCCGCCCCTCCCGGCCGCGCACGACGCTGTACGGCGAGGTGTCCGAGGAGCGGCAGGCGGCGGCCCGCGCCTCCGACGGGCACCTGCCGGAGTTGCTGCCGCTGCTGCCCCCGGAGTGAGGGATCACAGTAAGGCGGAAATCTGGTCAAAAACGGCCTGAAGGGTGACGGAACACATAACGTTCCGGCTCCCGAACGAGCGCATCCGGTCTATTACAGTGCTGAGCGGACCGGTGTACCGGGGGAGGGCACGTCGTGACCACCACAGCCGCGGCCGTGTGGGGCCGCACCGAACAGCAGGACTTCCGCTCGCGGGTCCGCGGCTGCCTGCTCGGCGGCGCGGTCGGCGACGCCCTCGGCGCCGGGGCCGCCGCCCGCACCCTCGCGGAGCTGCGCACCGCGCACGGGCCCGAGGGCCTGACCGAGCTCGCCCCCGCCTACGGGCGGCGCGGCGCCGTCACCGCCGCCACCCAGATGTCCCTGTTCACCGTGGACGGCCTGATCCGCGCCCAGGTCCGCCGCGACACCGGCCACTGGCACCCGCCCACCGACGTGCACCAGGCCCATCTGCGCTGGGCCGCCACCCAGCGCGACTGGGGCCCCGACGAGCGGCGCACCGACCTCGGCTGGCTGGCCCGCGAGGAGTGGCTGTACGCCCGCCGGGACCCGGCCCGGGCCTGCCTCACCGGCCTCGGCGACGGGCGGCTCGGCACCCTGGACCGGCCCAAGAACCCGCAGGCCGCCGACAGCGGCGCCGTGGTCCGCTCGGCGCCCTTCGGGCTGCTCGTCGGCTGGGAGCCGCAGCTGGTGTGCCAGTTGGCGGTGGAGTGCGCCGCCCAGACGCACGGCGACCCCGCCGCGTACCTCTCGGCCGGCGCCTTCGCCGTGGTCGTGCACGGCCTGGCCCGGGGCGGCAGCGTCGACGCGGCCGTCGCCACCGCGCTCGCCCAGCTCGCCGCGCGCCCCGGCCACCAGCGGGTGACCGAGGCCCTGGAGGCCGCGCTCGGCGCCGTACGGCAAGGGGCGCCGGACGACGGGCGGGTGACCGCGCTCGGGGCGGCCGAGGACCGGGCCGAGGGACAGCTCGCCGCCGCCGTGTACTGCGCGCTGGTGGGCGAGGACGTCCGGCACGGGCTGCGGCTCGCGGTCAACCACGACGGCCCGTCGGCGGCGACCGGCAGCCTCACCGGGGCGCTGCTCGGCGCCCTGCACGGCGAGACGGCCCTCCCGCCGGCCTGGCTGGCCGAACTGGAGGGCCGTGCGACGGTCCTGGCGCTCGCGGACGACTTCGCGATGGAGATGACCCAGGGGGCGGCCCTGCACGGCCCCGCCGACCTGGCCTCGGGCTGGCTGACCCGCTACCCGAGGGGCTGACCCGTCCGGTCGCCGGAACCCTGGGCCGGCAGGGCCACCGAGCCGTCGCCGCCGTCGCCGCCGTCCAGTCGGTCGAGCAGCGCGTCGCGCTCCGGTGTGGCCTCGGGCTTCACGAACCCGATCAGGACGTAGAGGATCAGCGAGGTGGCGAGCGGGGCCACGATCTGGATCTGCAGCTCGACGCCGTCCAGGCCGTAGTTGGTGAGCCAGAAGGCGAAGAGGCCGGCGGCCCAGGAGACCAGCGCCGCCGTCGGGCCGGACTTCCGGAAGGTGCGCAGCAGGCCCAGCATGAACGGGATGGCGATCGGCCCCATGAGCCCGGCCACCCACTTGATGACGACGGTGATGATGTCCTTGAAGGTGGGGGAGTCGACCTGGGTGGCGACCGCCATCGACAGGGCGAGGAAGGCGACCGTCGACCAGCGCGCGGCGAGCAGTCCGGCCCGCTGGGTCCAGGTCCGGGCCGCCTTGCTGAGGACGGGGGCGATGTCCCGGGTGAAGACGGCCGCGATGGCGTTGGCGTCGGAGGAGCACATGGCCATGGTGTGCGAGAAGAAGCCGACGACGACCAGGCCCAACAGGCCGTGCGGCAGGAGCTGTTCGGTCATCAGGGCGTACGCGTCGGAGGCGTCGGGCTTCTGCGGCGTGACGAGCAGCGGCGCGCACCACATGGGGAAGAAGAGCACCAGCGGCCAGATCAGCCACAGCAGCGCGGACAGCCGGCCGGATCGGGTGGCCTCGCGGGGGGTGGGGGTGGCCATGTAACGCTGGGCCTGGTTCCACATGCCGCCGCTGTACTCGAAGGTCTTGATGAAGAGATACGCGAGCAGGAAGGTCAGCGTGTACGGGCCCGCCGTCGGCGCGGTGTGCCCCTGGAGCTCGGGCCGGTCCCACACGGTCCACAGCGCGTCGATCCCGCCGAGCCTGCCGAGCACCGCGACCAGCATGGCCAGACCGGCGAGCAACTGGATGACGAACTGGCCGAGTTCGGTGAGCGCGTCCGCCCACAGGCCGCCGACCGTGCAGTAGACGCCGGTGATGACACCGGTGATGAGGATGCCCTGGTCGAGCGAGATCCCGGTGAAGACGGACAGCAGGGTGGCGATGGCGGCCCACTTGGCGCCCACGTCCACGATCTTGAGCAGCACGCCGGACCAGGCGAGGGCCTGCTGGGTGGGCAGGTTGTAGCGGTTCTTCAGGTACTCCAGCGGGGAGGCCACCCGGAGCCGGGAGCGCAGCCGGTTGAGCCGGGGCGCGAAGAGATGGGCGCCGACGGCGATGCCGATCGCGATGGGGAAGGACCAGGTCACGTAGGAGGTGACGCCGTAGGTGTAGGCGATGCCGGCGTAGCCGGTGAACATCACCGCGCTGTAGCCGGACATGTGGTGCGAGATCCCGGACAGCCACCAGGGCATCCGGCCGCCCGCCGTGAAGAAGTCCGAGACGTCGTCCACGCGCTTGTGGGACCAGACTCCGATCGCGACCATGACGCCGAAATAGCCGATGAGCACGGCCCAGTCGAGACTGTTCATTGCCCGCCCTCCATGAGGTCCGGTCCGCCTTGTGAACGCCGTTCATGGTGTGGGGAGTTGGGGGGCGGGGACAATGCGGAGGAAGGTCAAGGGACAGTAAAATCGTTCGGCTTGCTGACCTCTGTTCATGTCTGTGAACTTCAGGGTGCCGGTGCCGCCGGTACCCGTACGCCGAAGGCCCCGGTCCCGGCGTGATGACACCTCGGGACCGGGGCCTTCGGGCCGCCGGATCAGGCGATGGAGGTGGGCCACCTGTTGGGCAGGTCGCTGTACTCGCGCTGGGCGAACGGGGCGCTCCAGCTGCCCGTGCCCTTGTACAGGTACGTGTCGGTGTTGCCGGCGTTGGCCGCGAACAGGTCCGGACGGCCGTCGCGGTCGGCGTCGCCGAGGCCGACGAGGTGGCTGTAGCCGCCCCAGCCGGAGCTGATCTTGACGCGCGAGGCGAAGGTGCCGTCGCCCTTGCCGAGGTAGAGCCACAGGACACCGGACGTGTCACGGGCGACGAGGTCGCCGGCGCCGGCGCCGGCGATGTTGCCGGTGGCGGTGATCTGGTTGTAGCCGTTCCAGCCCGTACCGATCTTCACCCGCTGCGCGAAGGGCGCGCTCCAGCTGCCGGTCCCCTTGTAGAGCCACATGACCCCGGCGGTGTCGGTGGCGACGAGGTCGGCCTTGCCGTCGCCGTTGAGGTCGCTTCCGGCGGCGATCTTGTTGTAGCCGCCCCAGCCGGTCCCGATCTTGTAACGGCCGGCGAAGGTGCCGTCGCCCTTGCCGAGGTAGTGCCACAGAACACCGGACGTGTCGCGGGCGACGATGTCCGCGTGGGCGGCACCGGCGATGTTGCCCGCGGACTCGATCATGTTGTAGCCGCCCCAGCCGCTGCCGAGGAGCTTCTGCTCCCCGGACGTCAGACGGTGGTTGTAGGGGTCGTAGTACGAATCGGCGCGCCACAGATTGCCCTTGCTGTCGCGCAGGAGCACGTCCGGGGAGCCGTTGTCGTTGAAGTCGTGCGGGGCGGCCTTGCGGACGACCTTGAACGTGCCGGAGGCGACCAGGTTCGGGCCGATGCCGTTCATGGGCTCGGCGTCGATCTGCCAGGTGTAGTCGCCGTTGTAGGCGCTCTCGAACCTGCCGTCGTTGAGGAGGCCTTCCCAGTCGAGACGCACGACCGCGTTCTCCGGCTGGGTGAAGGTCGTGCTGAAGATCTTGCCGGTGCGGACGTGCCGCAGGGTGATCCTGGCGTGCACGTTGTACCGGGACAGCGTCCACTCGAGCCGCGCCCGGCCCCGGTTCTGGTCGAGGTCGATCACGGCGGGGACCTTCGAGCCCAGCAGGGCGACCTTGGTGGACTCGCCGCTGCTCGCGACCAGCGTGGCCGTCGGGAGCCCGTCGGTGCCCTGGACGATCCGGTAGAGGCCCTCGCCCTGCTCGACCGTGCCACCGCGCACGATCTGGGCGCCGTCGGGGGCGACGACGGCCGACAGGGTGTGGTCGAGGAGCTTGTGGGTGGTGACGCCGTCCTTCAGGCTGCGCGCGGTCAGCGCGTACAGCGGGTCCTTCTCCAGGTCGGTCAGGCCGCTGCGCGTGCCGTACGTGACCCAGTCGCCGACCAGACCGACCTCGATGTCGCGCCGCCAGGCCTTGCCGACGACCGTCTTCCGGGTCTCCTTCGTGGCGCGGTCGACGGTCACCACCGTGGCGACACCGTCCGCGTCGTACTCGACCCAGGCGACGTGCGTCGCCGACAGGGCGATGTCGCCCTGGGCGGAGGCGTGGTACGCCTCGGTCACCGTGTTGGTGGCGAGGTCGATCGTGGTCGCCATGAACTTCTTGTCCGCACCCGAGCCGGTGGTGTAGGTCAGCAGCGCGTGCTCGGCCGTACCGGGCGCGACCTCGACGTTGATGGCGTCGCCCGGCATGCCGACGGTCATCTTGCCCGTCGCCGTGCCGACGGCGTTCATGTGGAGGATCCGGTCCCCGTACGCGTTGAGCATCGTGGTGAACAGGGCCTTGCCCGCCGCCCCCGCGTACGTGACATCGCTGCCGGTCTGCACCGAGCGCAGCTTCTGCCCGGTCGCCATGTCGATGAGGTCGGCTCGGCCGCCTCCGCTGGAGGCCACGATGTCGCCCGAGCCGGTGCTCTCGATCCTGGTGGCCCAGTTCAGCTCCTGCGCGGCGGAGCCGTCCGCAGGGACCCAGTATCGGGTCAGGGAGTAGGCCTCCTCGCCGTACGGCGCGGTCTGGGCGAGGGCCAGGTAGCCCGTGGCGCCCGCACCGAAGACGGTGCTCTTCTTCGGGAACGGGGCGACGCTCGTCGTGGTCGCATCCGCTTCCGTCGTGCCCTCGGCGGCGGGGGCGGCGATCGCCGGGGCGGCCAGCGCGGTCGCGCCGACGGTGACGGCGAGCACGGTGACGACGGCTGCGGCGAGCCGGCGACGGGCGGGACGTGCGTGGGACAAGGTGGGTTCTCCTCGGTCTGACCAGGCGCATCAGGGGCGCGCCACGTCAGACTCACGACCGAGGGGAGGGGTTGTACGCACGTTCGAAGTTTTTCGGCCGGCGTTCGATGTTCTTGGCCGGGCAAGGCCGAGCCCCCTCGGCCAGGACGGCGGACCGGTCGAGAGGGCTCATTCCTCGGTGTGGCGCGTGATGCGCGCGGGGTCACAGGACCCCGGCGCTCACCTTGCCCACGAACGCGTTCCACGACCCCGGTCCGAAAGAGATCGAAGGGCCCTCGGGGGCCTTCGAGTCACGCACGTCGATCGCGTTCACGACGGGGGACTTGACCTCGACGCAGGCGCCGTTGCCGCCGGAATACGAGGACTTCGTCCAGCTGTCCGTACCGCCCTGAATAATCGCCATTCTTCTCAACTCCGGTTCATCGAGTGCGAATGCTGCCAGTAGGTGATGCGCCAAGGTTCTTGCTTGCTTTGGCGTGATCGACGCTACTGCCCGGCCCCGTCGTGCGGGGCCGGCGTTCACCCGACCGGATGGCATATTCCAAGCGGGCTTCCGCTGGAGCGAGTCAGGGGTGTACCGTACCGGCCTCTTCCCCGGAGCCCCGCCGAATAGCGGCATTCAGCCCGCGACGCGCAGGAAGCCCAGGACGTCCTATTTTCCGTCGGCGTACCGCTTCGCAATCTCCGTCACGAACTCCCGGGTGTCCTCCACATTCAGCGCCTGTGCCCGCAGATGCTCGTACATGACGCTGTACTTCGCGACATCCTGCGCCTTCTCCAGATACAGGTCGCTCGTCACGCCCTCGATGTAGACCACGGACGAGTCGGAGGTGTCCGGGAATTCCAGAATCGCGTAATGGCCGCTGATGCCCGGGTGCGCGCCCATGTGGAACGGCAGCACCTGCACGGTCACGTGCGGCAGGTGCGACTGCTCGACCAGGTGCTCCAACTGCTCCACCATCAGCTGGCGGTTGCCGACCACCCGGCGCAGCGCGCCCTCGTCGATGACCGCCCACAGGCGCAGCGGACGCTCGTCGTCCTTGACCCGGTCCTGGCGGCGGGTGCGCACGGTGACCCGCTTGTCGATGTCCGCCGGGGTGGACTCGGGCAGCGCGCCGGTGATCACGGCCTCGGCGTACGCGTGGGTCTGCAGCAGGCCCGGGATGATCTGCGGCTCGTACACCCGCAGGCTCTCCGCGTCCGTCTCCAGACCGATGTAGACGCTGTACGGGATGTCGCCGAAGGCGTGCCACCAGCCCTGCTGGCGCGAGTCCTTGGCCATCTGCATCAGCGAGTCGACCACCCGCTCGTCCTCGACCTCGTACACCCCGCACAGGTCGCGGACGTCACGCTGGCTGATGGAACGGCGCCCGTTCTCGAGGCGGCTGATCTTCGACTGGGAGACGAGCAGGCGCTCGGCGACCTGCTCGGCCGTCATGTTCTTCGCCTCCCGGAGCCGGCGCAGCTCCTGTCCCAATCGGCGTCGCCTGACGGTGGGGTTGACGTTGGACGCCACGGAAACTGCACCTCCGGCTGTCGGCTGCGTAGCTGTGAGTATCTACCGCTTGGCAGACTGCCACCAAAGGTGCTGTGTGCGCTGGCGAATGACCAGACGCGGGCATATGCGTGCGTGCACGTGTACGCGTACGGGACGGCCGTCGTCGACGGCCGTCCCGTACGTGGCGGTGCGGAGGTGGAGCGCTGTTCTTGTGCGCGCGTGTGCGTGCGCGTGTACGTGTGCGTGTGCCTGTGCCTGTACGTGTGCGTGCGCGCGTACGTGGGGGTGTGCGCGTACGTCACATGGCGGCGCGCGCCATGGTGCCGCCGCGGCGCGGCTGGGACGGCACGCCGCCGCCCGGGCCCGCCGTGGGGCTCCGGCGGGGCTGGGCGCCCACGCCGTTCTGGACGTCCATCACGGCGTGCGCCACGAGTCCGCCCATCGGGTCGTGCCGGATCAGGTCGCGCAGTCGGGACCGCGACGACCTGCCTTCGTTGCCGGGGTACAGGTGCTTGCCGAGACCGACCGCGTGGGCCAGGGCGGCGAGCGCCGCGGTCCGCGGGTCCGGCGGTACGCCGGTGCGGATCGCACTGTCCAGCCGGGCTCTGATCTCCCGGCTGATGGCCGTGTCGGTCGCCTGGTAGCGAGTCGTCGGCAACACCCCGCACATCTGGCCCTCCACGGCATGCACCATGCCGCAGCGCTCCAGATGCGAGAGATACGTCTGGCGCAGCCCCAGTCGGGGCCCGCCGATCCAATGGACGGCCCGGACCGGACTGCCGCGCCTGCGCAGCAGTTCCAGTGCGGAGTCCAGAGTCGGATCTCCGGTCGGCCGTGGCATCACCACGGCGATACGATCCCCGTCAGGGGCTATCCGTCCTGCCAGAGCCAGCTCCACTAGCTGTGCTCCGGCCAGGCCGAGGTCGAGCGACTGCGGCTGCGCTGTGGTACCCGTGGCCGGGTCCAGAGCGAGCAGCAGAAGCTCCTCCGGAATAGTTCTGCGGCTCCTGCCCATCCATGCCTCCCCGCGTGGATGAATGACAGGGTGACCCCTCTCACATTCATCTGTCGAGAGTGCCTGGGTGCTTCGTACGGGAACCAGTAGGTATGTCGTTCTCGTCTAGCACCGGAGCCAAGGGGTTCACACAGGACACTGGTAGACGGTTCGGACGTAGGCGTGAACGCATGAGCGATGGAGGAGGCACGGTGGCGGGCGAGTCCCCCGACAAGGCGGAGGAGCGGGAGAGCGCGGTCGGCGGTGACGGCAAGGACCCCCGACTGTCCGTCCTCCAGGGCCGCGTGGACGAGCCGACGGCCGTCTTCCGGGCCCTGGCCCCGCGGACGGCGCCGGAGGACGAGCCGGAGGGCGAGGCCGGGGAGCCGGAGCCCTCGGAGTCTTCCGACCCCGCGGAGCCCGAGGCGGACGCTTCGGAGGCCGAGTCGTCGGACGCCGAGCCTTCCGGGACGGAGGACGCGGCCGAGGGCGAGTCGGTTGCGGACGTAGACGCGGAGGCGGACTCGGACGTGGACTCGGAGGCGGGTGAGGACGAGGAGCCGGAGGCGGCGGCGGAGGCCGATGCCGAGGAGGCTCCGGAGCCCGAGGCGAAGCCCGAGGGCGAGTCGTGGTTCGCCTCGCGCAAGCCGGCCGAGCCGAAGGCGGAGCAGAAGGCCGAGGAGGAGCCGAAGGCTCCCGCGGCCGAGGAGCCGAAGCCCGCCGCCAAGCCCGTGGACCAGCCCACCGCGGTCTTCAAGGCCTTCACGCCGCCCGCGGCCAAGTCCGAGGCGGAGTCCGGGCCCAAGCCCGCGGCGAAGCCCGTGGACCAGCCGACGGCCGTCTTCAAGGCGTTCACGCCGCCCGCCGAGGCCAAGCCCGAGCCCGAGGCCGAGCCCGAGGCCAAGCCCGCGGCGAAGCCGGTCGACCAGCCGACGACGGCCCTGAAGCTGCCGCCGTCGACCTTCCGTCCCCTCAAGGGCGACATCACCCAGGAGCAGCCGAAGCCCGCGCAGCCGAAGCCCGCGCAGCCGAGGCCGGCCGAGGCCAGGGCCGCGGCGCCCGCGCCCGTACCGGCGGCGCTGACCGAGCCGGAGCGGACCAGGCAGCAGCCGCTGCCGCCCCGTCCGCCGCTGGAGATCCTCGCGGAGCTGACCAACACCCCGCCGCCGCCGGAGACGCCGCTGCGGACCACCTTCCGCCGGTTCAAGATCTGGACCCCGCTGGTCCTGCTCCTCCTGATCGTCTTTGCGGTCGTACAGTTCGTGCGCCCGCTCCCGGACGCCAAGCTGGTGCTGTCCGCCAACCCGACGTACACCTTCGAGGGCGGCGCGCTGCAGATGCCGTGGCCGTCCGAGGGCCAGGGCGCGGCCGAGGTCGAGGGCGTCGGTTCGCTCGGCACGTACGGCCCGCAGAAGCCGGCGCCGATCGCGAGCGTGGCGAAGACCATGACCGCCTACGTGATCCTGCGCGACCACCCGATCAAGGGGAAGGAGGGCGGTCCGGAGATCGAGGTCGACAAGACCGCCGGCGAGCAGGCGAAGGCGCCGGACGAGTCGACGGCCCCCATCGAGGCCGGCCAGACCTACAGCGAGAAGGAGCTGCTGCAGCTCCTGATGATCCCGTCGGGCAACAACGTGGCGCGGCTGCTCGCGCGCTGGGACGCCGGTTCGGAGGCCGCGTTCGTCGAGAAGATGAACGCCGCGGCCAAGGAGCTGGGCATGACGGAGTCGACCTACACGGACCCGTCCGGTCTGCAGGCGACGACCGTGTCGACGCCGCTGGACCAGCTGAAGCTGGGTAAGGCGGTGATGCAGTACGACGTGCTCCGGGAGATCGTGGACACGCCGGAGATCATGATCGACGGCATCCCGAAGAAGATCATCAACAACAACTCGATCCTCCTGAAGCCGGGTGTGGCCGGCATCAAGACGGGTTCCTCCACCCCGGCCGGCGGCAACCTGCTGTGGTCGGCGTACACGGTCGTCGACGGCCAGAAGCGCCGCATCATCGGCATCGTCATGGGGGCCAAGGACGCCTCGCAGCTCTGGCAGAAGCTGGAACTCGCCATCTCCAACAGCCTCAAGGTCATCCAGAAGGCGCAGGAGGATGTCACCTCGGCCGCCGTGGTGAAGAAGGACCAGGTCGTCGGTTACGTGGACGACGGTCTCGGCGGCCGTACGCCGGTCGTGTCGACCAAGGACCTGAAGGCGGTCGGCTGGCCGGGCCTGAAGGTGAGCCTGCAGCTCGGCGACGGCGGCAAGAAGCCGCCGCACGCGGGCAAGGCCGGGGACGTCGTCGGCCAGGTGTCGATCGGCACCGGCGCGGGCGCGGTCAGCGCGCCGGTCGCCCTCGCGAAGGACCTCGTGGAGCCCGGTTTCGGCGAGAAGCTGACCCGACTGGGCTGATCGGACGGGCGCCCGGGGGCTCCCCGGGCGCCCGCCTGTTAGCGTTCCCTGGGGGAACGAGGAGAAGGGCTGCACGGGAGAGGGCCGCATTGAGCACCGCCGAGGGGACCCGTGAGGCCGGAGGCAAACCTAACGTGTCTTCACCTTCGCGAATAGAACTTCCGGCGCAGCGCCCGGCCGCGGAACAGCAGCCGGCCGCGGACCCGGAGGCCCCCGAATCGCCCTCGCCCGGCAGCCGTCGCCGCTCCTGGCGGAGCAAGCGCCGCTTCCCGGTGCTCGTCGCGACCGCCGTGGCGGCCCTCACCCACGTCCTGTGGTTCTTCTTCTTCGCCAACAGCGGCGGAGACCTGGCCGCGCAGGACGCCTGGGCCGAGTTCGTCGGCCGGCACCCGGACTCGGCGTACAACCTCGCCTGGTACGGCGGCATGCACCCGGTCTCGTACAGCGTCGTCTCGCCGTACGTGATGTCCGTGCTCGGCGTCCGCACCACGATGATGATCGCCGGGACGCTGTCCGCGGCCCTGACCGCGCTGATCCTGGTGCGGGTGCGGGCCGTGCGCAATCCGCTGGCGTGCGCGCTCGCCGGCGCCTTCGCCTTCCTCTGCAACGCGCTCTCCGGCCGGGTCACCTTCGGCCTCGGGATGATGTTCGCGATCGGCTCGGTCGCCGCGGTCTTCTGCTGGCCGCACCGCTGGCGCTACCACCGCTGGGCGAAGGCGGCCGTGGCCGCGCCGCTCGCCGCGCTGGCGACCGCGTGCAGCCCGGTCGCCGGACTGTTCCTCGGCGTGGTCGCGGCGGCGCTCTTCCTCAACAAGCGGCGCCCGGGCGCGTACGCCGTCGGCCTCGCCCCGGTCGCGGTGGTCGCGCTCTCGGCGTGGCTGTTCCCCTTCTCCGGCACCCAGCCGATGAGCCTGGCCTCGACGTCGCTCCCCTTCCTCTTCGGCGTCCTGGTCCTCCTCCTGGTCCCGAAGGACTGGCGCACGGTGCGCACGGCCGCCGCCGTCTACTCGGCCGGCACCCTGCTCACCTGGCTGATCGACTCCCAGATCGGGTCGAACGTCAGCCGGCTCGTCATGCTCTTCGCCGGGGTGGTGCTGCTCGCCGCCCTGCCGTACGCCCGGCCGCGTTCGCGCCGCTGGTACGCGCTCGTGCTCGCCTTCGCCGGTCTGAACGTGTGGATCGGCTTCAAGGGCGTCGACGACGTCATCCGCACCGCCCCGGACGCGTCCTGGGCGCGCGAGGTGGCACCGCTGATCAACCAGCTCCAGGTGCGCGGCGCCGAGCAGGCCCGGGTGGAGGTCGTACCGGCGTCCAGCCACCGCGAGTCCTCCGCCCTCGCCCCGTACATCAACCTGGCCCGCGGCTGGAACCGGCAGGCCGACCTCAAGCGCAACCCGCTCTTCTACGACGACACCCTCAACGCCGCGAACTACCACGACTGGCTCGGCCGCTGGGCCGTCCATTACGTGGTGCTTCCGACCGGGGCCCCGGACTCGGGCGCGGAGCGCGAGGCGGAGCTGGTCGACGACGGGCTGCCGTATCTGAAGCAGGTGTGGTCGGACGCGAACTGGCGGCTGTACGCGGTCACCGACCCGACCCCGCTGGCCGACGCGCCCGCCCAGGTGCGGCGCGCCGGGGCCGACGAGGTGGTGCTGACGCTCGACCGCCCGGCCCGGATCAGGATCCGCGTCCCGTACTCGCCGTGGCTGGCGCTCCTCGACGAGAACGGCGGCAAGATCGAGCCGCCGCAGGAGACCGAGGCGTCGAAGCAGGCCCGCGAGGAGGCGGACGCCGAGTCCGGCGTCGAGATCCCGAAGGTCTTCGCCAACGAGGAGGGCTGCCTCCTGAAGGCCGAGCCGGACGCGGAGGGCGACGAGTGGACCGAACTCGTCGCGCCGAAGGCCGGCACCTACCGCCTGGGCGCCCCGTACAAGCTCTTCCCGCGCGGCACGGCCTGCCCGGAGGAGCTCCGCTGACGTCACTCGTACGTGGTGTGTGAGGCCGGAGCGGCCCGGCTGGGGCGCCCGACGGGCATAGGGTCCGGTTCGTAAGCATGGACGTGGCGAGTCGGCGGTGGACAGCAGTGGGCGACATGGTGGTGGACGCGCGATCGGGCGCGGAGGACGAGACGGCGGCTCCCGGGGGGAGGAACAAGGGCAAGGGCGCGCAGCGCAAGCGCCCGATGTGGGTCGAGATCCCGTTCCTGGTCGCCGTGGCGCTCGTTCTCGCCTTCCTGATCAAGACCTTCCTGCTCCAGGCCTTCCTGATCCCCTCCGGCTCGATGCAGAACACCCTGCAGCTGGACGACCGCGTCCTGGTCGACAAGCTGACCCCGTGGTTCGGCTCCGAGCCCGAGCGGGGCGAGGTCATCGTCTTCCGCGACCCCGCCGACTGGCTGGCGAACAGCCCGGTGCCGGAGCCCAACGCCTTCCAGAACGTCCTCGGCTTCATCGGCCTGATGCCGGCGGCCGGTGAGAAGCACCTGATCAAGCGGGTGATCGGGGTCGCCGGCGACACCGTCGAGTGCAACGGCACCGGCCCCCTGAAGGTCAACGGCCACCCCCTCGACGAGCCCTACGTCTACCCCGGCAACACCCCCTGCAGCCAGGACCCCGCCGGCCAGTTCAAGGTCACCGTCCCGCCCGGCAGCCTCTGGGTCATGGGCGACCACCGCCAGGCCTCCCTCGACTCCCGCTACCACCAGACCGACCCCCACGCGGGCATGGTCCCCCTGACCGACGTCGTCGGCCGCGCGGTGGTCGTCGCCTGGCCGGTCTCCCACTGGTCCACCCTCCCGATCCCGGACACCTTCACCCAGCCGGACCTCCCCCACTGACCGCCCCCCCCGCACCGACGGACACACGAAAGGCCCCCTACCGATACCGGTAGGGGGCCTTTGCGCTGGTGCCCCCGGCAGGATTCGAACCTGCGACACCCGCTTTAGGAGAGCGGTGCTCTATCCCCTGAGCTACGAAGGCGAGACCAGTGAACAGGGTAGCGGATGGAGACCACCGGGGTCCGGCGCCTCAGGTGTCGAACCGGTCCAGGTAGTCCGCGTTCGCGATCGGGGCCGTCGCCAGGAACTCGGGCGGCAGGTCGAAGGCGTCCACCAGGGGCATCAGGTGCGGGGCGAGTGCGGCGACCGTGTGCTCGGTCGTCGGGTGCAGGGCCTCGACCTGGGCGGGGGTGAGGTGGCCCGCGGCGAGCAGGTCGCCGGTGTGCGGGCGCAGCTCGTGGAGGAGGAAGAGGCGGGCCAGCTGCTCCAGGAGGAGTCGGCTGCCCGGGGTGCCGGCCCGGTCCACGGCGGCGAGGAAGGCGTCGGCGGCGGCGGTGCGGGCGTGCGCGGCGACCATTTCCAGGGCGGCGCCGGAGGTCTCGTTCCAGCGGCCGATCGGGTCGCCGGAGGGGCCGCCGCGCAGGGCGGCGCGGGCCCGGGTCTGCCAGATGCGCTCCACGCGGGCGTGCAGGTCCCGCAGGAAGCCGAGGTCGGTGAGGTCGGTGAGGTCGCCGATGTCGGCCCGCTCGTCGGGGCCGGCCTCGTGGGCGAAGACCAGCTCGGAGGCGGCCTTGGCCCATATGACCAGGTTGTCGCCCTCGGCGGTGATGCCGCCCTCGATGTTGAACGTCAGGTCGGAGATGCCGTTCGCGGGGAACAGGCCCTGCGCGCCGCAGCGTTCGCGGGCCTCGACGGCGATGTCGCGGGCCTGCCAGGTGATCCAGCCCTTGGCGACGGCGATCAGCCGCTCGATGTCCTCGCGCTGCCGCGGGTCGGTCGGGTCGTGGTCGCACCAGCGGTCGAGGACCTCGCGGTGCAGGAAGGTCATGGCGTAGGAGGTGGCGAGCGAGCGCAGCAGCCGTCCGTGGTGGGTGCGGTGCGCGCTCAGGGGTATCCGCTCGCCGGCCTTGGGCGCGGCGACCTCGCGGTGGTGGGCGTAGCGGACGGCGATGGCGAGCGCGGCGCGGGCCATGCCGAGGGTGCCGCCGCTCATGCAGAGCTTGCCCATGGTGACCCGGCCGACGGAGCGCAGGAACCGCTTGCGCCGGTTGCCGAGGTTGCTGACGAGCCGTCCGTCCTTGTCGAGCCGGCCGTGAGCGGCCTCCAGCATGGCCTCGCGGGGCAGCCGGACGTGCTCGAAGGAGGTGAGGCAGTGGTCGACCGGCGTGCCGGTGCGCTCGGGCAGCGGCCGCACTCGTATGCCCGGCAGGTGCCCGTCCGCGTCGCTGAGCGGGGTGAGGAAGAGGAAGACGCCCTGGTCCTGGTCGTCGACGAGCAGCCGGGCGGCGACCACGGCGGTCTTGGGGCCGCCGGTGAGGCTGGTGTTGGGCATGAACTTCCCCGCCCCGGGGTTCGGGGTGTGCAGCACGAAGCCGCCGGTCTCGCGGTCGAGGACGGCGACGGTCTCCAGGG
The DNA here is from genome assembly GCF_040681095.1 of Streptomyces sp. NPDC051909. NCBI lineage: Bacteria > Bacillati > Actinomycetota > Actinomycetes > Kitasatosporales > Streptomycetaceae > Streptomyces > Streptomyces sp. NPDC051909. The sequence goes on along the minus strand of NZ_JBFAYA010000015.1, from coordinate 153,877 downwards.
CGGCGACGTCGTTGCCGTGGGCGAGCTCGGTGCACAGGAAGGTACCGGTCCGCGTCATCGACGTGTAGTCCGTCAAGTCGCGGCGATATCCGTCGTGATCGAGGAGGCTGCCGAGGAACAGGTTGTAGTGGATGCTCGCGAGCGTGCAGACGCCGCCGTCGACGAATCCGGTCCACTCGTGCAGCGCGGCGAGTCGGCGCGCGTCGTATGCCAGGGCCTCCGCGGCGGGGCCGGCGACGGTGTCGTTGACCAGCCGCAGTCGCTCGTAGGAGAGCGTGGCGCGCTCGGCGAAGGTGAGGCCCGGCCGGTGCGCGAAGGCGGCCCCGGCGATCAGCCGGCGCCATTCGCCGTGCACGCGTTCGCGCCCGTCGCCGTCGAAGAGCAGGCGGGAGAGCGCCGCCACGTCGGCGCTTGCGACCGCCGTACCGACCGCTGTAGCGACCGCCGTACCGGCAGCCGTGGCGACGGCGGCAGCGTCGTCGCTGTCGCCGTCGTGTCTGAGTGGTGCCTCCGCGTGCTGGAGCATCGGCTCCCCCGTTAAGAGTGTGACCGGCAGGGAAGAGGTGACCTTGCCCAACAAGATACGTACCAACCGGTTTTGTTTCAATTTCCCTTGTCAAACCGGCTAGCTGGTTTTATTCTTGAAATGTGGACGTGTGAAGAAACCGGGCTCGCCGGCCTCACCCTACTGCCGACGGGGTTCCAGTGGACCGGCCGCCGACTCATCACTCCATGTGAGCCGTTGGAATACCAGCCTCCCGGTCTCCTTCGGGCCCGCGAGGTACGGAGGATGTAGTGGCACAACAGGAACGAGCCATCCGCACGCGCCAGAAGATCGTGCTCGCGGCAGCGGAGCTGTTCGACGAGGTCGGCTATGAGGCCGCCACGATTTCCGAGGTCCTGAAGAGGTGTGGGGTGACCAAGGGCGCGCTCTACTTCCACTTCGCCTCCAAGGAGGAGCTGGCCCAGGAGGTGCTCGCCGGGCAGGTCGCGGCGCTGCCGCCGGTCCCGGAGCGGGAGCTCTTCCTGCAGCAGCTCACCGACGAGGCGCTGGTCCTGGCGTACCTGCTGCACGTGGGCGACCCCATGGTGCGCGGCAGCGTGCGCCTCACCGTCGACCAGGGCTCGCCGTACGACGGCCTCGACCGCGGCGTACCGATGCAGGGCTGGATCAGCCACAACACCGACGTCCTGGCCCGGGCGAAGGCGGCCGGCGAACTGCTGCCGCACGTGGACATCTCCTCCGCCGCCACCCTGTTCACCGGCAGTTTCACCGGGGTTCAAGTGCTGTCGAAGATCATGACCCGGCACGCGGACATGGTGGAGCGGGTCGCCGACCTGATGCGGACCATGGTGAGCGCCATCGCCGTACCCGGCGTGCTCGTCCGCCTCGACTTCACGCCCGAGCGGGCGAAACTGGCCTACGAGGAAGCCGCTCGGGCACGCGAGAACGGCGCCGCCGCGCTCGCCGCCACGTCGGACTGACGCCGCCACGTCGGACTGACGCGGCGGCCGGGAGGCGAACGGAGTCGAGCCGGCCGTTCGCCGGACCGATGAACCCCGGACCGATGAACCCCCGACCGGGGAATTCGACCAGACCGGGGGAATTCGATCGGGCCGGTGGAACTCGTCCCGACCGGGGAACTCGACCGGCCGGTGGAACTCGACCGGGCCGATCAGGCTCTACCAGGGGGAGGGGACGTCCTGTTCTCCTCGGCCGCGCGTGCGGGTGGTGGGGGGCACACGCGGACCGCGGACCGCGACGGAGCGGGTCCGCGGCACCGCGCCCCGTGACGTACGGCGCCACAACGGGCATCGTGTCGCGACGGCACGCAGCCGCCACGGCCCGGAGCCGTGGAGACGTACCCGATCCCGAAGACGGAGAACACCGCATGGACGAGCGCAGCGACATGCACCAGGACGCGCACCAGGCCGCCCTGGGCCACGACAGACACCACGAGGCCCCCGCCCCCGCCGCCGGACCTGTCGCCCTCGCGGGCGCGGGCGGCTGCCCGTACGCCCTCGACGTGACCGGCCGTGATCTCGCGGGCGAGGCAGCCGCCCTCCGGGAGCAGGGCCCCGCCGTCCCGATCGAGCTCCCCGGCGGCGTCGGCGCCTGGGCCGTGGTCCGCCAGGAGCACGTCGAGCGGCTGCTCGTCGACCCGCGCGTCTCCAAGGACGCCCGCCGCCACTGGCCCGCCTTCGCCGAGGGCCGGATCACCCCCGAGTGGCCGCTCTACCCCTGGGTCGCCAACGAGAACATGCTCTTCTCGTACGGTGCCGAGCACGCCCGCCTGCGCCGTCTGGTCGCCGCCGCGTTCACCGCCCGCCGCACCGCCGCGCTCCGCCCCCGCGTCGAGGAGATCGCCACCACGCTCCTCGACGGCCTGGCCGAACGCCTCGCCACGGGCGAGACCGCCGAACTGCGCACCGGCTATGCCGAACCGCTGCCGCTCCAGGTCATCTGCGAGCTCTTCGGCGTCGCCGAGGGCGCCGACCGCGTCGAACTCACCGCCGCCCTGCGCACCGTCTTCAGCTCCAGCGTCTCCGCCGAGACCATGGAGGCCGCCCGCGGCACCGCCTTCCGGCTGCTCGGCGCGCTGGTCGCGGCCCGCCGCGAGGTACCCGGCGACGACCTGACCTCCTCCCTCATCGCCGCCCGCGACGGGGACGGCGACGACGCCCTCACCGAGAACGAACTCCTCGGCTCCCTCTTCCTGTTGATCGCCGCCGGTCAGGACACCACCGCCGCGCTCGTGGTCAACGCCGCCGCCGCGCTGCTCACCCACCCCGAGCAGCTCGCCCATGTCCGGGCCGGGCGCGCGAGCTGGGACGACGTGGTCGCCGAGACCCTGCGCACCCACGGCCCGGCCGCCTACTCGCCGCTGCGCTTCGCCGTCGAGGACATCGAGCTGGACGGGGTGAAGATCGCCCAGGGCGACCCGATCCTCGTCAACTTCGCCGCCGGCGGCCTGGAGCCGGAGCGCCACGGCCCGGACGCAGACCGCTTCGACGTGCTCCGTACCGACCGCGACCCGCTCGGTTTCGGCCACGGAGTGCACCGCTGCCTCGGCGCCCCGCTCGCCACCCTGGAGGCGACGATCGCCCTCGAAGCCCTCTTCGAGCGCTTCCCGGACCTCGAACTCGCCTGCCCCGCCGACGAGCTGGCGCCGCTTCCGACCTTCCTCCTGAACGGATACGGAGCGCTGCCGGTCCGGCTGCCCGCGCGGGACTGAACGGGTGCCGCGCACTCCGGCTTCCGGCATGTGAACAGCTCGCTCCTGCGGGAGGCTCCTGCGGGAGGCTCCGCGGTCTCTTTCTCCTCTATGGAAAACGGTGAAAAACCGCAGGACCGGTTTGTTACAGTCGAGGAGAGTGAAGGCATCCCCACGGTCGGTGACGGAGGCTCCTTGGCCAAGCAGGAGCGGGCGATCCGGACCCGCAACGCCCTTGTCGAGTCGGCGGCGGTGCTCTTCGACCGGGACGGTTTCGAGGTCGCCTCGCTCGCGACCATCAGCGCCCGCGCCGGAGTCAGCAGCGGAGCCCTGCACTTCCACTTCCCCAGCAAGGCGGCGCTGGCCGACGCGGTCGTCGCGGCGGCCGGCGACCGGCTGCTGCGGATCACCCGGGAGCGCGAGGCGCTGCCGCTGCAGATCCTGATCGACGCCAGCCACGAGCTCGTCCAGGGGCTCGGCTCGGATCCGGTGCTGCGCGCCGGCTTCACGCTGAGCGCGGCCCCGGAGCGGACCCGCACCGACCGGGACCTGAGGCGCCTGTGGCGCGAGTGGGTCGAGGGCATCGTGGTGCGGGCCGAGCGCGCGGGGCTGCTCGCGCCCGACGTCACCGCCCGCGATGTCGCGGCGGCGGTCGTCGCGGTCGCGGCGGGCCACGAGGCCCTGGGCCACCAGGACCCGCACTGGCTGGAGCGGGCCCCGCTCACCCGTTTCTGGGCCTTCCTGCTGCCGCGCGTGGTGGGCGCGGCGCGGGTGGGCCTATTCGTGGCGGCCGGCGACCAGGAACGCGTACCGGGTGGTCAGGAACGCGTACCGGACGGACAGGAGTGCGTACCGGGTGGTCAGGAGTGCGTACGGACAGAGCTCCCTTCCTGAGCGCAAGCCCTGCTGGTAGCGTCGGCGGCCGAGCTGAGCAAGCGCTTAGCCGTCCGGGGAGCCGCCCGGGGAGCAGAGAAGAGGGCGCAGTGGCCGACCAGCACGCCGACCAGCACGCCGACCCGTCCACGGGGGCGCTCACCGCGCTCGCCGCGCCCGGCGCGCCCTTCGCCGTCGCCGACGGCGCGTACACCGGCGGGCCGCGCACCCTGCGCGAGTTCGTGGAGGCCACCTGGGGCTACGGCGACCGGCCCTTCCTCGTGTCCGAGGACGGCGTGCTCGGCTACCGCGCCTTCTTCGACGCCGCCTGCGGCCTCGCCCGCCGCCTGGTCGACGTGCACGGACTGCGCCCCGGCGACCGGGCGGTCGTGGCGATGCGCAACCACCCCGAGTGGCACATCGCCTTCTGGGCCGCCCAGCTCGCCGGACTCGTCGCCGTACCGCTCAACGCCTGGTGGACGGCGGAGGAGTTCGCGTACGCGCTCGACGACTGCGCGCCGCGCGTGCTGCTGGTGGACGGCGAGCGGGTGCCGCGCGTCGCCGCCTGGGCCCGCGAGCGCGCCGTACCCGCCATCGTCTTCCACGGAGAGGAGGGCGAGCAGCCCGGGACGCCCGACGAGGCCCGGGCCCCGGACGGCTTCGAGGCGTACGTCCCCGACACCGACCCGCGTCTCGGCCCGCCGCCCGTCGACGTGCTGCCGGAGCAGGACGCGACGATCATCTACACCTCGGGCACCACCGGCCGCCCCAAGGGCGCCGTCGCCACCCATCTCGCACAGGTGGGCGCGGCCATGAACCCGCGCTGGTTCGCCGCCGCCTCCGCGGTGCGCCGCGGCGAGCGGCCGGGCGCCGGGCCGGTGCCGGTCTCGCTCACCACCTTCCCCTTCTTCCACGTGGCCGCCTTCACCTCCTTCTACTCGGTCATGGCGGCCGGCGGCTCGCTCGTCCTGATGCGCAAGTGGGACCCGGCGAAGGCCCTGGAGCTGATCCGGACCCACGGCGTCACCCACTACGCGGGCGTCCCCACCACCGCGCTCCAGCTGCTCGACCTCGCCGAGCGCACCGGCGACCCGCTGACCACCGTCACGATGATCAACACCGGGGGAGCGGCGGCCCCGCCGGAGATCGTGGCGCGGATCACCGCCGCGTACGGGGAGCGGATCGAGCCCCGCAACGGCTACGGCCTCACCGAGACCTGCGGCGGCGTGCTCGCCAACTTCGGCGCCGAGTACCGGGCGCACCCGGACAGCGTGGGCCGGCCCGCCCCGGCCGTGGAGGTGCGGATCGACCGGCCGGACGCCGACGGCGTCGGCGAGCTGTGGCTGCGCGGCCAGTCGCTGATCCGCGGCTACTGGGGCGACGAGGAGGCCACCCGGGCCGCCTTCACACCGGACGGCTGGTTCCGTACGGGCGACCTGGCGCGGGTGCGGGACGGCCGGGTCACCGTCGTCGACCGGATCAAGGACCTGGTGATCCGGGGCGGCGAGAACGTGTACTGCGGGGAGGTCGAGGGCGTGCTCCACGCCCATCCGGACGTCGCCGAGGCCGCCGTTCTCGGCGTGCCGCACCCGGAGCTCGGCGAGGAGGTCGCCGCCGTGGTACGGCTCCGGGCGGGCGCGACGGCCGGCCCGGAGGAGCTGCGGGCGCACGTCGGCGCACGGCTCGCCGCCTTCAAGGTGCCCGCGCACGTCCTCGTACGGGAGGCGGAGCTGCCCCGGAACGCCACCGGCAAGATCCTCAAGCGCGAGCTGCGCGCAGAAGTCGCCGGTCCCGGGCCCGGCCGGTCATGAGCGCGTGACGCGGATCCGGTAGCCGCCGGTCTCCGGGTCCTCGTCGAGGACGCTGATCCGGATGCCGTTGGTCCGGTCGGTGAACGTCTCGCCGGGGCCGAAGGGGGCGTCGGACAGTTCGGCGTGCACATTGGGGCGCCGGGTGCAGCCGCCGCTGGAGCGGTCGCTGTCGGCGACGGTGACCGGGCCGTGCCCGGTGTCCACGTCGGTCTCGACCCGGTAGACGAGGACGCCGGTCTTGCAGACCGCCTCGTCGTTGCCCTCGCGGGTGCGCGCCTCGACCGCGTATCCGGAGGTGCCGGAGAGGGGGACGAAGGCGAGCTTGCGGCCGCCGGTGGTGGCCAGCGGGGTGAGGGTGTACTCGACGTCGCCGGGCCGGGAGGCGCAGCCGACCTGGTCGTTGTCGAGCCAGCCCAGCTTCCACTTGTGCCAGCCGAGCAGGTCGTTGTTGGCCCCCCAGTCCTCGGACATGATGTCCCAGTGCCCGACGGTGCCGCCGCCGTCGACGGTGTAGAGGTCGGGCAGTCCGAAGACATGCCCGTTCTCGTGCGGCAGGACCCGGTAGCCGGTGTCGGCGTAGCTGCCGGAGCCGTCGTCCTGGCGGCTGTAGACGAAGGATGTGTTGGCGAGCGGGACGCCGTCCGCGTAGGGGGCGTCGTCGTTGCCGGAGAAGGTCACGGACAGCACGGTGTCGAGGGCCGAGGGCCCGGCGTTCGGGGTGACGAGCACGTTGACCAGGTCGTAGGCGCTGAAGTCCACGCGCGGGTCGGCGGCCTTCACGATGTCCTGGACGAGCCCGCGGTAGCCCGGTTCGTACGGAGAGCCGCGCTCGACCCCGTACGAGGAGAAGGGGCGGGGCATCCGCAGCCAGTCGGGTATCGGGGTCTCGGGGGTGTAGTGGAGGCGGCCGTAGGAGCTGACCCGGAACCAGTCGGCGGTCTGCGGGAAGAACTCGCGGAAGCGGCTCATCGCGGTGCCCTGCCCGGGGGCGTCCGGGAAGTCGATCATCAGGTTGAGGGCCCTGATCCGCCCGGTGGAGCGGGCGTAGCCGGGGGCGGTCGGCAGTCCCTCCGACATCTGCACACCCATCGTCGTGGCGATCCGGCACGGCCCCAGCGGTGCTTCCCCGGAACCGGCGGCCACCGGGCCCGCGGAGGCGGGGGCCGGGCCGGGCAGGGTCGTGCTGGCCGTTGCCAGGGCGGCGATCGCGAGGGCGGCCGCCGAGGCCAGGGCGATGGGTCTGCGTATCCGTCGGCGGGTCTCCTGCATGCGGTGGCCTCTCTCCGGTCGGTCGTTGCGATCAGCCTGTGGCGGGTGATCGAGAGGCGCGCGCCGGGTGGCCCGACCGGGGGATGTGACGCAGGTCACAAGTCGGACAGGAAATAACCGGGGAAGCAGTCCCCGTTTACGCCTGTGTTCGACGAAGTGGGGACTCGGTCCCCGGATCACTCGGGAGAGGTGCGGCAGTGGGCAGGAGAGGTACGGCAGTGAGCATGAGCCCCGCCGAAGCGGCAGTCGCCGACGTGCTTGCCGCGCCCGCCGCCCCGGCCCGCAGGACGCCCCGCCCCCGGGCGGACGCCCTGCGCAACCGGGAGCGGATCGTCACGGCGGCCCGCGAGATGTTCGTGGAGTTCGGCGCCCAGGTGCCGCTCGACGAGATAGCCCGCCGGGCGGGCGTCGGAAACGCCACGCTGTACCGCAACTTCCCCGAGCGTGCCGACCTCGTCCGTGAGGTCGTCCTCTCGCTCACCGCCCGCATCACCGAGCGGGCGCACGAGGCCGCCGAGCAGGAGAGCGATCCGTTCGCCGCGCTCCGCCGGTTCACCCACGCCGCCGCCGACGAGCGGGTCGGCGCCCTGTGCCCGATGCTCGACGGCGACTTCGACAAGCACCACCCCGATCTGCTGGCCGAGCGCTCGCGACTGGAGGAGGCCGTCCAAGGTCTCGTCGAGCGGGCGCAGGCGGCCGGCCGGATGCGCACCGACGTCGGCGTCGGTGACCTCCTGGTCGCGGTCTCGCAGCTGACCCGGCCGCTGCCCGGGACGGCCTGCCTGAACATGGACCGCTTCGTCCACCGCCATCTGCAGCTGTTCCTGGACGGCCTGGAGGCGCCCGCGCGCTCCGAACTGCCCGGTGCCGCCGCGACCCTGGAGACCCTGAGGAGCGAGACCTGCTCGGGCCGCTGAGCCCGCGCCCCCGACCCCGACCCGGACCCCGACCCCGACCCGGACTCCGACCCGGACCCCGACCCCGACCCGGACCCCGACTCGACCCCGACTCCGACTCCGACCGAGATGCCTGCCGCTCTCGCGGCACCCCGTGACTGCCTTCGTCAGTCCCTGACGGCTTGACGACGTCCTTTTTCAGCCTTCTGCGCCAAGAGGTGGCTACCCCCATGTCAAAAATCGCCCAGTCCCCGCCCGTGCAGGCGGACCCGAGCCGCTGGAAAGCCCTGGTCTTCATCGCGCTCGCCCAGCTGATGGTGGTGCTCGACGCCACGATCGTGAACATCGCGCTGCCCTCCGCCCAGCAGGACCTGGGGATATCCGACGGCAACCGGCAGTGGGTCATCACGGCCTACGCGCTCGCCTTCGGCGGTCTGCTCCTCTTCGGCGGCCGGGTCGCCGACCTGTGGGGCCGCAAGCGCACCTTCGTGGTCGGTCTGATCGGCTTCGCCGCGGCCTCCGCCCTCGGCGGCGCGGCCACCGGCGAGGCCATGATGCTCGGCGCCCGTGCGCTGCAGGGCGCGTTCGGAGCGCTGCTCGCGCCCGCCGCCCTCTCGCTGCTCGCGGTGATGTTCACCGACGCCAAGGAGCGCGCCAAGGCCTTCGGCATCTACGGTGCGATCGCCGGTGGCGGCGGCGCCGTGGGTCTCATCCTCGGCGGCTTCCTCACCGAGTACCTGAACTGGCGCTGGACCTTCTTCGTCAACATCCCGTTCGCGATCGTCGCGGCGCTCGGCGCGTACTTCGTGATCCGTGAGCCGGCCGGCGGCCGCAACCGCTCGCCGCTCGACATCCCCGGCGTGCTGCTCTCCACCCTCGGCCTGGTCTCCCTGGTCTACGGCTTCACGCGCGCCGAGTCCGACGGCTGGAGCGACCCGACCACCATCGGTCTGTTCGTCGCCTCCGGTGTGCTGCTCGTGGCCTTCGCCGTGGTCGAGTCGCAGGTGAAGTCCCCGCTGCTGCCGCTGCGCGTCGTCACCGACCGCAACCGCGGCGGTGTCTACCTCTCCCTCGGCCTCGCCGTCATCGCGATGTTCGGACTGTTCCTGTTCCTGACCTACTACCTGCAGGTCGTGAAGGGGTACTCGCCGGTCAAGACGGGCTTCGCGTTCCTGCCGATGATCGCGGGCATGATCACCGGTTCCACCCAGATCGGTACGCGGCTGATGACCCGGGTCCCGCCGCGCTGGCTGATGGGCCCCGGCTTCCTGACCGCCGCCGTCGGCATGCTGCTGCTGACCCAGCTGGAGATCGGCTCCTCGTACGCCGGTCTGATCCTGCCGGCGCAGCTGCTGCTCGGCCTCGGCATGGGCACCGCCTTCATGCCGGCCATGTCGCTGGCCACGCTCGGGGTCGACCCGCGTGACGCCGGTGTGGCCTCCGCGATGGTCAACACCTCGCAGCAGGTCGGCGGCGCCATCGGTACGGCCCTGCTGAACACCATCGCCGCCTCGGCGACCACCGCGTACCTGGTGGATCACGCGTCGGGCGCGACCACCCCGGCGGCGCAGAAGCTGCTCCAGCTCCAGGGCATGGTCGAGGGCTACTCGGCCGCCATCTGGTGGGCGGTCGGCATCCTGGTCGTCTCGGCGACCCTCGCCGCCACCCTGATCAACACCGGCGGGCCGGGCACCGGCGCGGTCGCGGGCTCCGGCTCCGCTGCGGACTCCGGCGCGGGTGCCGAGGACGAGCTGAAGATCCCCGTCATCGCGCACTGAGGCACCGACCCGGGTCCCCGGCGGGATCCGGGTGGGCCACCGATCCGGCGCATCCTGCCCTGGCTCCGCTCAGCGGAGCCAGGGCAGGTCCGCGTTCGGGTCCGAAGGCTGCAGGCCCTCGGCGAGGGTACGCATGATCCCGCCCAGCTGCTCGACCTGCTCCGGGGAGAGCCGGTCGAAGAGGGCCTGCCGTACGGCGACGACATGGCCGGGCGCGGTCCTGCGCAGCACCTCGTACCCCTCGTCCGTCAGCGCGGCGAACTGGCCGCGCTTGTCGGAGGGGCAGTCCTCGCGGCTCACCCAGCCGTTCTTCTCCAGACGGGCGACGGCGTGCGAGAGCCGAGAGCGGGTGATCTTCGCGTCCTTGGCCAGCTCCGTCATCCGCATCCGGCGCCGCGGCGCCTGGGAGAGCTTGACGAGGAGCCCGTAGTAGATGTGGGGCATCCCGGCGTCGCGCTGCAGCTGGCGGTCGAGATGGTCCTCCAGGAGGGTGGTGGCGTGGAGGTAGGAGCGCCAGACGCGCTGTTCCTCGTCGCTGAGCCAGCGTGGTTCGGTCATGGATCCATGGTACGGGCAATTCTTGAAAGTTGAACTAGATCGGGTCTAAGGTGGACGCGAGCATTGAGCTTGAAACTTCAAGGATTCCCATCGCCCCGACGCGCGGTAAGGAGGCGGACGCCATGAACGACGCCACGCCGGAACGGATGCCGGCCCTCTATCTCTCGCACGGCGCGCCGCCGCTCGCCGACGACCCCGTCTGGCCCGGCGAGCTCGCCGCCTGGTCCGCCGGACTGCCCCGCCCCAAGGCGATCCTGATGGTCTCCGCCCACTGGGAGGAGGCCCCGCTCGCCCTCGGTGCCACCGAGCCGGTGCCGCTCGTCTACGACTTCTGGGGCTTCCCCGAGCACTACTACCGGGTCCAGTACGCCGCCCCCGGCGCGCCCGAGCTCGCCGAGGCCGTCCGCAAGCTGCTGCGCGCGCCCGGCACGCCCGTGCAGGACATCCCCGACCGGGGGCTCGACCACGGCGCGTACGTGCCGCTCGTCGAGATGTACCCCGGCGCCGACATCCCCGTGCTCCAGATCTCCATGCCCACGCTCGACCCGCGCCGGCTCATGGACATCGGCCGCAGGCTCGCCCCGCTCCGCGACGAGGGCGTACTGATCGTCGGCAGCGGTTTCTTCACCCACAACCTGGCGGCCCTGCGCCACACCGGCGGGGGCGTGCCAGGCTGGTCGGCCGAGTTCGACGCCTGGGGGCGCGAGGCGCTCGCCGCGCACGACGTCGACGCGCTGCTCGACTTCGAGCGCAAGTCCCCCGCGGGCCGCCTCGCTCACCCCCGCACCGAGCACTTCGCCCCGCTCTTCGTCACGATGGGCGCGGCGGACGCGGCCGGCGACCTGGGCGAGGAGCGCAGTGTCATCGACGGTTTCTGGATGGGGCTCGCCAAGCGCTCGGTCCAGTTCGGCTGAGCAACCGGGAGGGCGGCGGGTGCGTCTTCGGCAGTGGAGCGGAGCCGAGGACGCCACTGCTCCGGATGTGACGGCCGTCTCACGGGCGTCCTGGCGACGTCGTCGTGGTGGGCCCTGCGGGAGGGCCCGGATCGCCCGCTTTGCCCGCCCTGACCTGCGTGTCCGCGGGTCGCGGCGGGTGGTCGGGCGGCATGCCGACGACGTGTCGGCGGCGCAGGATACTGCATGATCGCGAAAATCCATGTGCCGGGTGGGAATTCTGTCCTGATTCCAGTCGTTGTTTCCGTCGGATGCAGGGCACCCGCGAGGGTGTCGCGACCTACTCAGCAAGGGAGCACGCATGGCAACCCGTGCCGTCGCCCGTCGTCAGACCTCCGCCGCGAGCGGAGAGCGCCGGGCAAGCAGCGTTCGCGCCGTGGGCGGGGAGATCGCCGACCGCGACCTGGTCGGCATGTACCTCGACGAGATCGCGCGCACGCCCCTGCTCGACGCCGCCAAGGAGGTCGAGCTCTCCCAGACGATCGAGGCGGGTGTCTACGCCCGGCAGATCCTCGACGGACAGAGCGAGACCGAGACGGCGGCGACCCGCGAGGAGCTCGAGGCGCTGGTCGCCGAGGGCGAGCGGGCGAAGGACCTGTTCATCAAGTCCAACCTGCGGCTCGTCGTCGCCGTGGCCAGGCGCTACCCGCGCAGCGGACTGCCGCTGCTCGACCTGATCCAGGAGGGGAACGCGGGCCTGGTGCGCGCGGTCGAGAAGTTCGACTACGCGAAGGGCTTCAAGTTCTCCACGTACGCGACGTGGTGGATCCGCCAGGCCATCACGCGCTCCATAGCCGACCAGTCCCGCACCATCCGGCTGCCCGTCCACCTGGTGGAGGAGCTGGGCCGCATCCGCCGGGTCCAGCGCGAGTTCAACCGCGAGCACGGCCGCGAGCCGGAGCCCGCCGAGATCGCCACCGAGCTGGGCTCGACCCCGGAGCGGGTCACCGACGTCCTCGACTGGGCCCGCGACCCGGTCTCGCTCAACATGTCCGTGGACGACGAGGGCGAGACGCAGTTCGGCGACCTCCTGGAGGACACCTCGGCGGTCTCGCCCGAGCAGTCCGTCCTCACGCTGCTGCGCAGTGAGGAGCTCGACGACCTGATCGACAAGCTGGACAACCGCACGGCCTCGATCATCCGTATGCGCTACGGCATCGAGGACGGCCGCGAGCGCACCCTCACCGAGGTCGGCAAGGAGCACGGACTGACCCGCGAGCGCATCCGCCAGATTGAGAAGCACGCGCTCCTGGAACTGAAGAAGATGGCCCGCGACACCGGCTTCGACGCGGTGGCCTAGCGCGCCCGACAGCGAACCCCCGGCGACCCGAACCCCGCCGGGGGCGGAGCCGCACCCCACCCACCGGCCGGGAGCCGCCTCGCCCCACCCCCCCCGCCAGGCCGGCGCCCACCGACGGGAGCGGGGGACGTGGCCACCGGAACGGCCCCCGCGCACCCCCCACGGCGGGCGCGCGCCCCCGTCCGGCCCGTCACGCGGGCTCCGTCGCCGCCGCCAGCCGCGCCGACAGGTCCCGCATGTACGCGATCAGCGGATCCGGCGCGTGGACGGTGAAGTCCACGTCCATCAGGGCGAGCCGCAGGGCCAGCCACTCCACCGAGTCGGCCACCCGGGCCCGAAGCCGGCAGCGGTCCGGGCCGGTCGCGACCGGCACCAGATGCGCCGGCAGCCGGGCCACGACGAACTCGGCGGGCGCGGCGAACTCCACGTCGAGGTCCACCTCGCCCTGCGCCCGCGCCCGCGCCATCGACCGCGCCATGTACGCCGCCGCGTCCCCCGCCGGCAGCTCGCGCGGCGCGAACCGGGCCCCGGTCGGGAACGGCTCGGTGACCCGGTCGACCCGGAAGGTGCGCCAGTCCTCGCGCCCCAGGTCGTACGCGACGAGGTACCAGCGGCGCCCCGTCGACACCAGTCGGTACGGCTCCACGAGCCGCCGGCTCTCCGTGCCGTCGCCCGCCCGGTAGCCGAAGCGCAGCTTCTCCTGCCCGGTCACCGCGCCCGCGAGCGCGGTCAGGGTCTGCGGCGCGACGGTGGCCCCGTCCCCGCGGGTGAGCGGGATCGTCGCGTTCTGGAGGGTCGACACCCGGTGCCGCAGCCGCGACGGCAGCACCTGCTCAAGCTTGGCCAGAGCCCGTACGGAGGCCTCCTCGACACCCTCGATGGCGTGACCCGCCCCGGCCCGCAGTCCGACCGCGATGGCCACGGCCTCCTCGTCGTCGAGCAGCAGCGGCGGCATCGCCGTACCCGCCACGAGCCGGTAACCGCCCACCGCGCCCCTGCTCGCCTCCACCGGATAGCCGAGGTCGCGCAGCCGGTCGATGTCCCTGCGGATCGTGCGCGGCGAGACCGAGAGCCGCTCGGCCAGCTCGCTGCCCGGCCACTCGCGCGGGGTCTGGAGGAGCGACAGCAGATTCAGGAGTCGTGCCGGTGTGTCCGTCATGTTATCCAGCATGCGGCGCATCTAGGACATGAGCTGACCTATATGACTCCTAGCTTCCTCGTATGAGTTCACACGACGCCCTCCCCGCGGCCGTTCCCGACGCGGCCGCCACCGACCGGAGACGCTGGATCGCCCTGGCCATCGTCATGACCGCCGCCTTCATGGACCTGGTCGACGCCACGATCGTCAACATCGCGATCCCCAGCATCGAGCGGGACCTCGGCACCTCGCCCGCGGTCATCCAGTGGATCACCGCCGGCTACGCGCTCGCGTTCGCCGCGGGTCTGATCACCGGCGGCCGGCTCGGCGACATCTACGGCCGCAAGCGCCTCTTCCTCCTCGGCACCGCCGGCTTCACCCTCGCCTCCGCGCTGTGCGGCTTCGCGGCCAACCAGGAGATGCTGGTCGGCTCCCGTCTGCTCCAGGGCGCGATGGCCGCGATGATGGTGCCGCAGGTCCTGTCGATCATCCACGCCACCTTCCCGGCGCACGAGCGCGGCAAGGTCTTCGGCCTGTTCGGCGCGATCATCGGCCTCGGCGCGGTCTCCGGCCCGCTGCTCGGCGCGCTGCTCACCCAGTGGAACATCGCGGGCCTGGAGTGGCGCCCGATCTTCCTCATCAACCTGCCGGTCGGCATCGTCGCCCTGATCCTGGGCCGCCGCTTCATCACCGAGTCCAAGGCCCCGAAGGCGCTGAAGCTCGACATGGTCGGCGTGCTCCTGGTGACGGTCGCGCTGCTCATGCTGATCTACCCGCTGACCCGCGGCCGCGAGCTCGACTGGCCGCTGTGGGGCCACCTGATGATGGCCGGCAGCGTCCTCGTCTTCGGCGCCCTCGTCGCGTACGAGAAGTACAAGACGAAGAAGGACGGCTCCCCGCTCGTCGAGCTGTCGCTGTTCAAGGTGAAGTCCTTCGCCGGCGGCATCGCCGTCCAGCTGACCTTCGGCGTCGTGATGGGCATCTTCTTCCTGGTCTGGACGCTCTACATGCAGATCGGCCTCGGCTGGAGCCCGCTCAAGGCCGGTCTGACCGGTGTGCCGTTCTCCATCGCGGTCTCCACCGCGGCGGGCCTCTCCGTGCAGCAGCTGGTGCCGCGCTTCGGCCGCAAGGTGCTCCAGGCGGGCGCGCTGACCATGGGCGCGGGCATCCTGCTCTACTTCTTCCTCGCCGGCCGCTACGGCACCGACATCCACCCGTGGCAGATGATCCCGGCCCTGGTCGTCATGGGCCTCGGCATGGGCCTCATCGTGGCGCCGCTGACCGACGCCGTGCTCTCCGAGGTGCCGCGCGAGCACGCCGGCTCGGCCTCCGGCCTGATCAACACGACCGGTCAGATGGGCAACGCGCTCGGCCTCGGCCTCGTCTCGGTGGTGTTCTTCGGGGCCATCGACGAGCAGCGGCTGAAGGCCTTCCCGCAGGAGACCGGCAAGGCCTTCACCGAGGCCTTCCAGAACTCCCTGGGCTGGGCGGCCGTGGTGCTCGCCGGCATCTTCCTGGTGATGTTCGCCCTCCCGGCCAAGCCGAAGCAGCACCTGGAGGGCGGTGGCGACGACGAGGCCTCGGACGCTCCGGGCGCCCCGGAAGGCCCGGCGGCGAAGGAGCCCGAGCTGGTCTCCTGACCCGGCAGGCCCGGGCCCAGGCAGTCGTAGGACTCAACAGGGGTACGAGGAGGGGTGGCGCGCACCGGATGCGCGCCGCCCCTTCGTCATGCCAGGGGCCGGCCGCGAACCGTCGGCGAACCCGGCCGCGAACCGTCAGCGGACCCGGCCGCGGGCCGTCACAGAACCCGGCTGCGGCGGCTGCGGGAATCCATCGCCTCGCGCGCGGCGCGCTCCTCCTCGTACACCTCGCACATGTGACGCCCGTCGGGGGTCGCCGTGTGCTCGACCTCCCACAGGCTCAGCTCGCTGCCGTCGACCAGCAGGAACTGGTGCTCGTAGAGGGTGAAGCCGGCGTCCCGGCCGCCCTCCGCGGAGCAGTGGCGCCCGAGCGCCTGCGTGATGTGGTGCGCGAAGGCGAGCCGCAGGCGGCGCGCCGTGGCCTCGCCGGGCCGGTCCGCGTTCTCCGCGCGGCGCAGCACCCGGCGCGCGTGGTCCGCGGAGTCGTCCGGCGTGTACATCCTCGGCTGGGCCGGTATCGGGCGGGCGAGGAGGGCGCTGAGGATCTCCAGGTCGCCGTCCTCGTCGACGGGCGTGCCGTCGGGACGCTCCGCGGTCCAGCCGAGCGACGGCCCGGCCGGCAGCCGCGACGCGGCGAGCCGGGCCTCGGCCTCCTCCACGTACAGCTCGTGCTGGTCGGTGCCGCCCCGGCCGGAGTTGTGGACCAGCTCCCACAGGCTCGGCGCCGTGCCGTCCGGGAGCAGATAGGTGTGACGGTAGGTGGTGCGGTGCAGCGACGCGCTGTGGTGCGAGGAGTACAGCGCGGTGGAGTGGGCGAGGGCCGACTCCAGGCGCTCGATCGTGGAGTCGGGCAGATCGAAGGAGTTGAGCGCCCGGCCGAGGAGTCGCTCAAGGTGGGTCTCGGTCGTCTCGTACGGATCGTGTGACTGATCCTGCGGATCGTTCAAGAGGGTCTCCAGGCCGTCGCCGCATGTCACTTGCTGCTTGCTAAACGTAGTCCCTGGGTCTGACATCGTGTCCGGCGTTCGGGAAAACGAACGGGGGCGCACAACGAGTTCCCACGCCCCTGTGGCATATTCCCCAACTCCCCTCGGTATACCGGCAGTCGACGGCGCGGGCTAGCCGTCGTGCGCGCCCCCGTACAGCTCCCGGTACGCGGGGAAGTCCCCACCAGGCCCGTAGGCCCCGGCAGTGGGCGCGAGCACCGCCTGCACGATGGCCCGTGTGACGGTGTCCGCGCCCGCCGCGAGGATCTCGTTCAGGGCGAGCGGACCCGGCGCGGAGGGCAGTTCGCGCGCCCCGGTGGCGAGCGCGAACACCGTGTCGCCGTCGTTCAGGAGATGCACCGGACGGACGGCGCGAGCGATGCCGTCGTGCGCGGTCCCCGCGAGCTTGTGCGCCTGTGCCCGGGTCAGCGCCGCGTCCGTCGCGACCACCGCGAGCGTGGTGTTCAGCGGCGGCGGGGCGAGCCTCGCCCGCGCCTCGGCGAGCCGCCGCTGCGCCGCCTCGTGCACGGCCGGCTCCGGGTGGTCCGGGCGGCCGCCCGCGAAGTACGCGCCGAAGGGCACGCCCGTCGCCGGATCGACCGCCGAACCGACCGCGTTGACCACCACGAGCGCGCCGACCGTGATCCCCGACTCCAGCACGGTGCTCGCCGTCCCCACCCCGCCCTTCAGGCCGCCGACCACCGCCCCGGTGCCCGCGCCCACCGCGCCCGTCGTCACGCGCGCGTGCGGCCCGCTCGTGGCGGCCGCCGTCACCGCCGCCCGCCCCGTCGCGGCGTCCGGCCGGGCCGCGAAGTCCCCGCCCCGGCCGAGGTCGAAGACACAGGCGGCGGGTACCACCGGCACCACGTGCGCCGGATCGGGCCCCACCCGCACCCCGCGCCCCTGCTCCTCCAGCCAGGCCATCACCCCGCCCGCCGAGTCGAGCCCGTAAGCGCTGCCGCCGGTCAGGACCACGGCGTCGATCCGCTGCACCACATTGCGCGGATCCAGCGCGTCCGTCTCCCGCGTGCCCGGCCCACCGCCCCGCACGTCCACGGCGGCCACCATGCCGCCCTCGGGTGCGAGCACGACGGTGGTGCCGGACAGCGCCCGTTCCCCCGCCACGCGCGCGTGGCCGACCCGGAGGCCGGCCACGTCGGTGAGGGCGTCGAGCGGTCCCTTGCGCTGCTGCTCGGTGCGCTGCTGCTCAGTCATACGTCCTGGGTAGCACGGAAGTCGGCGGCAGGGGATGCCGTACGGGCGTCACGGTACGGGCGTCAGCGCTTGGGCCCGAGGTAGGTGCCGCCCGAGGCGTCGACCACCGTGCCGGTGATCCAGCGGCCGCCCGGCGAGGCCAGGAACGCCACCGGATCGGCGATGTCCTCCGGCTGCCCCACCCAGGGCAGCGCCTGACCGGCGATCAGCATCTCCTCCAGCTGCGGCACCGCCGCCATCGCGGCGGTGAGCGAGGCCGTCTGCGTCGGGCCCGGCGCGACCGTGTTCACGGTGATCCGGCGGGCGCCGACGACGTTCGCGAGCGTCCGGGTGAAGGTCTCCATGGCGCCCTTCGTCATCGCGTACGCCAGCTCGTCGGCGAGCGAGATCCGGGTGACGGCGGACCCGATGTTCACGATGGCGCCCCCGTCCCGCAGCACCGGCAGCAGCTGCTGCACCAGGAAGAACGGGGCCCGCACGTTCACCGCGAAGACGCGGTCGAACGCCTCGGCCGTCTCCTCCTGGAGGTGCCCGCCGGACGTCGTGACGGCCGCGTTGTTGACCAGCACGTCGAGCCCGCCGTCCCCGGCGTGGGCCGCGAGCCCGGCCCGTACGCCCTCGACCAGCGCGAGCACGCCCTCGTGGCCCGTCAGGTCGGCCCCCACGGCGAACGCCCGCCCGCCCTCGCCGGCGATCAGTTCCACGGTCTCCTGCGCGGCGGCGGCGTCGCTTCCGTAGTGCACGGCGACGACCATTCCGTCCCGCGCGAGGCGCCGGGCGATGGCGCGCCCGATGCCGCGGGAGGCACCGGTGACGAGCGCGGTGCGGGGGAGCGGGCTGCTCTGCCGGCTGCTCTCGGTGGTGCTGTGGTGGTGCTGCATGGCGGTTCCCTCCGGTCGGAGTGCGGTGCCGGCGAACGGGCGATCGCCGTGTCGGGAAGGAGAGTGGCGGGGCGCGCTGACGGACCGCGCACCGCGTGCTGACCGCCGCCGACAACAGGAGTCAGCCGGGGTCAGGGAGGCCCGCCCTCCGGGCCGTCCCGGCCGCGCGGGCCCGGTCGGCGAGGGCTGCCTCCGGCACGCCGGCGGCCTCGTGGAGGGCGGCGCGGCGGCCGAGCAGGTCGACGATGTCCTCGGCGACGCCCAGGGACTCGAAGAGGTCGAGGGCCTCGGCGAGCAGCGGGAGCGGCTCGGGGGAGAGGCCCGCCAGGCCTTCGAGGGCGGTGGCCGTGCCCCAGCGGTCGCCGAGGGCGCGGAAGGCGTCGAGGGCCGCCGTCAGGGCCTGTTCGGCCGTGTCCCGGTCGCCGTGCGCGAGCGCCAGGTGCCCCTGCCCGGCCAGGCCGAGGGCGCGGGACCAGGCGTCGGCCGGGACCGGAAGGCGGTCCTCCGGCCCGACCGCCGTCGCCCACAGGAACGCCGTGAACGGCTGCCGCAGCGGCTCCGCCCGCTCCCTCAGGAGCCTGCGCGCCCGGGCGAGCCGCTCCGGTCGCTCCGGGTCCCGCGCCCCGGCGGTCAGCACGCACAGCGCGTACTCCTCGCCGAGTCCGTCCAGGACTTCCCCCGCGCCCCGGTCGACCAGGTCCGCCGCGTCCACTCTCTCCAGGAGCTCCGCCACCAGGCCCGCGACCTGCCCGCGCAGGCCGCGCAGCCACCAGTACCCGGTGAGCGCGGCGACAAGCCGAAGCCCGTCCGCCGGGGTCGCCCGGCGCAGCGCGGCCCGCAGGTTCGGGTCCTCGGCGTCGAGCCGGGCGAGCCGGTCGAGCTGGTCAGGGCCCCGCAGCTCCGGGTCGGCGGCGCGGGCCAGGGCCAGGAAGTGGGCCGTGTGGGCGGCGTGGGCGGGATCGTCGGCGGGCAGCCGGCCCGCCGCGTAGGCGCGGACGGTCTCCAGCATCCGGAACCGGCTGCCAGTGCTCCCGTCGGACCCCGCCTCCATCAGCGACTTCTCGGTCAGCGAGGCCAGGAGGTCTTCCGCGTCCGCGAGGTCCGTGCCCCACACGGCGGCCGCCGCCTCGGCCGTCGCACCGCCCCGGAACACCGAGAAACGTGCCGCGGCCGTCCGTTCCTCCTCGTCCAGGAGCTCCCAGCTCCAGTCCACCACCGCGGCCAGTGTCCGATGCCGCTCCGGCGCCGTCCGGTCGCCCCGCGACAGCACCCGGAACCGGTCTCCTCGCCGGTCTCCTCGCCGGTCCCCGAGCCGGTCCCCCAGCCGGTCGGCCAGTTCGCCGAGGGTCAGCGTCCGCAGCCGGGCGGCCGCCAGTTCCAGGGCGAGCGGCAGCCCGTCGAGCGCCGCGCAGACCTCTCGCACGCGCGCGCGTGCGTCCGGGTCCGCGTCCGGGCCGGCGACCGCCTCCGCGAATCCGGGCCGGGCCGCCGCCCCGCGCCTCAGGAACAGCTCCTCCGCCGCCCGCGCCGCCAGCGCGCCCAGCGGCAGCAGCGACTCGCCCGTGATGCCCAGCGCCTCCCGGCTGGTCGCGAGCACCCGCAGCCCGCCGGAACCGGCCAACAGCACCCGTACGAGCCGGGCCGCCTCCGCCACCACGTGCTCGCAGTTGTCCACGACCAGCAGCACCGCCCGGCCCGCGAGTGCCCTCAGAAGCGCGTCCGCGCCCCCATCGCGCACCCCGAGCGCCCGCGCGCACGCCCCCGCCACCTCCCCGGGACCGACCGCGCTCAGGTCCACGAACACCGCCTCGAAGGCGCCTGGTTCAACCCGCTGCCGCTCCCGCTGCTGCTCCCGCTGTACGAGTTCCAGCGCGAGTCGCGTCTTGCCCGCGCCGCCCGGCCCGACCAGGGTCACCAGGCGCGCGGCGGCCAGCAGCACCCCCAACCGCTCCCGTTCGCGCTCCCGCCCGACCAAGTCGGTCAGCGGCACCGGCGGCCGGGCGGCGGCAGCGGGCCGGGACGTCGCCTCGCCGCGCAGCACCGCGAGGTGCGCCGCGGCCAGTTCGGCGGAAGGGTCCGCGCCCAGCGCCTCCGCGAGCGCCCCGCGCACCTCCTCGTACGCCGCGAGCGCCTCCGCCTGCCGCCCCGCTCCGGCGAGCGCCCGGATCTGGAGCGCCCGGAGCCGCTCGCGCAGCGGATGCGCCGTCGCCGCCTGGGCCAACGCGCGTACCAGCGGGGCGGGATCCCCGCCGGTCGCGAGCCGGGCCGCCGCCCACTCCTCCAGGGCGTCGAGCCGCAGCGCGTCGAGGCGGGCGGCCTGCCCCTCGGCGTACGGAGCCTCCCGTACGTCCGCCAGAGCGGGCCCGCGCCACAGCCCGAGCGCCTCCCGCAGCAGCTCCTCGGCCCGTACGGCGTCCCCGGCCGCCCCGGCCCTGGCCCCCTCCCGGGCCAGCCGCTCGAAACGCAGCGCGTCCACGTCCTCGCCGCCGACCCCGGCAAGCCGGTAACCGGCGGCCGAATGCTCCACCGTCACCCCCTCCGGCAGCCCCGCCCGGCGCAGCCGGGAGACCTGCGACTGGAGGGCGTTCGCGGCCCCGGCCGGCGGCTCGTCCCCGTACAGCCCGTCGACGAGACGCCCGGTCGGCACGATCCGGCCCGCGTCGAGGAGGAGCAGCGCGAGCAGCGCCCGTACCCGCGGACCGCCGACGGCGGCGGGCACGGGCGGATCGCCGACGGTGAGCGGACCGAGCAGCCGGAAGATCATGTGAGGAATTGTGACCGAGGGGAGCGCGATCGGGCCCTGTCGAGGTCCGGCCTGTCCCTTCGGGCCCGTTCAGGTCCGTTCAGGCAGCCCGGTCGGGCGCGGTCATGCCCGGTCAGGCGCGGGCGGACGGGGTGGTGGAGCGGGGCCGGCGGGTGGCCGGGTTGGTGGCGGTGAGCGTCACACCCACCGCCACGGTCGCGGCGGCCACCAGACCGGCCGCGAACACTGCCCAGTGCCCGGCGAAGGAGCACATCAGGATCGCCAGGGACGCCACGGGCAGTACGGCCTGCTGGGCGAGCCCGACCTTGAAGTAGCGGGCGTGCAGCAGCCACACGCACATCAGGAAGATCGCGGTCGGGATGGTCACGGCGGAGGCCGCGGCGAGGGTGGTGATGTGCGCCTCCCCGACCGCCTGCTCGACCGCGATCTCGATGCCCGCGCCGATCGCGGCGGCCGAGGCGAAGATCAGATAGTGGCCGTAGCCCCAGAGGAAGCCCTGCCGGTTGGAGGCCAGCCGGTCGTGGGCGGGCACGACGAAGTAGATCCACCAGGCGGCGAAGACGATGAGGAGCCCGCCGGCCGCGATCGGCAGGACCTCGCCGAGCGCGTCGTTCTCGGTGACTCCCGACTTCACGGCCACCGTCGCCGCCGCGATCGTCTCGCCGAGCACGATGATGGTGAAGAGGCCGTAGCGCTCGGCGATGTGGTGCGGGTGCCACTGCGTGGTGACGTCCTTCTCCGCGTACACCGGCACCGCCATCTCGGCCAGCGCCATCACCAGGAACACCCACGGCCGCGCGTCCTCGGGCACGAAGAGCAGCGCCAGCCAGCCGATCTGACACGCCACCACCCCGGCGGCGTAACGGCGGCACATCGTCCGCTCGGCCGGGTCGGTGGCGTGGTGCGCGGCGCGCAGCCACTGCGAGGAGAGCGCGAGCCGCATCACGACGTATCCGATGTACACGACCAGGAAGTCGTGGTCCGCGAAGGCCCGCGACACCCCGGCGGCCAGGATCAGCACGCCGGCGATCTGCACGAGCGTGACCACCCGGTAGAGCACGTCGTCGTTGTCGTACGCCGAGGCGAACCACGTGAAGTTCATCCAGGCCCACCACACGGCCCAGAACACCATCGCGTAGTTCAGGATCCCGGTCCCGGCGTGCCCCTCCGCGACGGCGTGCACGAGCTCGGCCCCGGCCTGGGCGACGGCCACGACGAAGCACAGGTCGAAGAACAACTCGAGGGGCGTGGCCGCCCGGTGCGCCTCGTCGCGCGACCGCGCGGTGAGCGGAAGAAAAGGTTGCGTCATGCACGACAGAACAGCACGCCCGTCCGGCCTGCGCCCAGCGCGACACCGACGGTGACGGGAGGCTCCGGACGCGGGGCGCCGGACCGTGTTCGGGTACGTCCCGCCCGGTGCCTCCCCGACCCAGGGGTCACCCTGCCCCTACCCGACGTCCCTACGGCCCGGAACCGACGGGACCTAGGCCCATCCCCTCTGCCGACGATCGGCTCTCACGCCGCCCGGGGCGCGGGCGGAGCCTGGAAGGGCGGCACACCGAGTCCTCACGTCGATGTGCGTCCCTCGTGCGGCGAAGTGCGGGGAAAACCAGGGAATTTCAGGGAAGTCAGGGAAGCGTCATGGGTTCCGTAGTCCAGGACAGCAGAACGACGGGCGGGCCGGCGCCCGTCTCGTACGACGCGGAGCAGTACGGTCCCGGCCGGCCGATCACCGACTGGGAGCCGGAGAACGAGCTCTTCTGGAAGTCCATCGGCCGCAAGGTCGCCAACCGCAACCTGTGGATCGCGGTCCCCGCGCTGCTCGTTGCCTTCGTGGTCTGGCAGGTGTGGTCGGTCACCGCGACCAATCTGAAGGACGTCGGCTTCGGCTTCTCCACCTCCCAGCTGTTCTGGCTGACGGCCATCCCCGGCCTGACCGGCGGCACGGCCCGGATCTTCTACACCTTCCTCGGCCCGATGATCGGGCAGCGGCGCTTCACCGCCCTGTCCACGGTGGTCCTGGTGGTGCCGCTGATCTGGCTGGGCATCGCGATCCAGGACCCGTCGACCCCGTACGGGGTGATGGTGGCCATCGCCGCGCTGTGCGGCATCGGCGGCGCCAACTTCGCTTCCTCCCTCGCCAACATCGGCTTCTTCTTCCCGAAGGCGAGGAAGGGCAGCGCGACCGGCATCAACGGCGGCCTCGGCAACCTGGGCGTGTCCGTGGTCCAGCTGCTGACCCCGATCGTCATCACCTGGTCGACGATCGCGATCGGCTCCGCCCAGCACAAGGCCGACGGCACCCCCGTCCACCTGCAGAACGCGGCCTTCGTCTGGGTCCCGGTCGTCGTCGTCCTGGCCGCCGTCGCCTGGTTCGGCCAGAACGACCTGAAGGTCGCCTCCACCCCGTTCCGTAAGCAGAAGATCATCTTCAGGCGCAAGCACAACTGGCTGATGACCTGGCTGTACGTCGGCACCTTCGGCTCCTTCATCGGCTTCGCCGCGGCCCTGCCGATGCTGATCAAGACCACCTTCCCGGACTACTCCGTCGCCACCTACGCCTGGATGGGCCCGGCGGTCGGCGCCCTCGCCCGGTGGGCGGGCGGCTGGATCGCCGACAAGTGGGGCGGCGCTCGGGTCACGATCCTGTCCTTCGTGGGCATGGCGGCGGCCATCATCGGAGTGATCACCTTCCTTCCTTCGGGCGGCGCCGGCGGTTCCTTCCTCGGCTTCTTCCTGTGCTTCCTCGCGGCCTTCCTCTTCTCCGGTATCGGCAACGGCTCGACCTTCCGCCAGATCCCGGTGATCTTCCGCGGGACCCATCTGAAGGGCCTGACGGAGGGCACCCCGGAACACGCCCGGGCGCTGAAGCAGGCGGAGATGGAGTCCGGTGCCGTCACCGGCTTCACCTCGGCCATCGCCGCCTACGGCTTCTTCTTCATCCCCGCCCTCTTCGGCTCGGTGGCCGTGACCAGCGCGATGTGGGGATTCGTCGGCTTCTATCTCAGCTGCATCGTCGTGACCTGGTGGTTCTACGCCCGCAAGGGCGCCGAGGCCCCCAGCTGACCGGCCCTGCCGGACGCCGGGAAAGGCCCTGCCGAGGCGGGGCCTTCTCCCATATCCGGAAAGGGACCTTCGGCTGTCGAGTGGTGACCATTGCCGACCGGTTCGATCGATCGGGCGGAGTGCAATGGAAACAAGCGAACGGCTGTTCCGAGAGTTCGAGAAGATCGAGAAGGCGGTGCGGGCAGTGACGGCGACCCCTGCTGAAGCGACGGTGAACGACGGCGCCTGGAAGGGCTTCAAGGGCGGACTCTGGCGCGACGCCATCGACGTCCGCGACTTCATCCAGCAGAACTACACCCCGTACGAGGGCGACGACTCCTTCCTCGCCGGCCCCACCGAGCGGACCACCGCCGTGTGGCGGGCCATCACGGACAGGTTCCCCGAGGAGCGCGCCAAGGGCGTGTACGACGTCGCGTACGACATCCCCTCCACCATCACCGCCCACGCCCCCGGCTGGATCGACCGCGACAGGGAACTGATCGTCGGCCTCCAGACGGACGCCCCGCTCAAGCGCGCGATCATGCCGAACGGCGGCTGGCGCATGGTCGCCGGCGCCCTGGAGACCTACGGCTACCCGGTCTCCGTCGACCTCGAGAAGGTCTTCACCGAGTACCGCAAGACCCACAACGCCGGTGTCTTCGACGCCTACACCCCCGAGATCCGTGCCGCCCGCAAGGCCGGCATCGTCACCGGACTCCCCGACGCCTACGGCCGAGGCCGCATCATCGGCGACTATCGCCGCGTCGCTCTCTACGGCGTCGACCGCCTGATCGAGGTGAAGCGGCAGGAGAAGGACGAGCTCAACTCCCTCCCCGCCGAAAACCGTTCGCTGGAGGAGACCATCCGGCTGCGCGAGGAGCTCGCGGAGCAGATCCGGGCCCTCGGCGAACTGAAGGAGATGGCCGCCTCCTACGGCCACGACATCTCCGGCCCCGCCCGCACCGGTCGCGAGGCCGTGCAGTGGCTGTACTTCGCCTACCTCGCCGCCGTGAAGGAGCAGAACGGCGCCGCGATGTCACTCGGCCGCACCTCCACCTTCGTCGACGTCTATCTGCAGCGCGACATCGAAGCCGGCCTCCTCACCGAGGCGCAGGCCCAGGAACTGGTCGACGACTTCATCATCAAGCTGCGCATAGTCCGCTTCCTGCGCACCCCCGAGTACGACGAGCTGTTCTCCGGCGACCCGACCTGGGTCACCGAGTCCATCGCCGGCATGGGCGAGGACGGCCGTCCGCTGGTCACCCGCACCTCCTTCCGTTATCTGCAGACCCTCTACAACATCGGCCCGGCCCCCGAGCCGAACATGACCGTCTTCTGGTCGCCGCAGCTCCCCCGGGGCTTCAAGGAGTTCTGCGCCAAGGTCTCGATCGACACCTCCTCCGTCCAGTACGAGTCGGACGAGCTGATGCGGCCCCGCTTCGGCGACGACACCGCCATCGCCTGCTGCGTCTCCGCGATGCCCGTCGGCAAGCAGATGCAGTTCTTCGGCGCCCGCGTGAACCTCGCCAAGACCCTCCTCTACGCGATCAACGGGGGCCGCGACGAGAAGTCCGGCGCCCAGGTCGGCCCCGACACCGGCGCCGTCACCACCGCCGTCCTCGACTACGACGAGGTGATGGGCAAGTTCGACGAGCAGATGGAGTGGCTGGCGAGCGTGTACGTCCACGCGCTGAACGTCATCCACTACATGCACGACAAGTACGCCTACGAGCGCGTCGAGATGGCCCTCCACGACCGCGACGTGCGCCGCACCATGGCCTGCGGCATCGCCGGACTCTCGGTCGCCGCCGACTCGCTGGCCGCCATCAAGTACGCCCGGGTCACCGTCCTGCGCGACGAGACCGGCCTGGCCACCGACTACGAGATCGAGGGCGACTATCCGGCGTACGGCAACAACGACGAGCGCGCCGACGAGATCGCGGTCTGGCTGGTCGAGGAGTTCATGAGGAAGGTGCGCAAGCACCCGACCTACCGCAACGCCGAACACACCCAGTCCGTCCTGACCATCACCTCCAACGTCGTCTACGGCAAGAAGACCGGCAACACCCCCGACGGGCGCCGCGCCGGCGAGCCGTTCTCCCCGGGCGCCAACCCGATGAACGGCCGAGACACCCACGGCTACGTCGCCTCGGCCCTCTCGGTCGCCAAGCTCCCGTACGAGGACGCCGAGGACGGCATCTCGCTGACCAACACCGTCACCCCCGACGGCCTGGGCCGCACCCCCGAGGAGCGGATCAAGAACCTCGCCGGAGTCCTCGACGGCTACATGGCGAGCGACGGCTTCCACATGAACGTCAACGTCCTCAACCGCGACGTGCTCCTCGACGCCATGACCCACCCGGAGAAGTATCCGCAGCTCACCATCCGGGTCTCCGGATACGCGGTGAACTTCGTCCGCCTCACCCGCGAACAGCAACTCGACGTCCTGAACCGCACTTTCCACGGCTCCCTGTAGCCCTTGCCCGCAGGCCGGCCGTCAGCCTCCGCCCTCACCGGCCGGCCCTCACCGACCCGTGCGGCGCCGGGACCCGACCCTCACCCGAGCCCCGGCGCCGCGCGCGCGAAGCCCCGGTTCCCCTTTGCACCCCTCCCTTCGACCTCGTTCCTCCCGGACAGGAGGCCTGCCATGGCCGTACTCCTCGGCTCGGACATCCCGCCCCTCCCCGCGACCCCGGCCGCCGCGGTGACCCACCGCACCGCCGAGGGGTCGGTGCACTCCTGGGACCTGTCCACCGGCGTGGACGGCCCCGGCACCCGCTTCGTCACCTTCCTCTCCGGCTGCCCCCTCATCTGTCTCTACTGCCACAACCCCGACACCTGGCGGATGCGGAACGGCAAGCGCACCTCCGCCGACGCCGTCGTCGCCGAAGCGAGCAAGTACACCCGCTTCATCGCGGCCTCCGGCGGAGGGGCCACCGTCTCGGGCGGCGAGCCCCTGCTCCAGCCCGTCTTCACCGGCGAGCTGCTGCACCGGATGAAGCACGAGCTCGGTCTGCACACCGCCCTCGACACCTCGGGCTTCCTCGGCGCCCGGGCCACGGACGCCCTGCTGCGCGACACCGACCTGGTGCTTCTCGACATCAAGTCCTGGGACCCGGACACGTACAAGAAGGTCACCGGCCGACCGCTCGGCCCGACCCTGGACTTCGCCCGCCGCCTCGCCGACCTCGGCCAGGAGGTCCACGTCCGCTTCGTGCTCGTCCCCGGACTCACCGACGATGCTGCCAACATCGAGGGAGTCGCCGCCTTCGCGGGCGGCCTCGGCAATGTCTCCCGCGTGGACATCCTCCCCTTCCACAAGCTCGGCGAAGCGAAATGGCGAGCACTCGCCAAGCCGTTCACCCTCCACCACACTCCGTCCCCGACCCCGGACCAGATCGCCTCCGCCCGCGAGGTCTTCCGGGGCCACGGGCTGTACGCGGTCTGACCCGCCGACTTCCGGGTCCATCCGTCAGGGACTCACCCATCGGTGGTGCAAAAAGGGCGAAAGTGGCTGTTCAGCCCTAGGGTGGCCGCGTGATCGAGCCACCGCAGGCCCCCGCCGAGCCGCCGCCCGTCGTCGCCGACCGACCGCCGCAGACCCCCGCCCAGGTGCGTCGCCGTGCGACCCTCGCGGGGGTCGCCGTTTCCGTGCTGCTGATCCTCGCGATCGTCCTCGGCAGCCGGCTGCTGCGGGACTTCGACTCGGCCCTCCTTCCGTACGCGGTGGCCACCGTCTTCCTCGCCTTCGGCGTCGCCTACCGCTACACCGTGTGGGTCTCCGCCCCCGGCGCCCGACGCCTGCTCAAGCAGGGCTGGCGGGCACTCTTCTCCGTCGAGAACTTCCGCAGGGCGCCCACCGCCCTGCCCCGGATGATCGCCACCTACCTCGGCTTCCAGAAGTTCCTCGGCGCCCGCTCGCACGCCCGCTGGGCTGCTCACCAGCTGATCTTCTGGGGCTGCGTGCTCGCCGCCCTCATCACCTTCCCGCTGACCTGGGGCTGGTTCACCTTCACCTCCTCCACCGGCTCGGGGCCCGGCTACGAGATGCGGATCTGGGGCTTCAAGATCCTCGGTTTCGACGCGCTGAACGTCGTCGGCTGGCTCATGTTCCACGGCCTGGACATCGCCGCCGTCCTCGTCATCCCCGGCGCCTCCTACTTCCTGTGGCGCCGGATGAAGGACCGCGGCGCCATCACCGGTCAGCGCTTCGCCTATGACCTGGTGCCGCTGATCGCCCTCATCGTCATCTCCGTCACCGGCCTGCTGCTCACCTTCTCCTCGATCTTCCTGCACGGCGGCGGCTACGAGTTCCTGGCGATCCTCCACATGGTGTCCGTGGTCTTCACCCTCATCTACATCCCCTTCGGGAAGTTCTTCCACATCGTGCAGCGGCCGGCCGCCGTCGGCATGCAGCTGTTCAAGTACACCGCCCGCCGCAAGGGCGAGCCGGCCGCCACGGCCGGTGCCGTGACCGGCGCCGCCGCCGCGGCCGGAGCCCCCGGCGAGGTCAGCGCCGACGGCCTGCTCGGCTGCCGCCGCTGCGGCCGTCCCATCGACACCGCCCCCTACGTCGAGAACCTCCAGGGCACCATGCGCGATCTGAGGCTCGACTTCGACGAATGGGCCGAGTACTGCCCCCGCTGCAAGCGCGTCCTACGGGGCACCGCCTACCTCACCCATGTCAAGAAGGGCTTCAAGTGACCTCCCCGCTACCTCTTGACCCCTCTGTCGCCCCGCCCGGCACCCGCGACTTCCGCGACGCCGGCGGCATCCCCGCCGACCGCTGGCACGCCGACCAGAACGGCGAGACCCTCGTCCCCACCCACTGCTGCTTCTGCGGCGTGCAGTGCGGCATGTATCTGCGTGTCGACCACGGCGGCAAGGTCTTCGGCGTCGAACCCCGCAACCACGACATCAACCGGATGCGGCTCTGCCCCAAAGGCATCAACGCGTATCAGCAGGTCAACCACCCCGACCGGCTCACCTCCCCGCTCATGCGCCGCAATCGCGACGAGCCGTTCCGCGAGGTCGGCTGGGACGAGGCGCTCGACTTCACCGTCGCCGAGATCCGCCGCATCCAGACCGAGTACGGCAACGACGCCTTCGGTCTGCTCGGCGGCGCCAGCCTCTTCTCGGAGAAGACCTATCTCGTCGGCAAGTTCGCCCGG
Organism: Streptomyces sp. NPDC051909; assembly: GCF_040681095.1. Lineage (NCBI taxonomy): Bacteria > Bacillati > Actinomycetota > Actinomycetes > Kitasatosporales > Streptomycetaceae > Streptomyces > Streptomyces sp. NPDC051909. Next base: position 124,384 of record NZ_JBFAYA010000015.1, on the reverse strand, counting down.
GTCGCCCTGAAGACCCGGCACGTCGACTACAACGGGCGACTGTGCATGGTCTCCGCCGCCGGAGCCAACAAGCTCTCCTTCGGCATCGACCGGGCCGGCAACCCCTTCTCCGACATCCTCCTCACCGACTGCCTGCTCATCGCCGGCTCCAACGTCGGCGAATGCTTCCCCGTGATGACCCAGTACCTCTGGGGAGCCCGGGACCGCGGCGCCACCCTCATCGTGGTCGACCCGCGCGAGACCGCCATCGCCCGCACCGCCGACATCCACGTCGCACTCAGGCCCGGCACCGACTCCGCCTTCTTCAACGCCGTCCTCCACGTCGTCGTCGCCGAGGGCCTCACCGACGAGGCCTACCTCGCCGCCCACGCCGCCGGCTGGGAGGAGGTGAAGGAGACCGTCGCCGAATACCCGCCCGCCCGCTCCGCCGAGATCTGCGGCGTCCCCGCGGAACAGATCGTCCAGGTCGCCCGCATGTTCGCCGGCGCCGGCAAGGCCATGGCCTGGCACGCCCGCGGCGTCGAACATCACTCCCAGGGCGTCGAGAACTGCCTGACGATCATCAACCTGTGCGTCGCCACCGGGAACATCGGCCGCCCCGGTGCCGGCTACGGCACCATCACCGGCCAGGGCAACGGCCAGGGCGGCCGTGAGCACGGTCAGAAGTCCGACCTGCTGCCCGGCGGGCGCTCCATCTCCGACCCCGAGCACCGCCGCCAGATCTGCGAGATCTGGGGCATCGCCGAGGCCGAACTCCCGCCCGCCGGCACCTCCATGATGGAGATGGTCTGGCAGATGCAGCGCCGCGAGATCCGCGGCCTCATCGGCATCTGCAACAACCCCTTCGTCTCCCTCCCCAACTACGCCACGGTGAAGGAGGGCTACGACACCACCGAGTTCCACGCCCAATTCGACTTCTTCCTCTCCGAGACCGCGGCCAACGCGCACGTGGTCTTCCCCGTCACCGTCTGGGCCGAGGACGAAGGCGTCATGGCCAACGCCGAGGCCCGGGTCGTCAAGCACAACAAGGCCCAGGAACCCCCGGCCGGCGTCCGCACCGACACCTGGGTCATGTGCGAACTCGCCAAGCGCCTCGGCGCCGGTGACAAGTTCGCCTTCCCCGACTCCCGCGCCGTCTTCGAGGAACTGCGCATCGCCTCGGCCGGCACGGTCAACGACTACTTCGGCATCACCTACGACCGGCTGGAGGAGACCGGCGGCATCGCCTGGCCCTGCCCCTCCACCGACCACCCCGGCACCCCCCGCCTCTTCGAGGACGGCCGGACCTACCACGCCGACGGCAAGATCCATATGCAGGTCGTCGAATGGCACCCGCCCATGGACCCGTACAGCGAGGAATACCCCCTCTCACTCACCACCGGCCGCACCGTCGCCCACTTCCTCTCCGGCAACCAGACGCGCCGCCTGGGTGCCCTCGTCGAACAGACCCCGCGCCCCTGGGTCGAGGTCCACCCCTCCCACGGCTTCCGCAACGGCGACCCGGTCCGGGTCGTCACCCGACGCGGCAGCGAGGTCTTCCCCGCCCTGGTCACCGAGGCCATCCGCCCCGACACCGTCTTCGTCCCCTATCACTGGCCCGTGCCCACCGCGGCCAACGCGCTGACCATCGACGCCCTCGACCCCCGGTCGAAGATCCCCGAGTACAAGGTCTGCGCCGCCCGCATCGAGGCCGCCGAACGCATCGACGAGGTCCCCGCACCGCCCACCGCCCCCGGCCACGTCGCCTACCCGGAGACCCAGGTCTCCCGCGACGACCCCCTGCCGCCCACGTCCCCGCAAGGCCGTGGCACCTCGGAGAGGAGCTGAGCCGCACATGATGGGACGCACGATCTTCATCGACCCCGGCCGCTGCATCGGCTGCCAGGCCTGCGTCTCCGCCTGCCGCGAATGCGACTCCCACCGCGGCAAGTCGATGATCCACCTCGACTACCCCGACGAGGGCCACTCCGTCGCCTCCCTTCCCACCGTCTGCATGCACTGCGAGGACCCCGTCGCCCCCTGCGCCGAGGTCTGCCCCGCCGACGCGATCCTGGTGACCGCGGACGGCGTGGTGCAGCAGGCCGACACCACCCGCTGCATCGGCTGCGCCAACTGCGTCAACGCCTGCCCCTTCGGTGTCCCGAAGATCGACCTCCAGGCGAAGCTGCAGATGAAGTGCAACCTCTGCTACGACCGCACCGCCTACGGCCTCGCCCCCATGTGTGCCACCGTCTGCCCCACCGGCGCCCTCTTCTACGGAACCCTCGACGAACTCCGCGCCGAACGCCCCGGCGTCGAGGTCGCCGACTCCTTCACCTTCGGGTCCACCACCGTCTCCACCGGAGTGGCGATGGTCGTCCCCGCCGACAGAGTCCAGTGGCCGGTCCCCGGCGGTCTGCCCATCGTCGAAGTCAACGGAGTGGATGTCCGATGAGCCTCACCGAACCACCCCCGGACACCGGCGCCGGCGCGGTCACCGACCCGGGCGACCCGAACCGGCCCGCCGACGCCGCCCACGCGGCCCTCCACGACCGGATCGCCGCCGACTCGCTCACCACCCGCCGTGACTACCTGCGGATCGTCGCCACCGTCTCCGGCGGCCTCGCGGTCGGCGGCATCGGCGTCGCCTCCGGCATCCTGCACCGCCACGGCGACAGCGACGACGGCGCCCCGAAGCCGAAGAGGATCGCCGACCAGCTCCTGCCCGGCGACTCGATCGCCTTCCGCTACCCCGACGACGAGGACCGTGCCGTCGCCATCCGTCTCGCCGACGGCACCCTGGCCGGCTACTCCGCCGTCTGCACCCACCTCGCCTGCGCCGTGCTCTGGCGCAACGACCGGGGGAGCGAGGGCGAGCTGTACTGCCCCTGCCATGAGGGCGTCTTCGATGCCCGCACCGGCGAGGTCACCGCGGGCCCACCGCCCCGCGGCCTGCCCAAGGTGCTCCTGGTCGAGGAGACAGACGGCAGCGTCTGGGCCGTGGGCACCACGCGCTCTGGAGAAAGTGTCCGCGAGGGCTTGTGCCGCCAGCTCGGCGACGAACGTCCCGGTCTCGCCGAACGCCTCGGCTGCCCTGGCGCCGGTGCTCCCGCCGCCGAAGGGAGCCGACGGACATGAGCGAAACCCCCTTCCCCAAGGACCCGGCTGGCCCCAGCGACCCCGCCGGCCCCGGGAGCCCGCCACCCCGACCCGTCTACACCCCCGGCAGCGCCCAGCCGCGGCTCAACCGCCCGGTCCACGAGCGCTACCCGCAGATCCGCCCCACCAGCGGCTACGGAGACCCCCGTATCCGCCACACCGGCCCCGGCCCGGGCGCAGGCACCGAGCAGGAACCGGAGCGCTCCTCCAAGCTCACCGCCCGCCTCACCCTGGCCCTGACGGTGGTCATCGGCCAGCTGTGGGGGCTCACCGTCGTGGTCGACGAGTGGATGTCCGGCGACACCGGGACCGCCTGGTGGGGCGCGGGATTCCTGGTCCTGTCGTTCCTCGTCGTCCTCGGCCTCTGGCTGCTCGACCCGAAGGACCGGTGAACGGACCGGCACAAGGACCGATGACGGGACCGAGGCGCGGAATCCCGCAGATCAGAGCCCGGATCGGGAGGGTACGGGGCGGTGCTCCGGGCGTACCCTGAAAACATGAGCACCGCCCCCGCCCACGGATCGCGAGCAGCGAAGCAGTCCGACAACGATTCCGATTCCCGACCCCGGCCGGCACTGGTCTTCGACGATCCGCTGGACCAGCAGTCCGCGGACGACACGGACCGCGGGTGGGGTGAGCGGCCTCCGGCCGGCGGCAGCGCCGCCGACCTCGCGCGCTTCCTCGACGAGAAGCCGCCGCACCACCTCTGACACCGACCGGGACGGTCGGTCAGGAGGTGGGGTGCGCCCCGCCGCCTCAGGTGCTGGAACCCGCCGGAGACCCCGAGCTGGGGCCGCGCTGGGAGACCAGGTGGTCGCGGATCTCCTTCAGCACCTCCAGCTCGCTGACCTCCAGGGTCTCCTGGACGCCTTCCTTCGCCCTGTCGTGCGCGGCGCGCTTGGCGAGGATCTTGGCCATCGGCAGGACCATCAGGAAGTAGACGACTGCCGCCGTGATCACGAAGCTGAGGACGGCGCTGAGCACCAGGCCCCACTGGATCTGGATGCCCTGCATCTCGCCGTTCACGATCTTGCACGGGTCCTTGAGGCAGGACGAGTACCCCTCCAGGTCCTTCGTGCCGAAGGCACCCACGAGCGGGTTGATGATGCCCTTGACCACCGAGTTCACGATGTTGGTGAACGCGGCGCCGATGACGACCGCCACCGCCAGGTCGATCACGTTCCCCCGCATCAGGAAGGCCTTGAAGCCTCCCAGCAGACTTTCCTTCTTCTCGGCCACCAAGGTGCCTTTCGTCGCGTGTGCAGTGTGCGGAGCCATTACGCCGCGCCCGGCGCGAACGCGTCCAATCCGTACACACGGGACGGTGACTTGACAGTGCGTCCGTGCGAATCAGCACAGTGTCACCGCCAGTTGGGATGTCATCCCCGCCCCGGCGAGAGCCGTCGCCGTCGACCGTGGAACGGACAGGACGATCAGGGCCCCGCCGTCCGGCCGGGTCTCGCCCGGCCGCGGCACCTCGGCCACTCGCGCGCCCGAGGCGACCACCCGGGCCTCTCCCGTCGCACCCGTCATGGAGTCGGGTGCGGCGATCACGTCGACCCGGTCGCCGGGTCGCAGCAGCCGTACGGTGGCCGCGTCGGCGATCCGCACCGGCGCGGACACGAGCGGTACGACGGCCGGCCGGTGCGCCGCCCGGGCGGGTGGTGGAGGAGGCTGCGGGGCCGGGTCGTCGGCCCCGGCGGCGCCGGCCGCCGCGAGCGCGGCCGCCGTCATGGCGAGCACCGCGGCGGGCGCCCGTCGCCTGCGCCGCAGCGCCCGGCGCAGCCGTAGCCGCGCGCCGCGCACGCGCAGCGGATCGAAGGAGGGGAGCCCGCACGGCGCGGGCACCGAGGCCGGGGTGTGGGTGAGGCAGGAGTTCGTGGTCATCGCGCAACCGCCTGTCGTGGCACGGCCGTTCACCGGACGGTCCGGCGAGCGGGGTCCACCTGTCGGCGAACCGGGTCCACCGTCCCGCACCTGTCGCGATCCCGCTCGGGCCTGTGGAAAACCAGGCGTATGTGGATAACTTCCTCACCCCCGCGAGCGATTGCCGCGGTGGCCCGGGGTCGGCGAACCTGGAACGAGTCCGGACCTCGCGGGCGGCCAGCCCTCACCGGCCCGACCCCGGCCCCGAGGTCAGGGCAGTTCGATCCCCAGGTCCCACCCGTCGTGGGCCCGCGTGCACAGGCAGTCCCGGTCGACCGTCGCGGGAAGCGCGCCGACCGCGTCGAAGAGCACGTCGCGCAGCCGGCCGACGTTCTCGCCGAACACGCGGAGGACCTCGGTGTGCGAGACCCCGTCCCCGGTCTCCGCGCCCGCGTCCAGATCCGTCACCAAAGCGAGGGAGGTGTAGCAGAGTCCCAGTTCCCGGGCGAGGACGGCCTCGGGGTGGCCGGTCATGCCGACCACCGACCAGCCCGCGGCCGCATGCCACCGCGACTCGGCGCGCGTGGAGAAGCGGGGGCCCTCGACGACGACCAGCGTGCCGCCGTCGACCGGCTCCCAGCCCCGGCCCCGGGCGGCCTTCAGGGCCACCTGCCGTCCGTCGGGGCAATAGGGGTCGGCGAAGGTCACGTGGACCACCTGGGGCACCGCCCCGCCCCAGGCCTCGGGCAGGGGTTCACCGTCGAAGTAGGTCTGCGCGCGGGCCTTCGTCCGGTCGACCAGCTGGTCGGGTACGACGAGGGTGCCGGGGCCGTGTTCCTCGCGCAGCCCGCCGACCGCGCACGGCCCGAGGACCTGGCGCACGCCCACCGAGCGCAGGGCCCAGAGGTTGGCGCGGTAGTTGATCCGGTGCGGTGGCAGCCGGTGGTCCCGGCCGTGCCGGGGAAGGAAGGCGACCCGTCGGCCGGCGACCTCACCGAGGAAGAGGGAGTCGCTGGGGCTGCCGTACGGGGTGTCGACCGGCACCTCGGTCACATCGTCCAGGAAGGAGTAGAACCCGGAGCCGCCGATCACGCCGATGTCCGCGAACGAGTCCGCCGCCGGTCCTGTTCCCCCGACGGTCGTCCGGGCGGCTGTCCGATCAGTCCTGTGGGTCGCCATGGTGGCCACCCTAGCCATCCCGTCCGACCGACAGTCCGGGGCCGGCGGGTCCGGCCGGGGGACGGCCGAGGACGTCCGAAAAACGCCGGTGCCCCGCCGCGGGAAGCGACGGGGCACCGGGAAGAACGGAAGAGACGGAGGTCAGGCCGCCGACGTCGAGCTCGACGAGGAGCTCGACGAGCTGGAGGACGACGCCGGCTTCGAGTCCGAGGAGGACGAGGAAGACGTCGTCGACGACGAAGAGGAGGTCGAGGTCGAGGAGGACTTCGACGAGGCCGGCGTGCTGCTGGACGACGAGCCGCGGCTGTCGTTGCGGTAGAAGCCGGAACCCTTGAACACGATGCCGACCGCGGAGAACACCTTCTTCAGGCGTCCCTTGCAGTTCGGGCACTCGGTCAGGGCGTCATCCGTGAACTTCTGCACCGCCTCGAGGCCCTCGCCGCACTCGGTGCACTGGTACTGGTAGGTCGGCACTTGTCTTCCTCCTGGCACTCACACTCATCGAGTGCTAACGACGATCCATAGTGACGTATTCCGCGGGTTCAGTCCACCGGCACGGGAACTCGGTGACCGATACCACGTGCCGCGACCCGGCTCGTCGCGTGGGGTGCGAGCCGCGCACGGAGGGCGACCAGCGTGACCAGAGCGAGCAGGGTGCCGCCGAGTGGCACCAGGAAACCGGTGCTCGCGCCGTGCGCGTCGGCCAGCCGGCCGGCGACGGTGACGGCGGCTGCCTGGCCCAGCGCCACGGCGCCGGTCAGCCACGTGAAGGCCTCGGTGCGGGAGGTCGCGGGGACCAGGGTCTCGACGATCGTGTAGCCGGTGATCAGGGCCGGGGCGATGCACAGACCCACGACCAGGCCCAGTGCGCCGAGCAGCAGGACGGAGTGGACGGACCACAGGAGGGAGGCGGCGACGGTGAGACCGGCGTAGCCGAGGATCAGCCGGCGGCGCGGGCCGATCTTCCAGGCGACGGCGCCCATGGCGATGCCGGCCAGCATGTTGCCGGCGGCGAAGATGCCGTACAGCAGGCCGTTGGCGCCCGGGTTGCCGATCTCCTCGGAGAAGGCGGTGAGCGAGACCTGCATGCCGCCGAAGACCGAGCCGATGCCGAGGAAGGCGACGATCAGGACGCGGACGCCGGGGACGGACAGGGCCGAGCGGTGCGGCTCGCCGTCGGCGTGGCCGGCCGCGGCGGCCAGGCCGTAGGCGGGCTGGGTGCTGCGCTGGGCGGCGAAGAAGAGGCCGCCGATCAAGGTGAGCGCGGCCTCGGTGATCAGGCCGGCGGCCGGGTGGATGCCGGTGCACAGGGCGGTGGCGAGGACCGGGCCGACGACGAAGGTGAACTCGTCGGTGACCGACTCGAAGGCGGCGGCGGTCGGCATCAGCGGAGTGTTGTCCAGCTTCGCCGCCCACCGGGCCCGGACCATCGGGCCGACCTGCGGCACCGAGGCGCCGGAGGGGATGGCGGCGAGGAACAGGGCCCACATCGGGGCGCCGGAGAGCGCCAGCGCGACGAGGAGGGAGACGGAGGCGGTGTGGATCAGCACACCGGGGACGAGGACGGCCCGCTGGCCGAAGCGGTCGGCGAGCTTGCCGCTCTGCGGGGCGAACAGCGCCATGGAGACACCGGTGACGGCGGCGACGGCGCCCGCGCTGCCGTAGGAGCCGGTGGTGTGCTGGACGAGCAGGACGATGCCGATGGTGAGCATCGCGAACGGCTGGCGGGCGGCGAAGCCCGGAAGGAGGAAGGAGAGAGCACCGGGGGTGCGCAGCAGCCGGCCATAGCCGGGCCGCTTCTCCGCGACGACCGTGGACGCCACGGTCCATGCCTTTCTGCCGCCTGGTAGCGGGCCCGGGCATGGTGGTGCGGGCGTCGCCGAGAGCTGTCCTCTTGCGCGGAACTGCGGTAGATACCGGGCCCCACTGCGAAGGGCGCCTCGGCCGCCATACGGTCGCGCCAGCTCTGCGTCAGGCAGAGTTGGTTCGATCTGGTGTGCCTTCATGGTACAGGGGCGGGCGCCTTCCCGCCTGGGAAAGCGCCCTCCGGTTCGAATTGAGGCCTGGGATTAACCGGATGTTTGCCGGGGTGGCTTTCGGAAGGGGCGACGGAAGCCGGTCGGGGGGTGGTCCGGCGGGACGGGCGCCGTGCCGCCGGTGCCGAGCCAGCCGGCCAGTTTGCCGCCCTGGCCGACCGCCCGGAGCCGGCGTTCGGCGGCGTCCCGGACCGGGTCGGTGGCGACCACGAGGAGTTCGTCGCCGCGCCGCAGCACGGTGGCGGGGCCGGGGACGAAGCTCTTCTCGTCGCGGACGATCAGGGTGACGGCGGCGCCGGCGGGCAGCCGGAGCTCGGCGACCTCGACGCCGTGCATCTTGGAGGCCTCCGGGATGGCCACGGAGAGCAGGTGGCCGCGCAGCCGTTCCAGGGGCGCGGACTCGACGCCGAGGTCGGCGGCCTCGCCCTGGTCGCCGAGCTTCAGGGCCTTGGCCAGCCAGGGCAGGGTCGGGCCCTGGACCAGGGTGTAGACGACGACCAGGACGAAGACGATGTTGAAGATCCGTTCGCTGCCCTCGATCTCGGCCACCATCGGGATGGTGGCCAGGATGATCGGGACGGCGCCGCGCAGGCCGGCCCAGGACATCAGGGCCTGCTCCTGCCAGGGGATGCGGAAGGGGAGGAGGCTGACCAGGACCTCCGTGGGGCGGGCGACCACGGTGAGCACGAGGCCGATCACGACGGCGGGCCAGAAGTCGTTGACGAGATCATGGGGGGTGACGAGCAGACCGAGCAGGACGAACATGCCGATCTGGGCGATCCAGCCGAGACCCTCGGCGAAGCCGCGGTTGGCCGGGGCGTGCGGCAGCTTGGCGTTGCCGAGCACCATCGAGGCCAGGTAGACGGCGAGGAAGCCGGAGCCGTGGGCCATGGCGCCCGCGGCGTAGGCGACGACCGCGATGGCCATGACGGCGATCGGGTAGAGGCCGGAGGCGGGCAGGGCGATGCGGCGGAGCCCGTAGGCGCCGAGGAAGCCGACGGAGAGGCCGATGGCGGCGCCGATGGCGAGCTCCAGGGCGATCTCGCCGACCAGGACGTACCAGGCGTCGACGTGTCCGACGGTGGAGAAGGCGACGACCAGGATGAGGACGGGGGCGTCGTTGAAGCCGGATTCGGCTTCGAGGACGCCGGTGACGCGTGAGGGCAGCGGCACCTTGCGCAGCACGGAGAAGACGGCGGCGGCGTCGGTGGAGGAGACGACGGCGCCGATGATGAGGGCCTGCTGCCAGTCGAGCCCGACGAGGTAGTGCGCCCCCGCCGCCGTGATGCCCACGCTCACCGCGACGCCGACGGTCGACAGCATGACCGCCGCGGGCAACGCGGGTTCGATCTCCTTCCACTTGGTGCCCAGGCCACCCTCGGCCAGGATCACCACAAGTGCGGCATAGCCGATCACCTGGGTCAGCTCGGCGTTGTCGAAGGCGACGTTGCCGATGCCGTCCTGCCCTATGGCGACCCCGATCCCGAGGTACAGCAGCAGGCTGGGGAGCCCGCTCCGGGACGAGATGCGCACCGCCGCGACAGCGATGAGCAGCACGAGCGAGCAGATGAGCAGGAGTTCGTTGAGCTGATGGACAGTCAGTGGCCGTTCCTTCCCCTCAAAGGTGTTCCGGGCGCCGCGAAGGGATCGTTCCTGCGGCACCGGTACTTCGTTACCTTACCTAATCTTTAACGCATCCTTGACGCCCTCTTGGTGTGTGATCGCACAACAGTCCGTATAAGAACGGATCTCTTCCTGACTCCGCGTCCGGGGCCTCCGGACGCTGCGCCTAAGGTTGCTCCCGTACTCCAGGACCACCCTGCCCCTCGAAGGACAGCGATGCCCTCCAACACGACCGCGCCCCCTGCCAAGAAGAAGAAGGGACGGCGAGCCCGCCTGATCGTCCTCGTCCTGGTGCTCGCGCTGGTCGCGGGCGTCGGGTACGGGGCGTACTGGGGCGTCAGCACCGTCCGCGGCTCCTTCCCGCAGACGACCGGCTCGATCCGCCTCGACGCGCTCTCCGGACCCGTCGAGGTCAAGCGCGATGCCAACGGCATCCCGCAGATCTACGCCGACAACGAGGCGGACCTGTTCCGCGCGCAGGGCTACGTCCAGGCCCAGGACCGCTTCTACGAGATGGACGTCCGCCGTCACACGACGGCCGGCCGCCTCTCCGAGATGTTCGGCAAGAGCCAGGTCGACACCGACGCCTTCCTGCGGACCCTCGGCTGGCGCAAGGTCGCGCAGGAGGAGTACGACAAGGTCCTGTCGGCGGAGACCAAGAAGAACCTCCAGGCCTACGCCGAGGGCGTCAACGCCTACCTCAAGGACCGGGACCCGGCCGACATCTCCGTCGAGTACGCGGCCCTGGCCTTCACCGGCGACTACACGATCGAGCCCTGGACCCCGGTCGACTCGGTGGCCTGGCTCAAGGCCATGGCCTGGGACCTGCGCGGCAACATGCAGGACGAGATCGACCGCTCCCTGATGACCAGCCGGCTGAAGCCGCAGCAGATCAAGGACCTCTACCCGGGGTACCCGTACGAGCTGCACCAGCCGATCGTCGACCGCGGCGCCGTCGACAAGGTCACCGGCAAGTTCGACCCCGAGGCCGAGCCGAAGGAGGGCGGCGACGCGGCCTCCGGAGGCACCGGCACCTCCGGCGGGCAGAACGGCATCCAGTCCCAGCTCGCCGCGCTCTCCGACGCCCTCGACGAGATCCCGGCCCTGCTCGGCCCCAACGGCAACGGCATCGGCTCGAACTCCTGGGTCGTCTCCGGGAACTACACGACCTCCGGCAAGCCGCTGCTCGCCAACGACCCGCACCTCGCGCCGATGCTGCCGTCCCTCTGGTACCAGATGGGCCTGCACTGCCGCTCGGTCTCCGCGACCTGCCGCTACGACGTCGCCGGCTACACCTTCTCCGGCATGCCCGGCGTGATCATCGGACACAACGACTCGATCGCCTGGGGCTTCACCAACCTCGGTGCCGACGTCACCGACCTCTACCTGGAGAAGATCGGCACCGACGGCTACGTCGTCGACGGCAAGACCAAGGCGTTCGTCACCCGCGACGAGGTCATCAAGGTCGCGGGCGAGGACGACCGCCCCATCACCATCCGCTCCACCGAGCACGGCCCGCTGGTCTCCGACCGCTCCACCGAACTGGAGAGGGTCGGTCAGACGGCCCCCGTCGGCAACGCCGCCCCCGACCGCGGCACCGGCTACGGCGTCTCCCTTCGCTGGACGGCCCTGCAGCCCGGCAAGTCCATGGACGCCGTCTTCGCGCTCAACCGCGCCAAGGACTTCACGAGCTTCCGGGCCGCGGCCAAGGACTTCGAGGTCCCGTCCCAGAACCTGATCTACGCCGACACCGCCGGCAACATCGGTTACCAGGCGCCCGGCAAGATCCCGGTCCGCACCAAGGGCACCGCCTACGACGGCACCCTGCCCGCGCCCGGCTGGGACTCCTCGTACGACTGGAAGGGCTACGTCCCCTACGCCGAGCTGCCCTACGAGTACAACCCGAAGCGCGGCTACATCGTCACCGCCAACCAGTCGGTCATCGACGAGAAGAAGTACCCCTACCTCCTCACCCGGGACTGGGGCTACGGCTCGCGCAGCCAGCGGATCAACGACCTGATCGAGTCCAAGCTCAAGGACGGCGGCAAGATCTCGCCGGACGACATGCAGACCATGCAGAGGGACAACCGCAGCGAGATCGCGACCCTGCTCAACCCGCTCCTGCTGAAGATCGACATCTCCGACCCGCAGGTCCGCGAGGCGCAGAAGCTGCTCGAGGGCTGGGACTACACCCAGGAGCCGGACTCGGCCGCCGCCGCGTACTTCAACGCGGTCTGGCGCAACGTCCTCAAGCTCGCCTTCGGCAACAAGCTGCCCAAGGAGCTGCGCGTCGAGGGCGAGTGCATCAACGTCCGTGTCGCCGACACCACCGGCCCGGTCGACGAGCAGAACAAGCTCGTCGCCGAGTGCGGCGAGCGCGACCCCGACACCGCGCAGCCGGACGGCGGCGACCGCTGGTACGAGGTGGTCCGCCCGCTCCTCAAGCAGGAGAAGAACGAGTGGTGGAAGACCCCCGGCGACCGCCTGGACCCGGCCACCGAGACCCGTGACCAGCTGCTCGCCCGCGCCATGAAGGACGCCCGCTGGGAGCTGACCGCCGAGCTCGGCAAGGACGTCTCCACCTGGAGCTGGGGCCGGCTGCACCAGCTGACCCTGAAGAACCAGACCCTCGGCACCGCCGGCCCCGGCTTCGTGCAGTCCATGCTCAACCGCGGCCCGTGGAACCTGGGCGGCGGCGAGGCCGCCGTCGACGCCACCGGCTGGAACGCGGCCGGCGGCTACGACGTGATCTGGGTGCCGTCCATGCGGATGGTGGTCAACGTCGGCGACTGGGACAGGTCCCGGTGGATCAACCTCAGTGGCGCCTCCGGCCACGCCTACCACAGCCACTACACCGACCAGACGGAGAAGTGGGTCAAGGGCGAGCTGCTCGACTGGTCCTACGGGCAGGCGGCCGTCGAGGCCACCACCCAGGACACCCTGAAGCTGGAGCCGTAGGGCCCCGGCGGCCCGGCAGGCGGTCAGGCGGTCAGGGCGCGAAGCGCCGGACCCCCTCCGGGGTCACCACCGCGTGCACGGGGTGGTCGTGCGGTTCCTCCGGGACCCGCGCGACCACCTCGTTCGCGTACAGGAGCACCACGAGCGCCGGATCCGCGCCCGCGCGGACGAGCCGGGCGAGGACCCGGTCGTACGAACCGCCGCCGCGGCCGAGCCGCATGCCCCGCCCGTCGACCGCCAGGCCCGGCAGCAGCACCGTGTCCGCCTCGCACACCGCCTCCGGGCCGAGCCGTTCGCCGACCGGTTCGAGCAGCCCGCGGCCCGCCTTCGCCAGCCGCTCGGGACCCTCGTACGGCGCCCAGTCGAGGTCGTTGTCGGGCAGCAGGACCGGCAGCAGCACCCGTACACCCCGCTCGCGCAGCACGTCGAGCAGCGCACGCGTGCCCGGTTCGCGCCCCACCGAGACGTACGCGGCGACGCTGCCCGCCTCCGCCAGCTCCGGCAGGTCGAGGGCGGCCCGCGCGAGCTCCTCGGCGGCCCGCTCGCGCTCCTCGGCGGTCAGGGCGGCGCGGGCGCCGAGCAGGGCCCGGCGCAACAGCGCCTTCTCAGTGGTGTTCTCGGTGGGTTCGGTGGCGGGTCCGGTGGCGGGTCCGGTGTGGGGTTCAGGGCTCAACGCGGCTCGTATTCCTCTTGTATCGGGCGGTAGCGGTACGAGGGTTGAGAAAGCTCATGTGATCCTTACCTTCCGCACATACCGAACGGCTAGGGTGCACCGCATGACTCAGACGCCGTCCATCACAAAGGCTGTCATCCCGGCCGCCGGTCTCGGCACCCGGTTCCTGCCGGCCACCAAGGCGACGCCGAAGGAGATGCTGCCGGTCGTCGACAAACCGGCCATCCAGTACGTCGTCGAGGAAGCCGTCGCCGCCGGGCTCTCCGACGTCCTGATGATCACCGGCCGCAACAAGCGCCCGCTCGAGGACCACTTCGACCGGAACTACGAGCTGGAAGAGGCGCTGACCCGCAAGGGCGACGAGGAACGGCTCGCCAAGGTCCAGGAGTCCAGCGACCTCGCCACCATGCACTACGTACGCCAGGGCGCCCCGCGCGGCCTCGGCCACGCCGTGCTGTGCGCCGCCCCGCACGTCGGCGAGCAGCCCTTCGCCGTGCTCCTCGGCGACGACCTGATCGACCCGCGCGATCCCCTGCTCGCCCGCATGGTCGAGGTCCGCGAGCGCTTCGGCGGCAGCGTGGTCGCGCTGATGGAGGTCGAGCCCTCGCAGATCCACCTCTACGGCTGCGCCGCCGTCGGCCCCACCGGCGAGTCGGACGTGGTGAAGGTGACCGGCCTGGTGGAGAAGCCGGAGCCGGCCGAGGCGCCCAGCAACCTGGCGATCATCGGGCGCTATGTCCTCGACCCCGCCGTCTTCGCCATACTGCGCGAGACCGCGCCGGGTCGCGGCGGCGAGATCCAGCTCACCGACGCCCTGCAGAAACTCGTCCAGGACGAGCAGGCCGGCGGCCCCGTGCACGGCGTCGTCTTCAAGGGCCGCCGCTATGACACCGGCGACCGCGGGGACTATCTGCGTGCCATTGTCAGACTGGCGTGCGAACGTGATGATCTGGGGCCGGACTTCCGGACCTGGCTCCGCAGTTATGTCAGCGAGGAGATGTAGCACCTTGAGCAGCAGCGGTACGGCACCGTCGGACCACGGCCACGGCCACGGCCACGACGGCAGCCATGGCCAGGGCCCCGGCGACCCCTGCGCCGGCCCGGCCAAGGGCCTGTGGTCCGTCGACGAGCACCTGGCCGACGTCCTCGCGACGGTCTCCCCGCTCGAGCCCATCGAGCTGCAACTGGCCGACGCCCAGGGCTGCGTGCTCGTCGAGGACGTCACGGTGCCGGTCGCGCTGCCGCCCTTCGACAACAGCTCCATGGACGGGTACGCGGTGCGGGTCGCCGACGTGGCCGGGGCGAGCGAGGAGTTCCCCGCCGTCCTGACCGTGATCGGCGACGTCGCCGCCGGGGCCGGCGGCCTGCCCGAGGTCGGCCCCGGCCAGGCCGCCCGGATCATGACCGGCGCCCCGCTGCCGCCCGGCGCCGAGGCCGTCGTCCCCGTCGAATGGACCGACGGCGGCACCGGCGGAGGCGCCGCCGGCGGGATGCGCCCGGCCAGCGCCGCCCCCGAGGGAGCGGCCGGCGAGGTCAGGGTCCACCGGCCCGCCGAGGCCCGCGCCCACGTCCGGGCCCGCGGCAGCGACGTCACCGCGGGCGAGCTCGCGCTCGCCGCGGGCACCGTGCTCGGCCCGCCGCAGATCGGTCTGCTCGCCGCGATCGGCCGCGGCACCGTGCGGGTGCGCCCCCGCCCGCGGGTGGTCGTGATCTCCACCGGCAGCGAACTGACCCAGCCCGGCGAGCCGCTGGGCGAGGGGCAGATCTACGACTCCAACAGCTTCGCCCTCGCCGCCGCCGCCCGCGACGCCGGAGCCCTCGCCTACCGCGTCCCGGCCGTCGCCGACGACGCCGAGTCGCTGCGCGCCGCCATCGAGGACCAGCTGATCCGCGCCGACCTGATCGTCACCACCGGCGGCGTCAGCGTCGGCGCCTACGACGTGGTCAAAGAGGCGCTCACGGCCGACGGCGAGGTCGACTTCCGCAAGCTCGCCATGCAGCCCGGCAAGCCGCAGGGCTTCGGCATGATCGGCCCCGACCACACCCCGCTGCTCGCGCTGCCGGGCAACCCGGTCTCCTCGTACGTCTCCTTCGAGCTGTTCGTCCGGCCCGCCATCCGCGCCCTGATGGGCCTCGCCGACCGGCCCGACACGCACCGGCCCCGGGTGCGCGCCGTGCTCAAGGCCGACCGGATGCTGTCCTCGCCGGCCGGCCGGCGCCAGTTCCTGCGCGGGACGTACGACGCGGAGTCCGGCGCCGTCAGCCCCGTGGGCGGCTCCGGCTCCCACCTCATCGGGGCGCTCGCGCACGCGGACGCGCTCCTCGTCGTACCGGAGGAGGTGACCGAGGTCGAGCCCGGCGCGGAGCTCGATGTGCTCCTGCTGGGGTGACCACCGGCTGAACCTCGTCCGGTGCGTCGGCGCCGGTGGGGGTACCGTGTCGTCCCACACAGCGACCGGGAGTGTCACCGCCATGAGCACGCAGCAAGGACTCACCCACATCGACGAGGCCGGGGCGGCCCGCATGGTCGACGTCTCCGCGAAGGACGTCACCGCCCGCACCGCCCGCGCCAGCGGCCGGGTCCTCGTGTCGCCGCGCGTGATCGAGCTGCTGCGCGGCGAGGGCGTCCCGAAGGGCGACGCGCTCGCCACCGCCCGGATCGCCGGGATCATGGGTGCCAAGAAGACCCCCGACCTGATCCCGCTCTGCCATCCGCTGGCGGTCTCCGGCGTGACCCTCGACCTCGCGGTCGCGGACGACGCCGTGGAGATCCTCGCGACGGTGAAGACCACCGACCGCACGGGCGTGGAGATGGAGGCCCTGACGGCGGTGTCGGTGGCGGCGCTGACCGTCGTCGACATGGTGAAGGCCGTCGACAAGGGCGCGGTCATCTCCGACGTGCGCGTCGAGGAGAAGACCGGCGGCAAGTCCGGCCACTGGACGCGGAGCGAGGCGTGACCCGCGCGGGCAAGGTGGTGGGGGCGCACGCGCACGAGGCCGACGCGCACGAGGCTCACGCCCACGAGGCTCACGCGCACGAGGCTCACGCCCACGAGGCGCCCGCCCCGTCGGGGACCGCGCTCACCGCGCCGTACGCCGCGCTCGTCGTCACCGCCTCCAACCGGGCGGCCGCCGGGATCTACGAGGACAAGGGCGGCCCGCTGATCGCCGACGGGCTGCGCGCGCTGGGCTTCGCCGTGGACGGCCCGCAGGTCGTGCCGGACGGCGCGCCCGTCGAGGCGGCGCTGCGCGCCGGCGTCGAGGCGGGCTACGACCTCATCCTCACCACCGGCGGCACGGGCATCTCGCCCACCGACGAGACGCCCGAGGTCACCCGGAGGGTCCTGGACCAGGAGATCCCGGGCATCCCGGAGGCGATCCGCGCGTACGGCCGGGAGAAGGTGCCCACGGCGGCGCTCTCGCGCGGCCTCGCCGGGGTCGCGCGCGGCCCTCGGGGCGACGGCACGCTGATCGTCAACCTGCCCGGCTCGTCGGGCGGGGTGCGCGACGGGCTCGCGGTCCTGGAGCCGCTGCTGATCCACGCGGTGGACCAGATCCGCGGCGGCGACCACCCCAGACCGGCCACGGAAGCGGGCCCGGAGTCATGATCCCGTCCTGGCCCGTGGTCCTCGTCGACGGCGACGTGGTGCTCCGCCCGATAAAGATGCGCGACCAGCGGGCCTGGCGCGAGGTGAACCGGCGCAACCGCGACTGGCTGCGCCCCTGGGAGGCGACCGTCCCGCCGCCCGGCCCGGGCGGCCCGGTGACGCAGCGCCCCACGTACCGTCAGATGGTGCGCCATCTGCGGGCGGAGGCGAACGCGGGCCGGATGCTGCCGTTCGTCATCGAGTACCAGGGGCGTCTGGTCGGTCAGTTGACGGTCGCGGGAATCACCTGGGGTTCGATGTGTTCGGGCCACGTGGGCTATTGGGTGGACCGCGACGTGGCCGGCCGCGGTGTCATGCCGACGGCGGTGGCGCTCGCCGTCGACCACTGTTTCCGCTCGGTCGGACTGCACCGGATGGAAGTCTGCATTCGCCCGGAGAACGGCCCCTCCCGGCGGGTCGTCGAGAAATTGGGATTCCGCGAGGAGGGGCTGCGGCCGCGCTACCTCCACATCGACGGCGCCTGGCGTGACCACCTGGTCTTCGCGCTGACGGCGGAGGAGGTGCCGGAGGGCTTGGTGCGGCGTTGGCACGAAGCCCGCCGCCAGCACCAGTAATTGCGATAAGTGTTCGAATTTAATCGGCAGTTGAGCACCGATCGATCTGAACAATCACAAAAAAGTTCAGTGATATCAGCCAGATCGTGCGACACACCGGCCCAATTGGCCGATGCCCTCACCCGAACCCCTCTACCGTGTGAAGCGTGAGCAGCAGCGGCCTCATCTACGCAGTCATTGTCGGGGCCTGGGCCGCCTACTTGGTGCCGATGTGGCTCCGCAGGCAGGACGAGCTGAACGAGGCCCGTCCGACGGAACGCTTCAGCACCGCCATCCGGCTGCTGTCCGGACGGGCGGGCATGGAGCGCCGTTACGCCAAGGAGCTCAGGGACCGGGACCGCGCGGCCGACGACCCGGCATCCGACGTCGACCCGGACGCGGCGACCGAGCATCTGAGCTCGGTCGACGTCCGGGGCTTCTGTGCGCCCGCGGCCAGAACGGAAGCCCGCCTGGAGATGCCGGAGGAGGCCCCCAAGGCCCCCGCCCCGGCTCCGGCTCCCGCCCCGGCTCCCGCCCCGGCTCCCGCCCCGGCGCGCCGCGGATCGGGCTCGGGCTCGGGATCCGGCGGTGGCGCGGCGGCCGAGCGGGCCCGCCGGAGCAAGGTCCTGGCCCGGCGCCGGCGCACCACGGTGCTCCTCTTCCTCGCCTTCACGCTCGGCGCGGTGGTCGCGGCCGTCGGCGGCCTGGCCTTCCTGTGGGCCCCGGCCGCCCCGGCCCTGCTGCTCAGCGCGTACATCGTCTATCTGCGGGTCCAGGAGCGGCGGCGCTTCGTGTACGTGATGGACCGCCGCAACGCCGAGGCGGCCGCCGCCCGGCTGCGCGAGAGCCGTCGCCCGGCGCCGACGCCCGAGCCGGAGCCCGCCCCGGCGCCGGCCGCCGAGCCGGCCGTCTCCCCGCAGGAGGCGGACCGCCGGGCGCTCGTCGAGCAGACGGACCACGCCGAGTGGGTCGACCAGCAGCGCGAGCGCGGCCCGGCCCGCGGCGACAGCTGGGACCCGGTCCCGGTCCCGCTCCCGACGTATGTCACCGCCCCCGTCGCCCCGCGCGCCTCCGGCGGTGTCGACATCACGGACCCGGAGACCTGGAGCTCGGCCCGCTCCTCCACGGCGGCCGACCCGGCCCCGGCCCCCGCCCCGGCCCCGCGTCAGCGCACCGCCCGCCCGCAGGCCCGCCGCGACCACGGCCGCACCCCGCTCTTCGACCAGTACGCGGACGACGACCGCCCCCGCGCGGCCAACGAATGACCGGCCGGTTGACGGGCGCGTTGACCGGTGCGTTGACGGGCTCGTTGACCTGCGGGGGAACGGATTTCCTCGTACTGCGCTCGGGATGCTAATGTTTCACACGTCGCAGGGGCCTGTGGCGCAGTCCGGTAGCGCACCTCGTTCGCATCGAGGGGGTCAGGGGTTCGAATCCCCTCAGGTCCACAGACACGAAGAACCCGCCCGATCAGCAGATCGGGCGGGTTCTTCGCTGTATGCGCCGCCAGTGTCAGGACGTCAGGAACTCTGAGCCTTGTCGTAGAGGTTCTGGGCGTCCGTGCCGAAGTACGGGCCGAACATGCGGTTGGGCAGGAAGGTGTAGCCGAAGCTGTTCACCGAGGACTGGAGGCCGGTGCCCGTGGACTCGTCGAAGGACGTGAACCAGGGGCCGCCGCTGGAGCCGCCGGTCATGTTGCAGCCGAGCGAGTGGTCCTGGGAGAACAGGAAGTCCTTCGAGGAGTTGCCCGAGCAGTAGACGAGCTTCGTGCCGTCGTAGGGCGAGGCGGCCGGGAAGCCGAAGGCGTACATCGGCTTGTTGTAGGCGCCGTTGAACTGGATCCCCTGGGCGCCGGTGACCGAGGTGAGGGTCTGGCCGTTCAGCGGGGCGACGACCGCGGCGCCGACGTCGTAGTTGATGTCCTCGCTCGCCTCCCACTGGGGGGTGGTGAGGGTCCTGGCGGCGGTCCACTGGCCGTAGGGCGCGTTGCCGTTGGCATACGCCGGGACGAAGACCCAGTTCGTGTGCCAGGCGCCCTGGTACTTCACGCAGTGGCCGGCGGTGATGACGGTGCTCGCGTTCTTGCTGGTGACGGCGTTGCCGGAGCAGGAGGCCGTGCGGCCCTGGAAGGTGAAGAACACCCGGCCGGACGTCTTCACCACCGCGCCGCCGCCCGTCCACGCCCCGCCCGCCTGCGGGAAGGAGGCGGGTGAGACAGCGGCGGGGGCGGAGGCGGAATCGGGGGCCGAGGGTGCGACGGTCGCCGGGGCGGCCGCGCGCGGGACCTGGCGCAGCGCGCCCGGAGCGGCCGTCAGGTCCAGCGGGACGGCCGAGCGCATCCGTTCCGGGGTCCAGAAGCCGGTCGCCCGGTCCTGCTGGGCGGTGGTGAACGAGTGGCCGGTGTTTCCGGCGGCCTGGGGCGTCGGTGCCGTCTGGAGTGACGGGGCGGCCTGGGGTGACGGGGCGGCCTGGGCCGCTCCGGCCGACGCGAGTCCGCCGGCGACGAGGGCGCCGGCGGACAACAGTACGGCTGTGGCGAAGCGATGGCGTCTCACGCATGTCTCCTTCTGCCGAGGCAGGTGGGGATGAGAACGGTGCGGATCGACGTGCGTGGGCAGAGTGCCAGAGCCGGGCGCGCTTGTCAGGGCCCTGTCACGGCCATTCTCGGGCCGGGTCCGCCCTGCGTGCGCTGGCGGGTCAGAGCGCCTTCGCGAAGCAGCGGCTGTTCGGGTACTCCCGGTAGAAGCCGAACTTCTCGCAGGGCTCGTAGCCGCACGAGGTGTAGAGCGCGATGGCCTCCGGCTGCGCGGTGCCCGTCTCCAGGACCATGCGGCTCCGGCCGGCCTCGCGGGCGTCCGTCTCCAGGGCGGCCAGGATGCGCCGCGCGAGCCCCAGGCCGCGCGCCTCGGGTACCACGTACATGCGCTTCAGTTCGGCGTCGCCGTCGGCGTAGCCCTCGTCGTTGGCGTCCTGGGTGCGCCAGCCGCCGGTCGCGACGGGGCGGCCCTCGGGGTCGTACGCGAGCAGGTAGAGGCCCTGCGGCGGGGCGAACATCGACGGTTCGAGGTGTGTGAGATCGCCCTCACCCTCGCCGTCGTCGTCCGCGTAGCGCTCGGCGTATTCCAGCTGGACGGCGTCGTTCAGCTTGACGGCGTCGGGGTGGTCGAAGGGTGTGGGGCGAATGTCCATGCTGTCAATCGTATGTCTATGCGATGCGCCGAGGGAGTCCGGACGCCGGTTGTCGGTATTCTCCCGGGATGCTCACCGTGACGACTGCGAATGTCAATGGTCTCCGAGCCGCCGCCAAGAAGGGCTTCGTCGAATGGCTGGCCGGGACCTCCGCCGATGTGGTCTGCCTCCAGGAGGTGCGTGCCGAGGAGGCGCAGCTGCCCGCCGAGGTCCGTGGCCCCGAGGGCTGGTTCACCGTCCACGCGCCCGCCGCCGCCAAGGGCCGGGCCGGGGTGTCGCTCTACACGCGGCGCGAGCCGGACGCCGTACGCGTCGGCTTCGGCACGGCGGAGTTCGACGA
This sequence comes from Streptomyces sp. NPDC051909, assembly GCF_040681095.1. NCBI lineage: Bacteria > Bacillati > Actinomycetota > Actinomycetes > Kitasatosporales > Streptomycetaceae > Streptomyces > Streptomyces sp. NPDC051909. The sequence continues at coordinate 103,181 of NZ_JBFAYA010000015.1, read as the reverse complement.
CAGCGGCCGCTACGTCGAGGCCGACCTGCCCGGTGTCACCGTCGCCAGCCTCTACCTGCCCTCCGGCGAGGTCGGCACCGAGCGCCAGGATGAGAAGATCCGCTTCATGGACGCCTTCCTGCCCTATCTGAAGGAGCTGCGCGAGCGGGCCGCCGCCGACGGCCGCGAGGTCGTCGTCTGCGGCGACTGGAACATCGCCCACCGCGAGGCCGATCTCAAGAACTGGAAGGCCAATCAGAAGAACGCCGGCTTCCTCCCCGAGGAGCGGGACTGGCTGAGCCGCGTCCTCGACGAGGGCGACGGCGGTTACGTGGACGTGGTCCGCGCCCTCCATCCCGAGCAGGACGGCCCGTACTCCTGGTGGTCCTACCGTGGCCGCGCCTTCGACAACGACAGCGGCTGGCGCATCGACTACCAGGTCGCGACGCCCGGGCTCGCCGCCAAGGCGGTCAAGGCGTACGTCGAGCGGGCCGCCACCCACGCGGAGCGCTGGAGCGACCACGCGCCCGTGACCGCGGTCTACGAGCTGTAGCGCACACGCGCGTTCCCGGCACGCGTTCTCGGTACGCGTTCTCGTTACGTGTTCTCAGACGCCGCCGTGCATCCGCCGGTCCAGGGCGAGGGAGAGTTCCGCCTCCACCACGCTCTTGGCCAGCGGGCGCAGCCGCTGGACGTCCTTCTCGGCGGCGTACTTCCCGAGTAGTTCGGCGAAGAGCTCCGCCAGCGCCTCCGCGTGCTCGCGCACCCGGCCGCCCGCCTCCAGGACGGCGGCCAGCGGGACGCCCTCGCGGACGAGGGCGGAGGAGACGTCGAGCAGACGGCGGCTGACGTGGACGATGTCCTCGCCGTCGGTGGCCAGGTAGCCGAGGTCGAGCGCGGCGGCGAGGTTCTCCGGGGTGACCTCGCCGGCGAAGTGGTCGGCGAGCTCCTCGGGTGTGAGGCGGACGGGCTCCTCCTCCGTGGGGGTGCCCAGTTCCAGGACCTCGCCGACGTTCCGGCCGGACTCGAAGGCGGCGGTGAGGTCGGCGATGCCGTTGAGCGTGTGGCCGCGTTCGAGGAGGGCGGAGATCGTCCGCAGCCGGGCCAGGTGGTGGGCGTCGTACCAGGCGATCCGGCCCTCGCGGCGGGGCGGCGGGATGAGGCCGCGCTCGCGGTAGAAGCGGAGGGTGCGGACGGTGATGCCGGCGGCGGCGGCGAGTTCGGCCATCCGGTACTCGCGGGGCGCGGGCCCGTCCGAGAGGTCCGCCGCCCCCGTGGGCGTGCCGGCGTGCGTACCCGTGGGCTGCGCCGCGTCCATCGTGTCCGCCTGGTCCGCCTGGTCCGCCTGGTCTCCCGATCGTTCTGCCACGCCCGCCAGCCTATGTTGTACCGCCGGTAACTTTCCCCGGCCTTACCCCTACCGCTCGGTATGCCGCTGCTCTACAGTCCCGATTGTGCCAGTGATTGCTGGCGGAATCTTGGCCGGGCGCACGGGAGGCGGCATGGCGAAGCACGAGCACGTACGGGTGGCGGTGATCGGATCGGGATTCGGCGGCATCGGAGCCGCCGTCCGGCTGCGCCGCGAGGGCATCACCGACTTCGTCGTCCTGGAGCGGGCCGACTCCGTGGGCGGCACCTGGCGCGACAACAGCTACCCCGGCTGCGCCTGCGACGTGCCCTCCCACCTCTACTCCTTCTCCTTCGCGCCCAACCCCGACTGGCCCCGCACCTTCTCCGGCCAGCCCCACATCCGCGCGTACCTGGAGCATGTCACGGACACCTTCGGGGTCCGGCCGCACCTGCGGCTGAACCACGAGGTCATGAGGATGACGTGGAACGAGGACGAGCTGCGCTGGGAGATCGAGACCAGCCGCGGCAGCTTCTCCGCCGATGTCGTCGTCTCCGCCACCGGCCCGCTCTCCGATCCCAAGATCCCGGACATTCCGGGGCTCGCCGACTTCACCGGCAAGGTCTTCCACTCCGCCCGGTGGGACCACGACTACGACCTGACCGGCAAGCGCGTCGCCATGGTCGGCACCGGCGCCTCCGCCATCCAGATCGTGCCGTCGATCCAGCCGAAGGTCGGCAGGCTCACCCTCTTCCAGCGCACGGCCCCGTGGGTCATGCCGCGGATGGACCGGGCCATCAGCGCCCCCGAGCGCTGGCTGCACCGGCAGCTGCCGTTCACCGCGACCGCGCGCCGCGGCATCCTGTGGGGCATCCGCGAGCTCCAGGTCAGCGCGTTCACCAAGCGGCCCGACGAGCTCGGCCTGGTCGAGCGGCTCGCCAAGGCCAACATCGCCCGGGCGATCAAGGACCCGGCGCTGCGGGCCAGGCTGACCCCCTCGTACCGCCTCGGCTGCAAGCGCATCCTGCTGTCGAACACGTACTACCCGGCACTCGCCCAGCCCAATGTGGACGTCGTCGCCTCCGGTCTGAAGGAGGTCCGCGGGAACGTGGTCGTCGCGGCCGACGGCACCGAGACCGAGGTCGACGCGATCATCTTCGGTACGGGTTTCCACGTCACCGACATGCCGATCGCCCCGCGCGTCATCGGCGCCGACGGACGCTCGCTCGCCGACCACTGGAAGGGCGGCATGGAGGCGCTGCGCGGCGCGACCGCCGCCGGCTTCCCCAACTGGATGACGATCATCGGCCCCAACACCGGCCTCGGGAACTCCTCGATGATCCTGATGATCGAGTCCCAGCTGAACTACATGGCCGACTACCTGCGCCAGCTCGACGTGCTCGGCGGGCGCACCGCTCTCGCCGTCCGCCCCTCCGCCGTCGGCGTCTGGAACCGCCGGGTGCAGAAGCGGATGGAGAGGACCGTGTGGAAGTCGGGCGGCTGCGAGAGCTGGTACCTGGACGCCAACGGGCGCAACACCACCCTGTGGCCGGGCACCACCGGCGAGTTCCGGCGCGAGACGCGGACCGTCGACCTGTCCGAGTACGAGGTGCTGCGCGCGCCCGCGAAGCCCGCGGCCGGCCGCCGCGCCACCCGCAGGAAGGAGGCCGTCCAGTGACGCGCGACCTGATGGTCACCTCGGCCGACGGCTCGGCGATCCATGTCGAGGTGTACGGCCCCGAGGGCGCCCCCGCGGTCGTCCTCGCCCACGGCTGGACCTGCTCCACCCGCTTCTGGGACGCGCAGATCCACGCCCTGTCCACCGACCACCGGGTCATCGTCTACGACCAGCGCGGTCACGGCGGCTCCCCGGCGCCCGCGCTCGACGCCGGCGCGCTCGACGGCGGCGGGAAGGGCTACTCCACGGAGGCGCTCGCCGACGACCTGGAGGCCGTGCTCGCCGCGACCCTCGGCCCCGGCGAACGGGCCGTGGTGGCCGGCCACTCCATGGGCGGCATGACGATCATGGCCGCCTCGCGCAGGCCCGTCTTCCGGCAGCACGCCGCGGCGGCCCTGCTGTGCTCCACCGGGCCCTCGCGGCTGACGGAGGAGGCCCTGGTCGTACCGCTGGCGCCGGGCCGGCTGCGGACCCGGATCACCGCCGCCGTCCTCGGCTCGAAGGCGCCGCTGGGGCCGGTCACGCCGGTGTCGAAGAAGGTCCTGCGGTACGCGACGATGGGACCGGGCTCGGCGCCCGAGCGGGTCGACGCGTGCGCCCGGATCGTGCACGCCTGCCCGCGCGGCGCCCGCCACGGTTGGTCGCAGGTGCTCGCCTCGCTCGACCTGGAGGTCGGGCTGCGGGAGCTGAGGCTGCCGGTGGCCGTGCTCGTCGGCACGGACGACCGGCTCACCCCGCCGCGCCACTCGCGGGCGATGGCGGGCGCGCTGCCGCACTGCACGGGGCTGGTGGAACTGGCCGGCATGGGGCACATGACGCCGGTGGAGGCCCCGGAGGCCGTCACCGCGCAGATCCGCGAACTGACGCTCACCTACCTGGGCGTGAAGGAGAACGAGGAGGCAGGGGCATGAGCAGGGTGAGCCTGGAAGGACAGGTGGCGGTCGTCACCGGCGGCGCCCGTGGCGTCGGTGAACTCCTCGCCCGCAAGCTCTCGGCGCGCGGCGCGAAGATCGCGCTGGTCGGCCTGGAGCCGGAGCTCCTGAAGGAGGTCGCCGGCCGGCTGCACACCGAGGCCGACTGGTGGCACGCCGATGTCACCGACCACGAGGCCATGGCCAGGGTCGCGGCCGAGGCGAAGGAGCGGTTCGGCAAGGTCGACATCGTGGTCGCCAACGCCGGTGTCGCGGCGGGCGGTCCGTTCGTCGACTCCGACCCGGTCGCCTGGCGGCGGGTCATCGAGGTCAACCTCATCGGCGGCGCCGTCACGGCCCGCGCGTTCCTGCCGGTCCTCATGGAGTCCCGCGGCTACTTCCTGCAGATCGCCTCGCTCGCGGCGATGACCCCGGCGCCGATGATGACGGCGTACTGCGCCTCCAAGTCCGGTGTCGAGGCCTTCGCGCACAGCCTGCGCGCCGAGGTCGCCTACAAGGGCGTGAAGGTCGGCGTCGGCTATCTGTCCTGGACCGACACCGACATGGTGCGGGGCGCCGACCAGGACGACGTGATGCGCGAGCTGCGCTCGCGGCTGCCGTGGCCGTCGAACCGCACCTACCCGCTCGGCCCGGCCGTCGACCGGATCGTCGCGGGCGTCGAGCGGCGCTCGGCGCATGTGTACGCCCAGTGGTGGCTGCGCGGGATGCAGTCCACCCGCGGCTATCTGCCGGGCATCATCGCCTCCGTCGGGCAGCGCGAGATGCGGCGCTTCGAGCCGCGGCTCGGGAGCGTCGGCAAGGGCCTGGTCGGCGCGGGCGGCGCGGCGGACGAGGAGGCGCGGCAGGAGCGGGTGTGACGGCCGCGCGGTGACAGTCCGTAATTGATCGAAATGCACGGGATGTTCCGTCGTGTCAGTCTGGTCGAGGCCCAAGGGGCGACACGCCCCGTCTCCCTCACACCCTTCTAGGAGTGAACCTTCATGGGCATCAAGGACGACATGCAGGGCAAGGCGCAGCAGGCCAAGGACAAGATGCAGCACGCGATGGGCGGGGCCAAGGACCGGGCCTCCGAGCGCGCGTCGCAGGCCAAGGGCCGTGCGAGGTCCGAGGACGAGCGGCGTCGGCAGCAGGAGGACCAGGACCGCCTCGACATGGACTACGACGCCTGACGCCGTCCTGTGAGGAAGGCGCACCCGGGACGCCGGGTGCGCCTTCGCGTGTGCGCGGGGCCTTCGCTCTCGCGTGTGGGGGACGGGCCTGTGGATAACTTCCTGCACGGAATCACGAAGTTACGTACCGTGATCCTCATGTCCGAGAATGAGGCAGCAACCGACGCGGCGACGTTCGTACTCGAGCGGCTGCGACCTGACCACGCGCCCGCCCTGCTCGCCTTCGAGCGGGAGAACCGGGCCTTCTTCGCCGCGTCCGTGCCCGACCGCGGGGACGCCTATTTCGAGAAGTTCGCCGACCGGCACGCGGCTCTGCTGGCGGAACAGGAGATCGGGACGATCCGCTTCCATGTGCTGGTGGCGGGGGACGGGGAGATAGTCGGGCGGTTCAACCTCGTGGACATAGCCGACGGCGGCGCCGAACTCGGCTACCGGGTCGCCGAGAAGGCCACCGGGCGCGGGGTGGCGACCGCGGCGGTACGGGAGCTGTGCGTCCGGGCCCGCGAGGAGTACGGGCTGAGCCGGCTGACCGCCGCGACGACCCTCGGCAACGGGGCGTCCCGGGCGGTGCTCGCCCGGGTCGGCTTCGGTGCGGTGGGCGGGGTGACGCTCGACGGCGACCAGCCGGGGATCGCCTACGAGCTGGACCTCGGCGGCAGCTTGGGCCGGGAGCGGTCCGGCACCTCCTCGTAGCCGGGCGGGCTCGCGGGCGGGTTCTCGTCGAGCAGGGCCAGGGCGACGTGCACGGCGTCGTCGAGCTGGGCGTGCCGGCCCTCGGCCCAGTCGAGGGGGGTGCGCAGCACGGCGAGGTCGGGGGCGACGCCCTGGTTCTCGACGGACCAGCCGTATTCGGGGAACCAGGCGGCGTTCATCGGCACGGTGATCGTGGTGCCGTCGCCGAGGGTGTGACGGCCCGTCATGCCGACGACGCCGCCCCAGGTGCGCTGGCCGACGACGGGGCCGAGGCCGAGCAGCTTGAAGGCGGCGGTGATCATGTCGCCGTCGGAGGAGGTGGCCTCGTCGGCGAGCGCGACGACCGGGCCGCGTGGGGCGTTGGAGGCGTAGCTGACCGGCTGGGCGTTGCGGGTGAGGTCCCAGCCGAGGATCTTGCGGGTGAGTTTCTCTATCACCAGCTCGCTGATGTGGCCGCCGGCGTTGCCGCGCACGTCCACGATGAGGGCCGGCCGGGAGACCTCCATCCGCAGGTCGCGGTTGAACTGGGCCCAGCCGGAGCCGCCCATGTCGGGGATGTGGAGATAGCCGCAGCGCCCGCCGCTGATCTCGCGGACGACCGCGCGCCGCTTGCTCACCCAGTCCTGGTAGCGCAGCGGGCGTTCGTCGACGAGGGGGACGACGGCGATCCGGCGGTAGGGGCCCCCGCCGCCGGCGGGGGTGAAGGTGAGTTCGACGGTGGTGCCACCGGTGCCGGAGAGGAGGGGATAGGGGCCGGCCACGGGGTCGACGGGGCGGCCGTCGACATGGGTGAGGACGGCGCCCTCGCGGATGCCGGTGCCGGCGAGCGGTGAGCGGGCCTTGGAGTCGGAGGAGTCGCCGGGCAGGATCCGCTTGACCGTCCAGCCGTCGTCCCGGGGTACGAGGTTGGCGCCGAGCAGACCCTGCGGGCGCTGGTAGTGGGCGGGGCCCTCGTTGCGGCGGGCGGGGCTGACGTACGCGTGCGAGGTGCCGAGCTCGCCCATCACCTCGCGCAGCAGGTCGGCGAACTCGTCGGGGGAGGCGACCCGTTGGACGAGGGGGCGGTACTGGTCGAGGACCGCCGTCCAGTCGACCCCGCCCATGTCCGGCTCCCAGAAGTAGGCGCGGACGATCCGGCCGGCCTCGTCGAAGGCCTGCCGCCACTCGGCGGCCGGGTCGACCTCGTGCACGATGCGCCGCAGGTCGAGGTAGACGGTGGAGTCGCTGTCGCCGGACTCGGTGGACGGGACGGCCCGCAGCTCGCCCTCGTCGACCACGACGAGGCGGGAGCCGTCGCCGCTCACCGCGAACCAGTCGAGATGGCCCACGAGTTCGGTCTTGCGGGCCTTGGGGATGTTGTAGTGCTCCAGCGTGGGGCGGGGGGAGGGATCGGAGGGATTGGCGAAGGTCTCGCCGAGTGCGCCGGAGATCGGCCAGCGCAGCCACACCAGGCCGCCGCCGGCCACCGGCTTGAGGGCGGAGTACTTGGAGGCGGTCACGGGGAAGGGGTGGACCCGCTCGGGGAGGCCCTCGATCTCGACGGTGACCGTGCCGTCCCCGGCGCCCGCTTCCTCGTCGGCGGGGTCCATGCCGCCGGCGGCGGGCCTGCCGTCGGGGAGCAGCGCGAAGGGGGAGGGGGTCGCGGAGGAGAGCGGTACGAGATAGGGGCGGCAGCCCAGCGGGAAGGACAGGTCGCCGGTGTGCACGTCGTACACCGGGTCGAAGCCCCGCCAGGAGAGGAAGGCGAGGTAGCGCCCGTCGCGGGTGAAGACCGGGTTCTCGTCCTCGAAGCGTCCGTTGGTGACGTCGACGACGACGCGCGGGCCGGGGCCCGCGATGCGGGCCATCTTGATGGAGCGCAGCGAGCGGCCGATGCCCGGGTGGGACCAGGTGAGCCAGGCGCCGTCGGGGGAGAAGGCGAGGTCGCGGACCGGCCCGTTGACGGAGCGGATCAGCTCGGTGACCTTGCCCGGAGTCCGGTCGGGCGGGGTGCTCTCCGTGGCCTCGGTGCTCCCGGTGCTCCCGGTGCTCCCGGTGCTCCCGGGGTTCTCGGTGGCCTCGGTGCTCTCGGCGGTCGCGGCGGTGCCCTCGGGGGTGGGCGCCGTGGCGGGTTCCGGGGCGGGCTCCGTGAGGTCCGGTTCCTCGTCCTCCGTCGCGTCGATCAGGAGGAGGCGGCCGTCGCTGGAGGCGATGGCGAGACGTTCGCCGTCGGGGTCGGAGACGAGCTCCTCGACGCGGCCGAGTTCGCCGGAGGCGAGGCGGCGCGGGGGGCGGTCGCCGCTGGCCCGGGGGAGGTAGGCGATCTCGACGGCGTCCTCGCCCTCGGCGTCGGTGACATAGGCGACCTGGCCGCCGCTGCCCAGCATCTCGGGGAGCCGCACGCGGACCCCCGGGGTGTCGGCGATGGTGCGGGCGGGGCCGTCGCGGTGGGTCAGCCAGTAGAGGCTGCCGCGCACCGAGACGGCGCTGGCCCGGCCGGTCTCGTCCACGGACAGGGCGTCCACGTGGTGGGCGGCGGGCACCTGGTAGGGGCGGCGGCCGGTGCGCGGGCCACCGAGGCGGACGTCGAGGCGGCGCGGGCGGGAGCCGGCGGTGAGTTCGTCGACGATCCAGAGTTCGCCGGCGTGCTGGTAGACCACCCGCTGCCCGTCGCTGGAGGCGTTGCGGGCGTAGAACTCGTCGTGGTCGCTGTGGCGGCGCAGGTCGGTGCCGTCGGGGAGGCAGGAGTAGAGGTTGCCGATGCCCTCGTGGTCGGAGAGGAAGGCGATCCGGGTCCCGCCGCCCTCGCCGGGCGGGGCGGTGACGAACATCGGCGAGTCGAGGTGCCCGTCGATGTCCGGGAGCAGCCGCCTGCCGTGCAGCCACAGCCGGCCCATGGCGCCGCCGCGGTAGCGCTTCCAGGAGGCGGGCTCGTGCGGCGGGGTGCCGGTGAGCAGCAGGGTGCGCCGGTGTCCCGCGGAGCCTTCGGCCTGGGCGGTGCCCCCCTGCGGATCGGCGGCGTCGAGGTCGGCGACGGCGATGTCGGTGACCGGGCCCCAGGGCAGTTTGCTGCCGGGGGAGCCGTCGGTGGAGACGGTGTAGGCCCAGGAGAAGTAGGAGAAGGGCTGGCCGTGGGAGGAGACCGCGAGGATGTCGGACCGGCCGTCCTGGTCGGGTGGGGACCAGCCGCAGACCCGGGTGTCGGTGGAGCCCCAGTAGGTGAGCCGCCGGGAGGGCCCGCCGTCCACCGGCGCGAGATGGATCTCCGGATCGAGGCTGCGCCAGTTCGTATAGGCGATGTGGCGCCCGTCCGGGGAGAAGCGCGGGTGCCCGACCCGGGTCCGGTCGGCGGTGATCCGCCAGGCGCGGCCGGGCCGGTGGCCCTCGGGCACGAGGGGGGCGACCCAGAGGTCGTCCTCGGCCGCGAAGCACAGCAGCTCGCCGTGGAGGTGCGGGAAGCGGAGATACGCGCGGTCGTCCGTCACCTCCTCATGTTTTCCGCGAGAAGGGGGTGAAGCAACTCGTACGTCAGTCCGGGGTTGAGTGCCGGGGCTGTGTTTCACGACACGTACGAAACGGTTTCGTTTCGTTGGGTGCGCGGGTAAGGTCGTGGTGTACGAAACCGTTTCGTTCGGCTCGGCCGAACGCGAGGAGGCCGGTCATGGCAGCACGCAGCAGGCTCACCCCCGAGCGGGAGGCCGAGCTGTACGAGGCCGTGCTCGACCTGCTGCGCGAGGTCGGTTACGACGCCCTCACCATGGACGCCGTCGCCACCCGCACCCGGTCCAGCAAGGCCACCCTCTACCGCCAGTGGGGGAGCAAGCCCGAGCTGGTCGCCAGGGCGCTGCGGCACAACAAGCGGGTCTCGCTCGGCGAGATCGACACCGGCAGCCTGCGCGGCGACTTCGACCAGATCCTCGCGAACTCCGACGACTGTCAGATGGAGAAGGACTCCGCGCTGATGCGGGGCCTGGCCCATGTCGTCCACGACAACCCCGAACTGCTCCAGGCGCTGCGCGAGCTGCTCGTCGAGCCCGAGATGACCGGCCTCGACGAAGTCCTCCAGCGGGCCGTCCGGAGGGGTGAGATCAGAGCCGACAACCCGGCCCTGAAGCTCGTGCCCCACATGCTGATCGGAGCGTTCATCGCCCGCCCGCTGATCGAAGACCAGTCGGTGGACTCCGCGTTCCTCCGCAGCTACGTCGACGCCGTCGTGCTCCCCTCACTCGGCGCCTGACCGCACCTCTCGCACCACCCGCACCACCTGACTGCGCACCGCTCACGCCGTCGGGCCGGCTCCCCATGCCCTTGTCCCACCCGAAACAGGGAGTACGCCCCCGTGGCCACGTTCCTCTACAAGCTCGGCCGCTCCGCCTTCCGGCGCCGACGGCTCGTCGCCCTCCTCTGGGTGGCGTTGCTCGCGCTCGCCGGAGTCGGGGCCGCCACCGCGCCCGCCGCCACCTCCAGCTCCTTCTCCATCCCCGGCACCGAGGCACAGCGCGCCTTCGACCTGCTCGAACAGCGTTTCCCCGAGGCGAGCGCCGACGGGGCCACCGCCCGCGTGGTCTTCAAGGCCCCGGCCGGCCAGAGCATGCAGGACCCGGCGAACAAGGCCAAGGTCGCCAAGACCGTGGCCGCGCTGAAGACCGGCTCCGACCAGATCGCCCGGGTCACCGACCCGTACGCGGCCCAGGCGGTCTCCCGCGATGGTTCGACCGCCTACGTCTCCGTGGCGTACAAGGTCAACGCGATGGAGCTGACCGACGAGACCCGTGACGCGCTCAAGGAGACCGGCCGGGCCGCGCAGGGACAGGGGCTGACCGTCGAGATCGGCGGCGACGCGCTCCAGAGCATGCCGGAGCAGGGTGCGAGCGAGGCCATTGGCATCGTCCTCGCGGGCATCGTGCTCGTCATCACCTTCGGCTCGCTCGTCGCGGCCGGGCTCCCGCTGCTCACCGCGGTCATCGGCGTCGGCATCGGCGTCTCGACGATCACCGCGCTCGCGAACGTCCTGGACCTCGGCACCACCACCTCCACGCTCGCGTCGATGATCGGCCTCGCCGTCGGCATCGACTACGCCCTCTTCATCGTCTCCCGCTACCGCGCGGAGCTCGCCGAGGGCCACACGAAGGAGGAGGCCGCCGGGCGCGCGGTCGGCACGGCCGGCTCCGCCGTCGTCTTCGCCGGACTCACCGTCGTCATCGCCCTGGTCGGCCTGGCCGTCGTCAACATCCCGATGCTGACGAAGATGGGCTTCGCCGCCGCCGGCACGGTCGTGATCGCGGTCCTCATCGCGCTCACGCTCATCCCGGCCCTGCTCGGCTTCGCCGGCGACAAGGTCGTCAGCCGGAAGCAGCGCAAGGGCACGGCCAAGGCGAGCGACAAGCCCAACGGCGGCACCCGCTGGGCCCGTTTCGTCATCCGCCGCCCGCTGATGGTGCTCGTCGTCGGCGTCCTCGGCCTGGGCGCGATCGCCGTGCCCGCCGCCTCCCTGGAGATGGGCCTGCCGGACGACGGCGTGAAGCCCACCTCGGCCACCGAGCGCCGTGCGTACGACCTGCTGTCCGACGGCTTCGGCCCCGGCTCCAACGGCCCGCTGCTCGTGGTCGTCGACGGCGACAAGGCCGCCGCCGACAAGACCGTCACCACCATCAAGAGCGTGGAGGGCTGGGCGGCCGTCACGCCGCCGACCCCGAACAAGGCCGGCGACGCCGCGATGATCACGGTCGTCCCGAAGGACCGCCCGTCCTCCGCGGAGACCGAGCGGCTGGTGCACGACATCCGCGACGCCACCGGCGACGACGTCCTGGTCACCGGCGCCACCGCGATGAACATCGACTTCTCGCAGAAGATGAACGACGCCCTGCTGCCCTACCTGGCCCTGGTCGTCGGACTCGCCTTCCTGCTCCTCATGGTGGTCTTCCGCTCGGTCCTGGTCCCGCTGAAGGCGGCCCTCGGCTTCCTGCTCTCCGTGGTCGCCGCCCTCGGCGCGGTCGTCGCGGTCTTCCAGTGGGGCTGGCTGGGCGGCGTGTTCGGCGTCGAGCAGACCGGCCCGATCATGTCGATGATGCCGATCTTCATGGTGGGCGTGGTCTTCGGTCTCGCCATGGACTACGAGGTCTTCCTGGTCACCCGGATGCGCGAGGCGTACGTCCACGGGGCACGCCCCGGCGAGGCGATCGTCACCGGCTTCAAGCACAGTGCCCGGGTGGTCACCGCCGCCGCGGTGATCATGATCGCGGTCTTCTCCGGCTTCATCGGCATGGACGACCAGATGGTCAAGATGATCGGCTTCGGCCTGGCGGCCGCCGTCCTCTTCGACGCCTTCGTGGTCCGCATGGCGATCGTCCCGGCCGTCCTCGCGCTGCTCGGCCACAAGGCCTGGTGGCTGCCGAAGTGGCTCGGCCGCGTGCTGCCGAACGTCGACGTCGAGGGCGAGAGCCTGGCCGCCGCCGCCGCCGCCGCCCCCGCCGCCGGGGCCGCGCCGCCCGCCGAGACCGAGAAGGAGCCGGCCAAGGACTGGGAGCGAGAACTCAGCCGTGAAGGCGAGGGCTCGGACTTCGCCAGCCTCTGAACTCCGGGGCCGCCGCTGAGCGGGCGGCGCGCCCCGGAACGCGCCGGGACCCGTGGGGACGGGGAACCGCCGCGGCCCGTACGCCGTCAGCGCGCCGACATGGCCGCGCCGACGGCGTACGTGTGCCTGAGGAAGCGCAGCAGGGCGGTGGTGTCGAACTGGACGACGGCGACGCCGTCGTCCGTGTGGAACTCGACCACCGTCTGCACCCGGCCGCACGGCCACACGCGTATGTCGCCGCGGCGGGCGGGCGCGCGCAGCCCGGTCTCCAGGAGGCTGCGCGGGAAGGACCACTCGATGTTGCCGGGGAAGACGAAGCGCACGGTGGCGGGTTCGCTTCCGGGGTCGAAGCGGAGGGCCACCGGCACCGGCCGCGAGAGCGGGGCGTCGCTGATGATCCGGCCCTTGGCGTGGTCCTCGACTTCTCGGTCATCAACGGCGCGGGGCATCGGGCGGCTCCTCACACTCGTACGCGACACACGTTCGCGCGGTTAGTCCTCAATGTCCCACTCTTCCGGGGCGCGCGCCCGGCCAGGGAAGGCTCCTCACTCCACTCCTGACCCCTACGCGCTCTTGCAAACCGTTCGCAGGAACGCTTTATCATTCGGGCGTGCATGTACCTGACGGATTCATCAACGCCCCCGTATCGGCCGCCGCCGGTGTCGTCGCCGCCGGCGCCGTCGCCGTCGCCCTGCGCGGAGCCCGCCGTGAGCTCGGGGGCGCCACCAGTGCCGGAGGCTACGGCGGAGAGCGGACGGCCCCGCTCGCCGGCCTGGTCGCGGCGTTCGTCTTCGCCGTGCAGATGCTCAACTTCCCCGTCGCGGCCGGCACCAGCGGACACCTCCTGGGCGGCGCGCTCGCGGCGATCCTCGTCGGCCCGTACACCGGCGTCCTGTGCATAGCCGTCGTCCTGCTCATGCAGGGGGTCCTCTTCGCCGACGGCGGCCTGACCGCGCTCGGCGTGAACATCACCGTCATGGGCGTGGTGACCGTCGTCGTCGCGTACGCGCTCTTCCGCGGCCTGGTCCTCGTCCTGCCGCGCACCCGCCGCTCGGTGACCGTCGCCTCCTTCGTGGCCGCCCTGGTCTCCGTACCGGCCGCCGCCTCCGCCTTCACGCTGATCTACGCGATCGGCGGCACCACCGACGTACCGCTCGGCAAGGTGCTCACCGCGATGGTCGGCGTGCACGTCCTCATCGGCGTCGGCGAGGCCGTGATCACCATGCTCACCGTCGGCGCGGTCATCGCCGTCCGCCCCGACCTCGTGTACGGCGCCCGCGGCCTCACCGCCCCCCTCAAGCTGCGCGTGGACGGCGAACTCGTCGACGCGGCACCCGTGGCGCGGCCCGTGCCGGTGGCCGCCCGCTCCCCGAAGAAGCTGTGGATCACCGGTGTCGTCACCGCGCTCGTCCTCGCCGGCTTCGTCTCCTTCTACGCCTCCGCCAGCCCCGACGGCCTGGAGAAGGTCGCCGCCGACAAGGGCATCGACAGCAAGGTCGAGCCGCACGCCGCCGCCGACTCCCCGCTCGCCGACTACGGCGTCAAGGACGTCTCGAACGCGCGCCTCTCCGGCGGCCTGGCCGGCGTCATCGGCGTCGGCGCGACCCTCGCCGTCGGCACCGGCGCCTTCTGGGTCGTGCGCCGCCGCCGTACCGCCGACGTCGCGGAGGCCTGACATGGGGGCCGGGCATGCGCACAGGCTCTACCGGAGCGGGCGGTCGCCGGTTCACGCGCTGCCCCCGCACACCAAGCTCGTGGCCGTCCTCGGCTTCGTCGTCGTGGTCGTCGCCACGCCCCGTGAGGCGATGTGGGCCTTCGCCCTCTACGCGGTCCTGCTCGGCGCCGTCGCCGCGCGGGCCCGCGTCCCGGGCGGCTTCGTGCTCAAGCGGCTGCTGATCGAGATCCCGTTCGTCGCGTTCGCGGTGCTCATGCCCTTCGTGGTCCCCGGCGAGCAGACGCGGGTCCTCGGGATCTCGCTCTCCGTCCCCGGCCTGTGGGGCGCCTGGAACGTCCTCGCCAAGGGCACCCTCGGCGTCGCCGCCTCCGTGCTGCTCGCCGCCACCACCGAACTGCGCGAGCTGCTCCTCGGCCTGCAGCGGCTCAAGCTGCCGCCGCTGCTCGTCCAGATCGCCTCCTTCATGATCCGCTACGGCGACGTGATCACAGACGAGATGCGCCGGATGTCGATCGCCCGCCGCTCCCGCGGTTTCGAGGCGCGCGGCGTACGGCACTGGGGCGTCCTCGCGAAGTCCGCCGGGGCCCTCTTCATCCGCTCCTACGAGCGCGGGGAGCGGGTCCACCTCGCCATGGTCAGCCGCGGCTACACCGGCACCATGCCCGTCATCGACGAGGTCACCGCGAGCGCCGTCCAGTGGCGGCAGGCCGCCGCGCTGCCGCTCGCCGCCCTCCTGATCTGCCTCCTCGGATGGACCCTGTGACTGAGCACCCCGTGACCGAGCACCCTGTGACCGACCACCCCGTGACCGAGCACCCCTCCCTGGACGTGCGCGGCCTCGCGTACGCGTATCCCGACGGCCACCAGGCCCTCTTCGGCGTGAACCTGACCGTGGGGCGCGGCGAGCGGGTCGCCCTGCTCGGCCCCAACGGCGCCGGCAAGACCACCCTGGTCCTCCACCTCAACGGCATCCTCACCGGCGGCGCGGGCGGCGTGACCGTGGCCGGTCTCCCGGTCGGCAAGAAGCACCTGGCCGAGATCCGGCGCCGGGTCGGCATCGTCTTCCAGGACCCCGACGACCAGCTGTTCATGCCGACCGTCCGCGAGGACGTGGCCTTCGGCCCGGCGGCGGCCGGGCTGCGCGGCGCCGAGCTGGACGCCGTGGTCCTGGGGGCGCTGGCCCGGGTCGGCATGGAGGAGTTCGCCGACCGGCCCCCGCACCACCTGTCCTTCGGGCAGCGGCGCCGGGTGGCGGTGGCGACCGTGCTCGCGATGGAGCCGGAGATCCTGGTCCTCGACGAGCCGTCCTCCAACCTCGACCCGGCCTCGCGGCGCGAGCTCGCCGACATCCTGCGCTCCCTGGACGTCACCGTCCTCATGGTCACCCACGATCTGCCGTACGCCCTGGAGCTCTGCCCGCGCTCGGTGATCCTCAGCGAGGGCGTGATCGCCGCCGACGGACGGACCGCGGAGATCCTCTCCGACGAGGAGCTGATGGCACGGCACCGCCTGGAGCTGCCGTTCGGCTTCGTGCCGAGCGCGGTCGCCTGACCCGCGTACGGACCCCGGAATCGGCGGGCGAACCGTCGCGTTGCACGATGGGGGTCGTACGTACGAGAGGAAGCGTGGGTTCAGGTGGACGTCCGGGGCACGGTGGCGGCGGGATTCGAGCCGGTCAGGGACGCGTTCCTGCGCAACTTCGAGCAGCGCGGGGAGCGCGGCGCGGCCGTCGCCGTCTACCGCGACGGCTCCAAGGTCGTCGACCTGTGGGCGGGCACGCGCGACGTCGACGGCGAGGCGCCGTGGGCGGTCGACACCGCCCAGATCGTGCGCTCGGCGACGAAGGGCGTCGCCGCGGCCGTCCCCCTCCTGCTCCACCAGCGCGGCCTGCTGGACCTGGACGCGCCGGTGGCCACGTACTGGCCGGAGTTCAAGGCCGCGGGCAAGGAGCGGGTGACCGTACGGCAGTTGCTCGCGCACCGCGCGGGCGTACCGGTCCTCGACCGGCCCCTCACCCTCGCCGAGGCCGTCGACCTGCCGACCGCGACGGCCGCGATCGCCGCGCAGGCCCCCGCCTGGGAGCCCGGCACCGCCCACGGCTACCACGCGCACACCTTCAGCTGGCTGCTCGCCGGCCTGGTCCACCGGGTCACCGGCCGCACCATAGGCCGCTGGGTCGCCGAGGAGATCGCCCGCCCGCTCGGCCTCGACCTGTGGATCGGGCTGCCCGGGGACGAGGCCCACCGGGTCGGCCGCATCGGCCCGGTCGAGGAGAAGGAGCCCGCCGACAGCCCGGCGCTGCGGCTGCGCCCCAAGCCGGCCGTGACCGCCGCCTACCAGGACCCGCAGTCCCTCACCCGGCGCGCCTTCGGGGTGATCGACCCGCGCCCCGACGAGAACGACCCGGTGTACCAGGCCGCCGAACTGCCCGGTTCCGCCGGTGTCGCCACCGCCCGCGCCCTCGCCCGCTTCTACGCCGCCACCCTCGGCCCGGTCGACGGCAGCCCCCGCCTCTTCGCCCCGGCCACCTTGGCCCTGGCCCGTACCGAGGAGTCCGCGGGCCCCGACCGCGTCCTCGTCGTCGGCACCCGCTTCGGCCTGGGCCACATGCTCCACGGCCCGGCCTCCCCGCTCCTCGGCCCCGGCTCCTTCGGCCACCCGGGCCGCGGCGGCTCCCTCGGCTTCGCCGACCCCGACTCCGGCATCTCCTTCGGCTACGTCACCAACGGCATGCGCAAGACGGTCACGGCCGACCCGCGCGCCCAGGCCCTGGTCCGGGCGGTGCGGGCGTCTCTCTGAGCCCCGCCGGGAGCAGGCGCACCGCGTCCGCCGCCGGTGGCGAAAGACGAGACGCGTCGTTCAGCTCGGCCAGCGGGATCCACGCGGCCGCCTCGCTGGAGCCGTCCGTCTCGGGGACGAGCGGGCCGGCCGCGTCGTCCCCGGTGAGGGTGACGGCGTAGAAGAGCGCTGTGAGGTGCCAGCGGACGCCGCCGCGCTCGGCGGCGTAGGTACGGGCGTCGAGCAGGCGGATTCCGTCCGCGCCCGCCGTCAGTCCGGTCTCCTCGCGCAGTTCCCGGACCAGCGCCTCCACGGGCTGTTCCCCGGGATCGATCCCGCCGCCCGGCAGATGCCACAGTCCGGGCGCGAAGACGGGCGACGCCGCGCCCAGGCGGGCGAGCAGAAGCCGGTCCCGGTCGATGACGATTCCGTAGGCCGAGATTCGCGTGCGTACGTCAGGCACAGGCACGGGCACGGGCACGGGCACTGCACTCACGGGCGTTCCCCCTCAATCCTCAACTCGCGTACAGCATCAGGCCGATGCCCACCACCATCAGGCCCGCCGCCGCGACCCTCGGGCCGCCGAAGCGTTCCTTGAAGAGGAGGGCGCCGATGGCGGCGCCGACGATGATGGAGGACTCGCGGAGGGCGGCGATCGGGGCCAGGGGCGCCTTGGTCTGGGCCCAGAGGACGAGGGCGTAGGCGGCGACCGACATCGCGGCGCCGAGCAGGCCGCGGGCGGCGAAGGGGCGGAGTTCGGCGGCGAGGGTGGCAGGGCCGCGGCGGGTGAGGGCGTAGGCCGGGATGACCAGGCCCTCCAGGAGCATCAGCCAGGCGATGTAGCCGAGCGGGGTGCCGGAGGCGCGGACGCCGACGCCGTCGACGACGGTGTACGCGGCGATCGACAGGCCCGTCGCCCCCGCGGCTAGCAGCGCCGGCCAGTGTGGCCGGGCGCCCTTGCCGCGGATGCCCCACAGGGCCAGGCCGGTGAGGCCCGCGCAGGCGACGGCGACGCCGGCGAGCTGCCCGGCGTCCGGGATCTCGCCGACGAAGAGCGCGGCGAGCAGGGTGACCACCAGCGGCGCCGTGCCGCGCGCGATCGGGTACATCTGGCCGAAGTCGCCGAGCGCGAAGGACTTCATGAGCAGCGCGTAGTACGCGACGTGCAGCGCCGCCGAGGCGATCAGGGACGGCCACGCGCCGGAGGCGGGCAGCGGGGTGAGGCAGACGCCGACGAGACCGATGAGCGCCCCGCCGCCGGCGATCAGCGTGAAGGAGAGGAGCTGGTCGTGGATGCGCGCGGCGATCGCGTTCCAGCTCGCGTGCGTCACGGCGGCGAGCAGCACCGCCGTGACGACCAGCGGCGTCACGCCGAACGCTCCTCGGAGCGCTGGTCGGAGCGCTCGCGGACGTCCACCAGTGTGCCGCCCGCGTGGGCGATCAGTGTCTTCGGGTCGAGTGCGAAGACGCTGTGCGGGGTGCCGGCCGCCGCCCACACCACCTCGTGGTCGAGGCCGAACTCCCGCAGGGCCGCGGCGAACTGGGGATGCGCATCTGCGTGTGACGTCGTCATGGGCCCGCAGGCTAGCGGTACGTGTACGGCGCACGCGACCGGGTTGCGGCACCGCCGCCCGGGACGCCGCCCGGCCCGCTATCCGGCCCTCAGCACCTGTGCGACCACCGGGCCGGCCGCCGTTCCGCCGTGGCCGCCGCTCTGGACGAACGCCGCCGCCGCGAGGTCGTCCGAGAAGCCCGTGAACCACGAGTCCGAGACGCCCTGGCCGTCGACCTCCGCCGACCCCGTCTTCGCGCCCTTGTCGCC
The DNA here is from genome assembly GCF_040681095.1 of Streptomyces sp. NPDC051909. Lineage (NCBI taxonomy): Bacteria > Bacillati > Actinomycetota > Actinomycetes > Kitasatosporales > Streptomycetaceae > Streptomyces > Streptomyces sp. NPDC051909. The sequence continues at coordinate 84,554 of NZ_JBFAYA010000015.1, read as the reverse complement.
GCCCACGGAGGCCATGGCGCCCGTGGCCGTGCCGTAGCTCGCGGTCGCCGTGGTCCGCATCATGTCGCGCAGCTGTCTCGCCACCGCTGTCGGCAGCTTCCGTTCGGCCTTCGCGAACTCGCGGTTGTCGACGTCCGCCGCCACGAGATACGGCTGCCGGAAGGTGCCGTCCTTCGCGGTCGCCGTGATCGACGCGATGTTCAGCGGGTTCATGGTGACCGTGCCCTGGCCGATGTACTGCTCCGCGGCCGCGGCGTCCGACACCTCCGGGACGCTGCCGTCCTCCGACAGGATGCCGGTCTTCCAGTCGAGGCCGATGCCGAAGACCTCCCGTGCCTCCCGCGCGAGCCCGAAGTCGTCGCCCTCGACGTCCTTCACGTCGTCGATCTTCTTGATGAAGGCGGTGTTGCAGGACTTGGCGAAGGCATGGCCGAAGGTCTTGCCCTCCAGCGAGAAGCCGTCGAGGTTGCGGATCGTCCGGCCGTTGTAGACCGCCTCGCGCGGGCAGTCCGTCACCTGGTCCGCCTTCACCAGGCCCTTCTCCAGGAGCAGCGCCGCCGTCACGATCTTCATCGTCGAACCGGGCATCGTCTTGCCCTGGAACGCCGTGTTGAACCCGCCCGCCGGGCTGTTCGCCACCGCCCGCACGGCGCCGGTCGACGGCTGGATCGCCACCACGGACGCCTTGCCCTGCCGCGCCACCGCCTTCTCCGCCGCCGCCTGCACCTCCGCGTCGATCGTCGTCTCCAGCTTGCCCGGCTCGCCCTTCTGGAGGGTCAGCAGCGTGGTGTCGGGCACGCCCTCCGCGCCGGAGTCGACGTACACCTCGATGCCCGGCTTGCCGCCCGCCGTCGAGCCGTAGCGCTCGCGCAACTGGGCCAGGACCGGGCCGAGGGAGGGGTACTTCTCCGCCGTCAGGGCCCGGCCCCTGCGGTCCACGGCCTCGATCTCGCCGGAGCTCGCGCCGCCGGTGCGCAGCGAGCCGCCCGTCGTCAGCTTCGGGTGCAGCACCGTCGGCTTCCAGTCGACCAGCGGCCGGCCCGTGGTGAGGCCGCGGACGACGGTGAGCTGCGAGGCGTACGTCCAGGGCTTGGACACGCCCTCGTACGTGACGGTCGCCTTCACCGTGAACGGCACCGTGGTCCCGGTCGCCGCGCCCGCCGTGATCTGCGCGCCGGAGACCTTCGCCTCCTCGCGGAAGCCGAGCAGCGCGGGCCCGGCGGCGACCGGGTTGTTCGTCAGCTGTGCCGCCCGGTCGGACTCGCCGCCGGCCCAGGCCGCGAGGAAGTCCTTCGCGGCCGCCGTCACCTCCTCGTCGGTGACGGGCCCGCTCTTCCTGCTGTCGGAACCGGACGTCGACGTCGTACCGCCCGACCCTCCGCTGATCCCGTTCCAGAGGTTGTAACCCCCGTACCCCACCCCGCTCGCCACGACGACGAAGACTCCCCCGACGATCGCGACCTTGGCACCACTGCGCATGACTGCGCCTCCCTCCCCAGGTATGGCCCGAGGGAAGCCTATGCGCCAGGAGTGACAGCGGTGACGATCGTTACCGGAAAGCGACCGGCGCGTCGGTTTCCGTCACACCCACGTGTCCAGCCACATCCTGTTCCGCCACTGCTCCATCGGAATCGCGGTCCCGGTGTAGAGCGGCCAGAAATAGATGAAATTCCAGACGATGAGGAGTACGAGCACTCCCGCCGCCACCGCACCGAAAGTGCGGCGCCTTTCCGAGGAGCCCGCCGGGCCCACGATCGCCCCGAGCATCATCGCCACCGCGAGGCACAGGAAGGGGATGAACACCACCGCGTAGAAAAGGAAGATGGTGCGTTCCTGATAAAGCAGCCACGGCGCCCAGCCGGCCAGGAAGGCGCAGGCGATCGCGCCCGCGCGCCAGTCGCGGCGGAAGGCCCAGCGCCACAGGACGTACAGGATCGCGAAGCAGGCGGCCCACCACAGGAGCGGGGTGCCGATGGCCAGGACCTCCTGGGCGCACTTCTCCTTGGCGTCGACCGGGCAGCCGGCGGTGCCGGGGGCGGGGGACTCGTAGAAGTAGGAGACCGGACGGCCCAGGACCAGCCAGCTCCACGGGTTGGACTCGTAGGTGTGCGGCGAGCTCAGGCCCACGTGGAACTTGTAGACCTCGGTCTCGTAGTGCCACAGGCTGCGCAGCCAGTCCGGCAGCCAGCCCCACGTCCCGCCGCCACCGGGGAGCTTGTCCTGCTCGGCGGCCCAGTTCCGGAAGTAGCCCTTGTCGGTGAGGATCCAGCCCGACCAGGACACCAGATACGTGGCGATCGCCACCGGCACGACCGAGACGAAGGCCGGGACGAGGTCCCGGCGGGCCACCGCCGCGTACGGGCGGACCGCGCCCGCCGTGCGCCGGGCGCCGATGTCCCACAGCACCGTCATCAGGCCGAACGCGGCCATGATGTACAGGCCGTTCCACTTCGTGCCGGCCGCCAGGCCCAGCATCACGCCCGCCGCGAGCCGCCACGGCCGCCAGCCGAGCCGCAGCGTCTCCGCGACCTCCGCGTCCGGCCGCAGCACGCCCACCGCCCCGTCGGAGTCCTCCGGCAGCGCCCCGGCGAGCCGGGCCCGCGCCCGGTCCCGGTCGACGACCAGACAGCCGAAGGCGGCGAGCACGAAGAACATCAGCACCTGGTCGAGCAGCGCCGTGCGGCTCATCACGAAGTGCAGGCCGTCCACCGCGAGCAGCAGACCCGCCAGACAGCCCAGGAAGGTCGAGCGGAACAGCCGCCGGCCGATCCGGCACAGCATCAGCACCGACAGGGTGCCGAGCAGCGCCACCATGAAGCGCCAGCCGAAGGGCTCGAAGCCGAAGATCTTCTCGCCGACGCCGATGACCCATTTGCCGACCGGCGGATGGACGACATAGCCCGGATCCGTCGGCACCAGGACCGAGTCCGGGTTCGCCAGGATCGTCTTGTCGATGTCCTTCGGCCACGCCCCCTCGTACCCCTGGTTGATCAGGGCCCAGGAGTCCTTGGCGTAGTACGTCTCGTCGAATATCACCGCGTTCGGCCTGCCCAGGTTCCAGAACCGCAGCAGGCCCGCGACCAGCGCGACGAGCAGCGGCCCGCCCCAGGCGGCGATCCGCCACAGCCGGTGGGAGACCTTCGGGCCGATGCCGAGCAGCGACCACAGGCGCGGCGAGGGCCGGGTGTACGGCGGTACGAGCCGCTCCCGCAGCCCGATGGACAGGGAGGCCGCCGTGTCGGGCCGGTAACCGAAGCGCCGCAGCCTGCGCAGCCACTCGGAGGACTCCGCCGCGGCGGAGCCCATGGGAGCCGACGGATCCACGGGGGCCGTGGGGTCCACGGAAGCCGTGGGGTCCATGGGATCCATGGGGTGCTGACCCTCCAGGGCCTCGGGTGCGGTTCTGGTCACCGCGCCATCGTAGGGAACGCGCCTGTGCGCGTCGCCTGTCCGGGCTGGGAGGATGATCCTGTGACTGGAACGCTGGTACTCGCAGGGACCCCCATCGGCGACATCGCGGACGCCCCGCCGCGGCTCGCCACCGAGCTGGAGCGCGCGGACGTCGTGGCCGCCGAGGACACCCGCAGGCTGCGCGGACTCACCCGCGCGCTCGGCGTCCACACCCAGGGCCGGGTGGTCTCCTACTTCGAGGGCAACGAGTCGGCCCGTACGCCCGAACTGGTGGAGGCCCTGGAGGGCGGCGCGCGCGTGCTGCTCGTGACCGACGCCGGCATGCCGTCCGTCTCCGACCCCGGCTACCGCCTGGTCGCCGCCGCCGTCGAGCGGGACATCAAGGTCACCGCCGTGCCCGGCCCCTCCGCCGTGCTCACCGCGCTCGCCCTCTCCGGGCTGCCCGTGGACCGCTTCTGCTTCGAGGGCTTCCTGCCCCGCAAGGCCGGGGAGCGCCTGTCCCGGCTGCGCGAGGTCGGGCAGGAGCGGCGCACCCTCGTCTACTTCGAGGCCCCGCACCGGCTCGACGACACGCTCGCCGCGATGGCCGAGGTCTTCGGCCCGGACCGGCGCGCCGCCGTCTGCCGCGAGCTGACCAAGACGTACGAGGAGGTGAAGCGCGGCCCCCTCGGCGAGCTCGTGGAGTGGGCGAAGGACGGCGTACGCGGCGAGATCACCGTCGTCGTCGAGGGCGCCCCGGAGACCGGGCCCGCCGAGCTCGACGCCGAGGAGCTGGTGCGCCGGGTGCGGGTGCGCGAGGAGGCGGGGGAGCGGCGCAAGGAGGCCATCGCGGCGGTCGCCGCCGAGGCGGGGCTTCCCAAGCGGGAGGTGTTCGATGCCGTCGTGGCGGCGAAGAACGCGGCCGGGGCGGCACCGGGCCCTGGAAACGGTAAAGGACTAATCTGAAAGGCAAAGCGGAACCCGGTGACGGGGCTGCTCGAAGGCCTTTTGGGCAAGGAAACGCCAAAGAGCGTCCATGGTTCTTCCGGCGCTGATGCGTTCCGGCCCGAAAGGGCGTCCACTGGTTCAGTGGAGAGGAGCTGGAATGAGCGAGATCACCGGCACCGGAACGCCGCCCGTCGCCCATGAGGCGTACGCCTTCGCCTGCATGAGGTGCGGATACGGCTGGGAGCAGGCGTACGAGATCGAGCACCACACCGACGCGCACGGTCAGGACTACGTCGTCTACAAGGCCGACGGGCATCGGGTTCCGTCCCCGCTGTCCCGTCCGACCTGCATGAACTGCAGCAGCCATGTCGTCCGCATCATGGGCGCGGGCAAGGTGTCCTCGGTGCTCGACATGGTCGCGGCGACCGAGCACCACAGCCCCGGGGCCAGGGCGACGAAGCCGGTGGGCATCGCCGGGCCGATCGGTCAGGAACTGACGGAGGACGTCCCCGTCGCGGGCGAGGAGCCGCCGCCGGTACCGCACCACTGGCACCTTTCCGACCTCTTCCACCGCCGGCCCCGCCGGTAATCCTTCGCCCCCGCACTCATGGCCCTCGTACGATCGGGGCCATGAGTGCCAAGGACGCCCCGCCGCCGCTGCCCGAGCCCCTGCCCGTCCCGGTCGCGGACTCGCACACCCACCTCGACATGCAGTCCGGCACCGTCGAGGAGGCCCTCGTCAAGGCCGCCGCCGTCGGCGTCACGACGGTCGTCCAGGTGGGCTGCGACATCAAGGGCTCGCAGTGGGCCGCCGAGACCGCCGCCGCGCACGAGCACGTGCACGCGGCCGTCGCCCTGCACCCCAACGAGGCGCCCCGGATCGTCCTGGGAGATCCCGACGGGTGGTCCCGTCAGGGAGCCCGGGACGCGGGCGGCGACGCGGCGCTCGACGACGCCCTCGCCGAGATCGACCGGCTCGCCGCCCTGCCGCACGTCCTCGGCGTCGGCGAGACCGGCCTGGACCACTTCCGCACCGGCCCCGAGGGCATGGCCGCGCAGGAGCGTTCCTTCCGGGCCCACATCGAGATCGCCAAGCGGCACGGCAAGACCCTCGTCATCCACGACCGCGAGGCCCACGCCGACGTGCTGCGGGTCCTCGACGAGGAGGGCGCGCCCGAGCGGACCGTGTTCCACTGCTACTCCGGCGACGCCGAGATGGCCGAGATCTGCGCCGCCAAGGGCTACTACATGTCCTTCGCCGGCAACGTCACCTTCAAGAACGCCCAGCCGCTGCGCGACGCCCTCGCCGTCGCCCCGCTGGAGCTCGTCCTCGTCGAGACGGACGCCCCCTTCCTCACCCCCGCGCCCTTCCGGGGCCGCCCCAACGCCCCGTACCTGATCCCGGTGACCGTCCGGGCGATGGCGGCGGTGCGCGGGGTCACGGAGGAGGAGCTGGCCGGGGCGATCGCCGTGAACACGGCCCGCGCCTTCGACTACTGAGCGGGTACTGAGCGCGCTCCTCGATTACCGATCCATAACGGTTACACAAGGTAGCCGCGTCGTTTTGGAGAGTCACCGCGCCCGGGGCTAGGGTCCCGGCCTCGTGAGCACTTCGCACCGATCCGGGGGATCCGGGGCTCGCCGGGCCGCCCGGCGCCGCAAGGCGAGCCCGCCCGCCGCCGAGGGGCTGCGGCGGATCGTCCCGCAGGCCCTCGTCGTCGCCTTCCTGGCGGGCGGCACCAGCGCCTTCGTCGCCAACGACAAGGCGGTGAGACTGTCCGTCGACGGCGTCCCGCGCACCCTGCACACCTTCGCCGACGACGTCGAGGAGCTGCTCGCCGACGAGGGCCTCGCGGTGGGCGCGCACGACATCGTCGCGCCCGCGCCCGGCGCCGCCCTGGGCAGCGGCGACGAGATCGTGGTCCGCTACGGGCGGCCGGTGTCCCTCACCCTCGACGGCCGGCGCCGTCAGGTGTGGACCACCGCCCGCACGGTCGACGGCGCGCTGCGGCAGCTCGGGGTTCGGGCCGAGGGCGCGTATCTGTCGGTGTCCCGGTCCGCGCCGATCTCCCGGCAGGGCCTCGCCCTCGACGTGCGCACCGAGCGGGCCGTCACCTTCCTGGCGGACGGCCGGGAGCGGACCGTGCGCACCAACGCGGCGACCGTCCGGGAGGCCGTCGAGGAGGCCGGGATCACGCTCGCCGGGCAGGACACCACCTCGGTGCCGCTCGACTCCTTCCCGCGCGACGGCCAGACCGTCGCCGTGCTGCGGATCACCGGCACCCGGGAGATCCGCGAGGAGCCGGTCCCGTTCGCCGTCGAGCGCACCCGCGACCCGGACCTCTTCGCCGGCACCGAGCTGGTCGAACGGCAGGGCGTGCCGGGCGTGCGCCGCGTCACGTACGCCCTGCGGACCGTCAACGGGGTGCGCCAGAAGCCGCGCCGCACGGGCGAGGAGACGGTCCGGGAGCCGGTCTCCCAGCGGGTCCGCGTCGGCACCCGCCCCCTGCCCACCTCGGTCGCCGGCGCCGACGGCCTGAACTGGGGCGCCCTCGCCGCCTGCGAGTCCGGCGGCCGCCCGACCGCCGTCGACCCCTCCGGCACCTACGGCGGCCTCTACCAGTTCGACCCCGGCACCTGGCACGCCCTCGGCGGCACCGGCGTCGCCCAGAACGCCCCCGCCGCCGAGCAGACCTTCCGCGCGAAGAAGCTCTACGTGCAGCGCGGCGCGAGCCCGTGGCCCCACTGCGGGCGCCGCCTCCACCAGTGAGCCCGGGCCCGGCGGGCCCCGCGCAGGCCCTACGCTGTACCGGTGAGCACCACCACCGGCCCTGACAGCCCCGATTCCGCCCTCCTCGGCCCCGCCGACATCCGTGAGCTGGCCGCCGCCCTCGGCGTGCGGCCCACGAAGCAGAAGGGGCAGAACTTCGTCATCGACGCCAACACCGTGCGGCGGATCGTCCGGACGGCCGAGGTGCGGCCCGACGACGTGGTCGTCGAGGTGGGGCCCGGGCTCGGGTCGCTGACCCTCGCGCTGCTCGAGGCCGCGGACCGGGTGACGGCCGTCGAGATCGACGACGTCCTCGCCGCCGCGCTGCCGTCGACGATCGCCGCGCGGATGCCGGAGAAGAAGGACCGCTTCGCACTGGTGCACTCGGACGCCATGCACGTGCAGGAGCTCCCGGGACCGGCGCCGACCGCGCTCGTCGCGAACCTGCCGTACAACGTCGCCGTGCCCGTCCTGCTGCACATGCTGGACCGCTTCCCGACCATCGAGCGGACCCTCGTCATGGTGCAGGCCGAGGTCGCCGACCGGCTCGCCGCACGCCCCGGCAACAAGGTGTACGGGGTCCCCTCCGTCAAGGCGAACTGGTACGCGGAGGTCAAGCGGGCCGGCGCCATCGGCCGCAACGTCTTCTGGCCCGCGCCGAACGTCGACTCCGGCCTGGTCTCCCTCGTCCGGCGCACCGAGCCGATCGCCACGACCGCCGCCAAGGCCGAGGTCTTCGCGGTCGTCGACGCGGCCTTCGCGCAGCGCCGCAAGACCCTGCGGGCCGCGCTCGCGACCTGGGCGGGGTCGCCGGCCGCCGCCGAGGAGGCCCTGGTCAAGGCCGGGATCTCGCCGCAGGCGCGGGGCGAGGCGCTGACGGTCGAGGAGTTCGCACGGATCGCGGAGAACAAGCCGGAGGCGAAGGCATGAGCGGCGTGACGGTACGGGTTCCCGCCAAGGTCAACGTCCAGCTCGCGGTCGGCGGCGCCCGGCCCGACGGCTTCCACGACCTGGCCAACGTCTTCCTCGCCGTGTCGCTGTACGACGAGGTCACCGCGACGCCCGCCGAGACCCTGACGATCACGTGCGAGGGCCCGGACGCCGGCAAGGTGCCGCTCGACCGCACCAACCTGGCCGCGCGGGCCGCCGAACTGCTCGCCGCCCGCCACGGCATCGCACCCGACGTGCACCTGCACATCGCCAAGGACATCCCGGTCGCCGGCGGCATGGCCGGCGGCAGCGCGGACGGCGCGGGCGCGCTGCTCGCCTGCGACGCGCTGTGGGGCCTGGACACCCCGCGCGCCGAGCTCCTCGACATCTGCGCCGAGCTGGGCTCCGACGTGCCCTTCAGTCTGGTCGGCGGCGCCGCGCTCGGCGTCGGCCGCGGCGAGCGGCTGACGGAGCTGCCGGTCGGCGGCGCCTTCCACTGGGTGTTCGCGGTCGCCGACGGCGGTCTGTCGACCCCGGCGGTGTACGGCGAGTTCGACCGCCTGAACGAGGGCGTGACCGTGCCGGAGCCGGTCGCCTCGCCCGTACTCCTCGACGCCCTGCGGACCGGCGACACCGCCGCGCTCGCGGGCGCCCTCGCCAACGACCTCCAGCCGGCCGCGCTGTCGCTGCGGCCCTCGCTGGCGGCGACCCTCGCGGCCGGCACGGACGCGGGCGCGCTCGCGGCCCTGGTCTCCGGCTCGGGCCCGACGACGGCGTTCCTGGTGAAGGACCCGGAGTCCGCCGAGTCGGTCGCCGCCGCGCTGATCGCCTCCGGCACCTGCCGGACGGCCCGCGTGGCGACCTCCCCGGCGGCCGGGGCGACCCTTCTCGCCTAGTTACAGCTTGTTCTTGGAGATGCGGGCGAGCAGCAGGTTCGGGTCCGGGTCCGTCGTGTTGAAGAAGGCCGCGCTGTTCACGTAGACCTTCTTGGCGTGCACCGCCACGGAGGTCGGGTTGTCGAGCCCGTCCGTCGCGGTGAGCACGGTCTTGTGGGTGCCGTCGGGCCGTACGAGCTCCAGCCTGTTCGCCTGGATCAACGCGGCGAGCACCGTGTCACCGTGCCCGGTGAAGGCGAAGTCGTCGATGAACGTGAGTCCGGTCGCCCTGGTCTCGACCGGGCCCGCGGCCCGGTCCGGCTCGGGGCCGACCGGGATGCGCAGCAGCGTGCCGCGGGCGGAGTTGGACACCCAGACGGCGCCGTTGTGGACCTTGAGGCCGTTCGCGCCGAAGCCGAGCTCCGGGGTGGGTTCGAGCGCCGTCCCGGTCGCCCAGGCCGTGGGCTCGCCGCCGGACACCGGCAGGCTCCACACCGTGCCGAGCGCCGAGTCGGCGGTGTAGAGGGTGCCGCACTCCTCGTCGAGGGCGAGCCCGTTGGGGAAGGCGTTCGCCGGGAAGAACCCGATCTGCCGCAGCTCGCCGTCGGGCGACAGGCGCCAGATGCCGGTCTCCCGCTTGCCCGTGGCGTAGTTGACGTACAGGGTGCCGTCGTGGGCGCGGGCGATGCCGAGGACGACGGCCCCGCCGACGGGTGTCACCGCGCCCGGCACCTCGGGGAGGGTGGCGAGGATCGTCGTGTCGCCGTCCTTGCCGACCCGGGCGACCTGGCGGGCGAAGGCGAACGTGATGTCGGCGGAGCCGTCGGGTTCGAGGGCGATGTTCTCCGCGTTCTGGCCGGCCGCGGCGTCGAAGTGGGCGGCGATTCGCGGGTGCGAGACGGTCGGGTCGCCGCCGCTCGGTACGGAGACGAGCAGGGCGGCGAGCGCGGCGCCGGCGGCGAGGACGGTGCGGGGCATGGGGCTCCTCGGGGTGGGGCGGGGGTGAGGACGACGCCCTGAATGTGACGGACGGTCAGCGGTCGGGTGCGGTGCCCCGGCCGCGGGGTCGCCCGCGCGGTCGAGCGTGCTCCCGCCATCCGGGCCGGAGACCCGGGGCGCCGGGGCCCTGAAGACGGCCCGTCCGCCTCGTACTCACGCGCGAGTTGAGTATCCGAGCGCTCCCGGCACCCCCGGTCCGCCCGGCACCGTGCCCGTATGGGAATCAGCGCTCGGGAACTCGCCGCCGCCACGCCCGCGACGCGCGACCGCTATGTCGACCTGCTGCGGGTCGCCTCGCTCGCGGTCGTCGTGCTCGGCCACTGGCTGATGGCGGCCGTCACCGCCGACGGACAGGTCGGCAACCTGCTCGCCGTCGTGCCCGGCCTCCAGGTGCTGACCTGGGTGCTCCAGGTCATGCCGGTGTTCTTCTTCGTGGGCGGCTTCTCGCACGCCCTCGCCCACCGCTCCCGCCCCCGCTACGCCGCCTTCCTGCGGGCCCGGCTGCAGCGGCTGCTGCGGCCGACGATGGTCTTCATCGGGGTGTGGGGGGTGCTCGCGCTGGCCGTCCAGCTGCTCGGCGCGGACGGCGGGCTGACCGGGACGGCGCTGCGGCTCGTCACCCAGCCGCTGTGGTTCATCGGCATCTACCTCGCCATGGTCGCCTTCACGCCGCCGCTCCTGACGGCGCACGGGCGGTACGGATGGCGCGCGTTCGGTGCGCTGGTGGCGGGCGCGGGCGTGGTGGACGTGCTGCGGTTCGCGGCCGGTGTGCCGTACGTCGAGTTCCTGAACTTCGCCTTCGTCTGGCTGGCGATCCACCAGCTCGGCTTCCTGCGGGCCGACGGCATGATCCGCCGCCCGGCGCTGCTCGCGGCGGCGGGTCTGGCGGGCGCGGGGCTGCTCGTGGCCCTCGGCCCGTATCCGCTGTCCATGGTCGGCATGCCCGGCGAGAAGATCTCGAACATGGCCCCGCCCACCCTCGCCCTGCTCTGCCACGGCCTGTGGCTGGTCGGCGCGGTCGAGCTCCTGAAGGGCCCGGGCGCCCGCCTCACGGCCCGGGCCCGGGTCTGGCGCGCGGTCGTCGCCGCCAACGGGATCGCCATGACCGCCTTCCTCTGGCATCTGACGGCGATGCTCGGCGTGTACGGCGCGCTGCTCGCCCTCGGCGCCGGCCTGCCCGACCCCGCGACCGGCGCCTGGTGGGCCCAGGTCCCGCTCCGCCTCGCCGCGGCGGCCGTCCTGACCGCCCTCCTCGTGGCCGTCTTCCGCCGCTTCGAGCAGCCGGCCCCCGCCGTCCCCGCGACCGACACCGGCGGCCCCCTCGCCGCCCTCGGCATCACCCTGGCCCTGCTCGGTGTCCTCGGCCTCTCGATGACCGGCCTGGGCGGCCTCCTGGAGGGCCACACCGCCACCCTGATCGCGCTGCGCGTCACCGCCCCGGCCGCCGTCGCGATGGCGCTCGCGGGCTGGTTCCTGGTGGAGCGGGCGGGGCGGGCGTAGGGGCCGGAGCGGCGCCGGGGGACGTACCCTGGGACGTCGATCGCAAGCCCCGTACAGGAGTGAAATGGCCGTCAACCTGGTCAATGTCGAGTCCGTCAGCAAGGTGTACGGCACCCGTGCACTGCTCGACGGGGTGTCCCTCGGCGTCTCCGAAGGGGACCGGATCGGCGTCGTCGGCCGCAACGGCGACGGCAAGACCACCCTCGTCCGGATGCTCGCCAAGCTGGAGGAGGCCGACACCGGACGCGTCACCCACAGCGGCGGGCTGCGCCTCGGGGTGCTCACCCAGCACGATTCGCTCGACCCGACGGCGACCGTCCGGCACGAGGTCATCGGCGTCATGGCCGACCACGAGTGGGCCGGCAGCGCCAAGATCCGGGACGTGCTCACCGGCCTCTTCGGCGGGCTCGACCTGCCCGGCTTCGAGAAGGGGCTCGACACCGTCATCGGGCCGCTGTCCGGCGGCGAGCGGCGGCGGATCGCGCTCGCCAAGCTGCTCATCGAGGAGCAGGACCTGATCGTCCTCGACGAGCCCACCAACCACCTCGACGTCGAGGGCATCGCCTGGCTCGCCAAGCACCTGCGCGAGCGGCGCTCCGCGCTCGTCTGCGTCACCCACGACCGCTGGTTCCTCGACCAGGTCTGCACCCGCATGTGGGACGTGCAGCGCGGCACGGTGTACGAGTACGAGGGCGGCTACTCCGACTACGTCTTCGCGCGCGCCGAGCGCGAGCGGATCGCCGCGACCGAGGAGGTCAAGCGGCAGAACCTGGTCCGCAAGGAGCTGGCCTGGCTGCGCCGCGGCGCCCCCGCCCGTACCTCCAAGCCGCGCTTCCGCATCGAGGCGGCGAACGCGCTCATCGCGGACGTGCCGGAGCCCCGGGACAGCAGCGAGCTGATGAAGTTCGCCAACGCCCGGCTCGGCAAGACCGTCTTCGACCTGGAGGACGTGACCGTCACCGCCGGTCCGAAGACGCTGCTCCAGCACCTCACCTGGCAGCTCGGCCCCGGCGACCGGATCGGTCTGGTCGGCGTCAACGGCGCGGGGAAGACCTCACTCCTGCGGGCGCTCGCGGATGCCGCCGTCACGGAGGGGGACATCCAGCCCGCCGCCGGGCGGGTCGTGGTCGGCAAGACCGTGCGGCTCGCCTACCTCTCGCAGGACGTCACCGAGCTCCCCGCCGAGCTGCGGGTCCTGGAGGCCGTGCAGCAGGTCCGCGACCGGGTCGACCTCGGCAAGGGCCGGGAGATGACCGCCGGTCAGCTGTGCGAGCAGTTCGGCTTCTCCAAGGAGAAGCAGTGGACGCCGGTCGGCGACCTGTCGGGTGGCGAGCGGCGCCGGCTCCAGCTGCTTCGCCTGCTCATGGACGAGCCCAACGTGCTCTTCCTCGACGAGCCCACCAACGACCTCGACATCGAGACCCTGACCCAGCTGGAGGACCTGCTCGACGGCTGGCCCGGCTCGATGGTCGTCATCTCCCACGACCGCTTCTTCATCGAGCGCACCACCGACCGCACCTTCGCGCTGCTCGGCGACAAGACCCTGCGGATGCTGCCGCGCGGCATCGACGAGTACCTGGAGCGGCGGCAGCGGATGATCGAGGCCGCGACCCCGGCGCCGGCCGCTGCCGCGGCGGCCGCGAAGACCGGAGTCTCGGCCGCCGACGCCCGCGCCGCGAAGAAGGAGTTGCAGAAGGTCGAGCGACAGCTCGACAGGATCTCCGAGAAGGAGAGCAAGCTGCACACCCAGATCGCCGAAAACGCCACGGACTTCGAAAAGGTGGCCAAACTGGACGCGGAGCTCCGGGAACTCGCAGGTGAACGCGAGGAGTTGGAAATGCGCTGGCTGGAACTCGCCGAAGACGCGTAGAGATGTCGTAGAGGACGCGTAACGCTGGCATCACGGACCGGTCCTCCCTTGGGAACAAGGGACGGACCGGTCACTTTTGCGCCATCCGGTGAGTGGTAGAAAGAAAACCCGCTCACAAAAGGGGGAAGCGCTGATGACCCAGCCGCCCAGCAACCAGCCGCCGGGAGGCTTCGGCGCGCCGGACCCGAACGTCCCGCCGGTCCCGCCCATGCCGCCGCAGGCACCGCCGGTCCCGCCGCAGGCACCGCCGACCGCCCCGCCGACCGTGCCCGCCGCTCCGGCCGCGCAGCCCGGCCCGTACGGCTACCCGCAACAGGCGCCTCAGCAGGGCCCGTACGGCTACCCGCAGGAGGCCCCGCAGCAGCCGCAGCCCGGTCCGTACGGGTATCCGCAACAGCCCGGGCCCTATGCGCAGCAGCCGGGTCCGTACGGCCAGCAGCAGCCGGGTCCGTACGGCGCCTACCCGACGGCCCCGATGCCCCCGGCGCCCGGCGGTGGCGGCGGCAAGAACCCGTTCAAGGGCAAGCCCGGCATCATCATTGCGGCCTCCGTCGCCGCGGCGCTCGTCATCGGCCTCGGCACCTGGTTCGCCCTGAGCGGCGACGAGGAGAAGGACCCGGTCGCCGAGCCGACCCAGTCCGCGACCACCGGCCCGAAGCCGACCGAGTCCGTCGACAAGGGCGACGGCAGCGGCGACGGCGAGAACGGCGGCCCCGAGGACCTGAACGCCGGTCGCAAGGACGGCGAGGCCAAGATCAGCTGGCTGCTGAAGAACACCGTCGACCTGCCGCGCAACGGCGCCGACGTCTACGGCCCGTGGATCGTCGGCGACACCGTCGTCAAGGCGATGTACAAGGGCATCGACGGCTACAGCCTGGCCGACGGCTCCAGCAAGTGGCACATCGACGTGCCCAACGAGCTGTGCGCCGCGCCGCCCCAGCCGAACGCCGAGGGCCTCATGGTCTTCGCGTACAAGGACACCGCGGGCGACAAGGCCAAGTGCCTGGAGATGCAGCAGGTCGACCTCAACACCGGCAAGGCGGGCTGGAAGAAGTCCATCCCCAAGCCGACCGGTCTCTTCGCCTTCTCCGACAACACCCTCACCATCAGCGGCAACACGGTGACGGCCTCCGGCTCCAGCTCCGCCTACGGCTTCTCGCTCACCGACGGCAAGCAGCTCTTCACCGGCCCCACCAGCGGCTGCAAGCCCTACGCGTACGCGGGCGGCAGCAAGCTGATCGCCGCCTCCAAGTGCCCCTCGGGCGACGTGAACAAGGAGCAGCACGCGATCAGCGAGGTCGACCCCGCCACGGGCAAGGCCAAGTGGACCTTCCAGCTCCAGGCCACGTGGGAGGTCGACAAGGTCTACTCCGTCGACCCGCTGGTCGTCTCCGCCACCCAGCGCGAGCAGAAGAAGTGGGCGATCTTCTCGCTCACCGCGAACGGCAAGGAGCGCTCGCAGATCCAGGGCGGCGGCGACAAGTTCGCCCCGCGCTGCGGCGGCAGCTTCGTCATCTTCGGCAAGAACCTCCAGGGCTGCACCGGCGTCGCCGCCGACGCGAACACCTTCTACATGTCGACCGACACCGAGTACGGCACGCCGAACGAGGTCATCGCCTTCGACCTGAACACCGGCAAGGCGAAGTGGCGTTCCAAGGCTCCCGGTGAGCAGCAGATGACCCCGCTGCGCATGGAGGGCTCGGACGTCCTGGTCTACGTCGGGCCGCGTTACGACGCGGGCGGCGCGGTCGCGACGATCGCGCCGACCGGCGGCGCGCCGAAGGTGCTGCTCCAGCACCAGGCGGCGGTCTCCTCGGTGGAGAACTCCTTCTTCAGCGCCGGATACGCCTACTCCAACGGCACGTTCGTGATCTCGGCCGGCCGGGTCTCCGCCTCCAACGACAAGGAGGAGAAGGAGACCAAGACGATGATGGCGTACGCCAAGTGACGCCCCGGGGTCTGTCCGGCGGATCGTTCCCGGTCCGCCGGACAGACCCCTGCTCGTCCCGCCGCTCCTCCCTTTCGACCCGACCGAGGTGTCCTCAGCCATGACCCAGCCGCCGCCCCCGCCGAACCAGCCCCCGGGGCCGCCCCCGGGCGGATTCGGCGCGCCGCAGGATCCTCCGTCCGGAGGCTTCGGGGTGCCCACCCCGCCGCCCCCGGCGCAGCCCCCGGCCCAGCCTCCGTACGGCTACCCGCAGGAGCAGCCGCAGCAGCAGCCCTACGGCTATCCGCAGCAGCCCCAGCCCCAGCCCCAGCAGCCGTACGGCTACCCGGCGCAGCCGATGCAGCCCACCACGCAGCCGATGTACCCGCAGCAGCCGCCCGCGCCGGTCCCCGGCCCCGGCGGCCGCAAGAAGCTGTCCGCGCAGGCGCAGATCATCATCGCGGCGGTCGTCGCCATTGCGCTGATCATCGGCGGCGGCCTCTGGTACGCGAACTCCGGCGGCGGCGACCCGGAGACGCCCGCCAAGGGCGGCTCCGGTGGGACCAGCGCCGGCCAGAACGGCGGCGCGGGCGGCATCGGCGGAGGCGGCAAGGAGAAGGTCCCGGCGAACACCAAGGCCAAGCTCGCCTTCCAGTTCGACCTGCCCCAGGTCCCGGACATCACCGACCTGTCGGGTTCCTGGATCACCGACAAGGCGTACGTGAAGACGGGCATCAACTCGATCGTCGGCTACGACCTGGACAAGGGCACGGTCCTGTGGACCCTGCCGCTGGCCGGCCAGGTCTGCGGCACCTCGGTCCACATGACGGCCGACCACAAGGTGCCGATCCTCTTCGAGGCGGCCAAGCGGGTCGCCCCGAAGTACTACCAGCCGTGCACCGAGGTCGCCCTGGTCGACCTCGTCACCGGCAAGCTGGTGTGGCAGACCTCGATCAGCGGCGGCGCCGTCGGCGACAAGAAGGCGGGCTTCCTGGAGGTCACCCTGCACGGCCAGACCGTCGCGGCCGGCGGCCTCGACGGCGGCGCCGCCTTCGACGTGGCCAACGGCAACACGCGCTGGAAGCCGCAGACCAGCGCCGGGGACTGCGAGGACGTGGGCTACGGCGGCGGTGAGGGCGGCCTCGTCGCGGTCCGCAGGTGCGGCTCCGTCGACGACCCGACGATCACCATCCAGAACCTCAACCCGCTCACCGGCGCGCCGATCTCGCAGTACAAGATGCCCCCGGGCGTGGACCGCGCGAACGTCGTCTCCACCAAGCCGCTGGTCGTCGCCGCCGACGTCAACGACGCCTCCAACGACGGCAGCGGCGTCTCGGACTTCTTCTCCATCGACGAGAAGACCGGGAAGCTGAAGGCGAAGATCACCGCGGACCCCGAGCGCTACGAGCCCCGCTGCTCCCAGGAGGTCGAGTCCTGCACGCACGTCCTCGTCGGCAACGGCCGGCTCTACGTGCCGACCGAGGAGCACGAGGGCAGCACCGGCGAGTACGGCGACGAGACCAACGAGATCGTCGGCTTCGACCTCGCCACCGGCCAGCTCGTGCCGGAGAAGGCCGACGCGGGCGACCGGTACAACCTCATCCCGCTGCGCATGGACGGCGGCAACCTCATCGCGTACAAGTGGCCGCCCTACGACAAGGGCGGGCAGGTCGTCTCCATCGACGGCGGGACGATGAAGTCGACGCTGCTCATGGAGAACCCGTCGGACAAGCCGACCAGGACCGCGGAGACGAGCTTCAGCCAGACCGGCGCCGAGTTCCGGTACGCCGACGGGCGCCTGTTCATCGCCGACAAGCTGGTCAGCAAGTCCTCGAACAGCAGCTCCGCGTACAGCAAGAAGTACCTGGCCGTGGCCTTCACGACCGCGGGCTGACCGCCGGCCGACCGCTTCCGCTCGCCGTGGGGCCCCTCTGCTCAGGGAGGGGCCCCACCGGCGTCTCCGGGGCGCGTCCGTTTCACCGGTCGGCGCGATTGGGGCAAAGCGGGGCGGGGGAGTGTGTAGCTTGCCGGGCAGGGTGGCCAGGGGAAGGCCGGCCCGGGGATGGGGGAGCGACGATGGGCGTACGGCTCATGGTGGTCGACGACCACCGACTGCACGCGGAGGCACTGGCCTCGGCGCTGAAGCTGCGCGGGCACCGGGTGCTCGCGGCGGCGGCGCCCGTGGCCGGGGCCGCGGAGCTGGTGGTGAGCCGCGCACCCGAGGTCTGCCTGCTCGGCACGGCGGCGCCCGCGGAGCCGGGCACCTTCGACCCGGTGGTGCGGATCAAGCGCGAGCGGCCGCAGATCGCGGTGGTGGTGCTCGGTCCGGTGCCGTCGCCGCGCGGGATCGCCGCCGCGTTCGCGGCCGGCGCGTCCGGTTACGTGCGCCACGACGAGCGGATCGAGGGCGTGGAGCGCGCCCTGGTGAAGGCGCGCGCGGGCGAGACGGCGGTGGCGCCGCAGCTGATCCAGGGAGCCTTCGCCGAGCTGCTGAACCCGGTGGCGCAGCCGGACGACGAGGGGCAGCGGCTGCTGCGGCTGCTGACCCCGCGCGAGGCGGAGGTGCTGGTCCGGGTGGCCGAGGGCGAGGACACCCGGGTGATCGCGGCGGGCATGGCGATCGCCCCGAGCACGGCGCGCACCCATGTGCAGCGGGTGCTGATGAAGCTGGGCGTGGGCTCGCGCCTGGAGGCGGCGGCGCTGGCCGCGCGGACGGGGCTGCTCGACCGGGTGCCGGTGCGCGTGCCGGCACCGCGGGCCTGACCCGTAACCGCGGACCCGACCCGTAACCCTCCTCGCTCGCCTCGCCCTCCTCGCTCGCCTCGCCCTCCTCGCTCGCCTCGCCCTTCTCCTTCGGTACCGATCCGGGGCACGGGTCGGGTTGAGTGTTGCGCGGTGATGTTTGATTGTGCTTTTTTATGTGTGGTTCTGTTTGTTGGATGCCGAGGGAGCCGCCCGCCGTGAAGAAGACCGTCACCCGTCTCGCCGACGGGCGCGAGCTCATCTACTACGACGCCGAGGACGGCGCCCGCGAGAGCGGTGGCCGCGACGCCGCCGACCGGCGCGCCCTCGACCCCGTCGTCTCCGCCTCCGAGATCCGCCTCGACCGGCTGCTCGGCGAGCACGTCGCCATCGCCTCCCACCGGCAGGGCCGCACCTACCAGCCGCCCGCCGACAGCTGCCCGCTCTGCCCCTCCACCGAGGCCTGGCACAGCGAGATCCCGGCCGGGAGCTACGAGGTCGCCGTCTTCGAGAACCGCTTCCCGTCCCTCTCCGGCGCCAACGGGCGCTGCGAGGTGGTCTGCTTCACCTCCGACCACCACGCCTCCTTCGCCGAGCTGAGCGAGGAGCGCGCCGCCCTCGTGCTCGCCGCCTGGACCGACCGCACCGCCGAGCTCTCCGCCCGCCCCGGGGTCGCGCAGGTCTACTGCTTCGAGAACCGCGGCGCCGAGATCGGCGTCACCCTCGCCCACCCCCACGGGCAGGTGTACGGCTTCCCCTTCACCGCCCCGCGCACCGCCGCCATGCTCCGCAACGCCGCCGGGCACCGCGCCCGCACCGGCCGCAACCTCTTCGAGGACGTGCTCGCCGAGGAGCGGGCCGGCGAGCGGGTGGTGCTCGCCGGGGAGCACTGGACGGCCTATGTGCCGTACGCCGCGCGCTGGCCGTACGAGGTGCATCTGCAGCCGCACCGGCGGGTCGCCGACCTCACCGGCCTCGGCGCGGAGGCGCGCGCCGAGTTCCCGTCCGTCTACCTGGAGCTGCTTCGCCGCTTCGACCGGATCTTCGGCCCGGACGCGCCCCCGACCCCGTACATCTCGGCCTGGCACCAGGCCCCGGTCGACGGCCCGGGCCGCGAGGAGTTCGCGCTGCACCTGGAGCTCTTCACCGTCCGGCGGGCCTCGGGCAGGCTGAAGTACCTCGCGGGCACCGAGTCCGGGATGGGAGCGTTCATGAACGACGTGTCGCCGGAGTCGGCGGCCGACCGACTCCGAGAGGTGGCGAGCAGGTGAGCGGGGCGGTGACGGCCGAGTATCCGGTCACGGGCAGGCACCCGGTGACGGGCAGGTACCTGGTGACGGGCGGAGCGGGCTATGTGGGCAGCACGGTCGCCGCGCACCTGCTTGAGGCGGGGCACGAGGTCACCGTCCTCGACGACCTGTCCACCGGCTTCCGCGCGGGCGTGCCCGCGAGCGGCTCGGCTGGACCCCGTCCCGCCCGGACCTGGCGGCCATCGTCGAGGACGCGTGGGCGTTCGCACGGAAGAAGGAGTAGGAGAGGGCATGACCAGTGCGGTCGGGGCGGGCGTCGCCGCGGAGTTCCAGGAGCTGTACGGGGCCGCGCCCGAGGGGGTCTGGGCCGCGCCCGGACGGGTCAACCTGATCGGTGAGTACACCGACTTCAACGAGGGCTTCGTGCTTCCGCTGGCCCTGCCGCACACGGCCGTGGCCGCGGTGTCCCGGCGCGACGACGGGGTGCTGCGGCTGCACTCCCGTGACGTGCCGGGCGGTCCCGTACGCCTGGACGTCGCCGCCCTGGAGCCGGGGACGGGCGACGGCTGGGCCGCCTACCCGGCCGGCGTGGTGTGGGCGCTGCGCGCCGCCGGGCACCCGGTGGGCGGCGGCGCCGACGTCCACCTCGCGTCGAGCGTGCCGACCGGGGCCGGTCTCTCGTCCTCCGCCGCGCTGGAGGTCGTCACCGCGCTCGCGCTCGGCGAGCAGTACGGGCTCGGGCTCACCCGGCCCGAGATCGCCCGGATCGCCCAGCACGCCGAGAACGCGTTCGTCGGCGTGCCCTGCGGGATCATGGACCAGATGGCCTCCGCGTGCGCCACGGAGGGGCACGCGCTGTTCCTGGACACCCGTGACCTGTCGTACCGTCAGGTGCCCTTCGACCTCGCCGCGCACGGGCTGCGGCTGCTCGTCGTGGACACCCGGGTCAAGCACGCCCTCGGCGACGGCGCGTACGCGGAGCGGCGCGCCGGATGCGAGGCCGGTGCGCGGGCGCTCGGCGTGCGCACGCTGCGTGAGGTGGGCGTCGCGCATCTGCCCGAATCTCTCGGGCGGTTGACTGACGAAACGGTTCGCCGGTACGTACGGCACGTGGTCACCGACAACGCGCGCGTGGAGCGCACCATCGCGCTGCTCGACGCGGGCGACCCGCGCGCGGTCGGCCCGCTGCTCGTGGAGGGACACGCCTCGCTCCGCGACGACCTGCGGGTGTCCTGTCCGGAGCTGGACCTCGCGGTCCGGGCGGCGGTCGAGGCCGGCGCGCTGGGTGCGCGGATGACGGGTGGCGGCTTCGGGGGGTCGGTGGTGGTGCTGGTGGAGGACGGCGTCGCCGACGAGGTGGCTCGCGCTGTCGGTGAGGTGTTCCGCGTCGCCGGGTTCGCCGAACCGCGGGTGTTTCCGGTCGTTCCGGGGGCCGGTGCCCGTCGACTTCGGTGACGCGGCGGCCGTTCCGGTGCGTTTCGCGCGGGCGGGTGGACTTCCGCGATTTTGCCGCGGGGCGGCGAGGGCGCCCCTAGTCTGGTCGCAGCGCCGGTGGGGGCCGGTGCTGATCAGGGGTATCGAGACCCGCCGGGTACGGCGCCCGGGGCGGGGGTATGCGTCTGGCACGGCGGCGGCCGTGCGAGTGACGGCCCGCGCCCGGCGTCGTACCCGTGCCGGGGCCGTTCCTCGACCACATGAGGGGTGTCCGTGGCCCGTATCCGGGTTCTGGTGGTGGACGACCACCGTGTCTTCGCAGAATCGCTGGCCGCCGCCCTCGCGGCGGAGCCCGACGTCGAGGTCGCCGCCGCGGGGAGCGGACCCGCCGCCCTGCGCTGTCTGGACCGGGCGACTGCGGAGGGGCGGCGGTTCGACGTGATGCTCGTGGACGCGGAGCTGGGCTCCGGAGACGGGATCGAGCTGGTCGGGCAGGTCCGGGAGGGCCGCCCCGGGCTGCGCAGCGTCGTGCTCGCGGAGCGGGACGACGCCCGGCGCGCGGCGCTCGCGCTGCAGGCCGGGGCCTGGGGCTGGGTGGCCAAGGACTCCTCGCTGCAGCGGCTGCTCGCGGTGGTACGGGGTGTGCTCAGGGACGAGACGCATCTGCCGCCGGCGCTGCTCACCGGCGTGCTGCGGGAGCTGACGGAGGCCCGTCGGCACCGTACGGAGAGCGAACGCCTTGTGGAGTCGCTGACGCCGAGGGAGCGGGAAGTGCTGCGGTGCATGGTGGCCGGGCTCGGGCGGAAGGCCGTCGCCGAGCGGCTCTTCCTGTCACCGCACACCGTGCGGACGCACATGCAGAACGTCCTCGGGAAGCTCGGCGTGCACTCGACACTCGCGGCGGTGGCGCTGGCCCGGCGGGCCGGGGTGGACCCGGCCGAGGCCCCGGAGGCGGCGCCCGCCCCAGGACCCGTCCTAGCTGGGGAGGTTGTCGAACGGGGCGGTCAACTGGCGTAGCAGATCGGCCAGTTCGCCGCGCTGGTGGCGGGGGAGGCGGGCCAGGATGGCGCGCTCCTGGGCGAGCAGTCCGGCCAGCGCCTGGTCGGCGCGGTCGCGGCCCTCGGGGGTGAGGCGGACCAGGACGCCGCGCCGGTCGCTGGGGTCGGGCAGCCGCTCGACGAGGCTCTTCTTGGCGAGCCGGTCGATGCGGTTGGTCATGGTGCCCGAGGTGACCAGGGTCTGGGTGAGCAGCTGGCCGGGGGAGAGCTGGTAGGGCGCGCCGGCCCGGCGCAGCGACGTCAGGACGTCGAACTCCCAGGGCTCCAGCTGGTGCTCGGCGAAGGCGAGTCGACGAGCGCGGTCGAGGTGGCGGGCCAGGCGTGAGACACGGCTGAGCACCTCGAGCGGTTCCACGTCGAGGTCCGGGCGCTCGCGGCGCCATGCAGCGACCAATCGGTCGACCTCGTCCTCCATGACGATCAGTGTAGAGGGTCTGTTGACGTAAAGTCTCTTGAGATCGAGCATCTCTCTTTCAAGTATCTTGATGTCGAGATATAGTCTTCTTGACTATGGGGAAGGGACCGGGCCGGAACTCCGTTCCGTTTCGGCAACTCGTTCCAGCAAGGGGGCTTCGAACATGCATTCCGTGGACTCCGCCGCACCGACGTGGGACCCACAGCAGTACCTGCGCCACTCGGGTCATCGCACCCGCCCGTTCCTCGATCTGCTCGCACGAATACCGCAGCTGCCGAACCAATCGCGCCCCGCCCGCATCGCCGACATCGGCTGCGGACCGGGCAACGTCACCGTCCTCCTCGCCGACCGCTGGCCCGACGCGCACATCACCGGCTTCGACCTCTCGCCCGAGATGCTGGAGCGGGCCGAGAAGGACTGGGCGGGCACCACGTCCGGCGGCGGCTGGCTCGACTTCCGGCGGGCCGACGCGGCGCACTGGACGCCGGACGAGCCGTACGACCTGATCGTCTCCAACGCGGCCCTGCAGTGGGTGCCCAACCACCCCGAGTCCTTCGCGGTCTGGATCGACGGACTGCGGCCCGGCGGCACCTTCGCCTTCCAGGTCCCGGGCAACTTCACCTCGCCCAGCCACGCGCTGCTCGGCGAACTGTGCGAGAGCCCCGAATGGCGGGACCGGGTCGGCGACCAGGGCCGGCGCTTCGTGCACATCCTGGAGCCCGTCGACTATCTGCAGCGCCTCGCGGACCTCGGCTGCGAGACGGACGTCTGGGAGACCACGTACATCCAGCTGCTGCCGGGCGAGGACCCGGTCCTCGACTGGGTCAAGGGCACCGCCCTGCGCCCCGTCCTCACCGCCCTCCGCGACGACCCGGCGGCCACCGAGGCCTTCCTCACCCAGTACCGCGACCGCCTCCGCGAGGCCTACCCACCGGGCCCGCACGGCACCGCGTTCCCGTTCCGCCGGATTTTCGCCCTCGCGAGGAAGGCCGCCTGATGCCCTTATCCGCCGTGGACCACGTCCAGCTCCACCCGGGACCCGAGGCGACCCCCGCCGGAGGCGGACCATGCCACCGCCGGCCGGCGAGGAAGGCCCACCCGGGCCCCCGGGTGACGGCAATCGCCGACTACGCGGCCCGCCTGGAGAAACGCGGAGCCCCCGTGGCCTGGGACGACAACCTCCCGGGCCACCGCCGCATCTCCTCCGACGACCCGGTCGGCAACCGGCTGGAGTTCCTGGAGCCCTTGGCCGAACAGGCGACCGAAGCGGTGGGGTGAGCCCGGGGCCATGGGGCCGCAGTACAGACAGCCCGCTCGGGGTGCGGCCGGACCGCCCCGGCCGCACCCTGGCTCCATGACCGACCGCCCGACCCCGACCGGGCCCCCGCCGGGGCCCACGTCGGGCCCGTCCCGCCGTCCCGCCCCTCAGCCGTTCCGGCGCGGACCGCTGCTGACCCACTCCCTCGTCGCCCTCGGCGGCATCGGCGTCGGGCTGCTGCTCGGACTCCTCCTCGGCGAGGACGACTCCGGGGGCGGGCCGGCGGCCACGGTCACCGTCACCACGAGCCCGCCGCAGACCGGGGCGGCCACCGAGCGCGGCACCGCACCGGCCGCCGAACGGCCCACCACGGCGCGAACGCCCACCGCGGCGGCCGGCCGGAACACCATCCCCGGCGACGGGACCTTCCTCGTCGGCGAGGACATCGCCCCGGGTACGTACCGCAGCGAGGGCGGTAGCGACGGGCCCGCCCCGTTCTGCTTCTGGAGCCGGCTGCGGGGGACGACCGGGGACCCTGGCGAGGTGATCGCGGCCGACGGGTCCAAGGGGCCCGTCACCGTGACCGTCCTGGCCTCGGACAAGGCGTTCAAGACCGCGGGCTGCAAGCCCTGGCACAGGGCGAACTGATGCCCGGCCGTACGCCGGCCGGGCATCGGGGTCAGCTCTTGCGGTGCCCTATCAGGCGGGGCTTCTGCTCCAGGCCGTCGAGGCCGTGCCAGGCCAGGTTGACCAGGTGGGCGGCGACCTCGGCCTTCTTCGGCTTGCGGACGTCGAGCCACCACTGGCCGGTCAGGGCCACGCTGCCGACCAGGGCCTGGGCGTAGAGGGGGGCCAGTTTGGGGTCGAAGCCGCGGGCCTTGAACTCCAGGCCCAGGATGTCCTCGACCTGGGTGGCGATGTCGCTGATCAGCGACGCGAAGGTGCCGGTCGACTGGGCGACCGGCGAGTCGCGGACCAGGATCCGGAAGCCGTCCGTGTAGCGCTCGATGTAGTCGAGGAGGGCGAAGGCCGCCTGCTCCAGGAGCTCGCGCGGGTGGCCGGCGGTCAGCGCGCCCGTCACCATGTCGAGCAGCTGGCGCATCTCCCGGTCCACCACGACCGCGTACAGGCCCTCCTTGCCGCCGAAGTGCTCGTACACCACCGGCTTGGAGACCCCGGCCTTCGCCGCGATCTCCTCCACCGACGTGCCCTCGAAGCCCTTCTCCGCGAACAGCGTGCGACCGATGTCGAGGAGCTGCTCGCGGCGCTCGGCGCCCGTCATCCTCACCCGGCGGCCACGCCGGGCCTTCTGCTCGCTCGTGCTGCCCGCACTGCCTGTACTGCCGTCGATCGCCACGTCTTCCATCATGCCGCGTCGGCGGGCGCATCCTGGCGCCGGGCGTCGATCCGCGCCTGCGCAGGCCACCGCACGTCTGACGCCCAGCCCGCGAGCTCGAACCAGCGGATCAGCCGCGCGCTGGAGTCCACCTGCCCCCGCAGCACCCCGTGCCGCGCCGACGTCGGGTCCGCGTGGTGCAGGTTGTGCCAGGACTCGCCGCAGGACAGCACCGCCAGCCACCACACGTTGCCCGAGCGGTCACGCGACTTGAAGGGGCGCTTGCCGACCGCGTGACAGATCGAGTTGATCGACCACGTCACATGGTGCAGCAGCGCCACGCGGACGAGAGAACCCCAGAAGAAGGCCGTGAACGCGCCCCACCAGGACATCGTCACCAGACCGCCCACCAGCGGCGGAATCGCGAGCGAGACGACCGTCCACAGCACGAACTGGCGGGAGATCGTCCGGATCGCCGGGTCCTTGATCAGATCCGGCGCGTACTTGTGCTGCGGCGTCTGTTCCTCGTCGAACATCCACCCGATGTGCGCCCACCACAGCCCCTTCATCAGGGCCGGCACCGTCTCCCCGAACCGCCACGGCGAGTGCGGGTCGCCCTCCGCGTCCGAGAACTTGTGGTGCTTGCGGTGGTCCGCCACCCACCGCACCAGCGGCCCCTCCACCGCCAGCGACCCCATGATCGCCAGCGCGATCCGCAGCGGCCGCTTCGCCTTGAACGACCCGTGCGTGAAGTAGCGGTGGAAACCGATCGTGATGCCGTGACAGCCGATGAAGTACATCGCCGTCATCAGCCCCAGATCCAGCCAGCTCACCCCCCACCCCCAGGCCAGCGGCACCGCCGCGACCAGGGCCAGGAAGGGCACCGTGATGAACAGCAGCAGCGTGATCTGCTCGATCGAACGCTTGTTGTCCCCGCCGAGCGTGGCGGAGGGCAGGTCCGGAGCGGTGACTTCCCGGGACTCCGAGGTCAACTCGGGGCTTGTGGTCATGGCTGTCCCCTGGGGGGTGAGGGTGAGGAATGCGAGCGGAAAAGTACGCGCGCGTACGAAAAGGGAGCCCTTGGCTACGGCTCCGTAACCTACGGCGACGTAAGTATGGCAGCGCCTCGGCGCGCGGCAAGAGCGCCAAAGGCGGGGCGTGACCCGTGCCGCGGCGACGGACACCTATCCTGGGTGCGTCGGACAGCGCGGTCCGCAAGCCTCCAGTACCCCTCCAGACGTGCTCAAACACTGCAAGGAGCCGCACCTGTGAGCAGTGCCGACCAGACCTCCACCGCCAGCGCCGAGCTGCGCTCCGACATCCGCCGACTGGGCGATCTCCTCGGCGAGACCCTTGTCCGCCAGGAGGGCCCGGAGCTCCTGGAACTCGTCGAGAAGGTCCGCCGCCTCACCCGCGAGGACGGCGAGGCCGCCGCCGAGCTGCTGCGCGGCGTCGAGCTGGAGACCGCCGCCCGCCTCGTGCGCGCGTTCTCCACCTACTTCCACCTCGCCAACGTCACCGAGCAGGTCCACCGCGGCCGCGAGATGCGCGAGAAGCGCGCCGCCGAGGGCGGCCTCCTCGCCCGTACCGCCGACATGCTCAAGGACGGCGACCCCGCCCACGTACGCGAGACGATCAAGAACCTCAACGTACGGCCGGTGTTCACCGCCCACCCCACCGAGGCCGCCCGGCGCTCCGTCCTCAACAAGCTGCGCCGCATCGGGGCCCTCCTGGAGACCCCGGTCATCGAGGCCGACCGGCGCCGCGTCGACCTCCGGCTCGCCGAGAACATCGACCTCGTCTGGCAGACCGACGAGCTCCGGGTCGTCCGTCCCGAGCCCGCCGACGAGGCCCGCAACGCCATCTACTACCTCGACGAGCTGCACGCCGACGCCGTCGGCGACGTCCTCGAAGACCTCGCCGCCGAGCTGGAGCGGGTCGGCTTCGAGCTGCCCGCCGGCACCCGCCCGCTGACCTTCGGCACCTGGATCGGCGGCGACCGCGACGGCAACCCCAACGTCACCCCCCAGGTCACCTGGGACGTGCTGATCCTCCAGCACGAGCACGGCATCACCGACGCCCTCGAACTCGTCGACCACCTGCGCGGACTCCTCTCCAACTCCATCCGCTACGCCGGCGCGACGGAGGAACTCCTGGAGTCCCTCCAGGCCGACCTGGAGCGGCTGCCCGAGATCAGCCCCCGCTACAAGCGCCTCAACGCCGAGGAGCCCTACCGGCTCAAGGTCACCTGCGTCCGCCAGAAGCTCCTCAACACCCGCGAGCGCCTCGCCAACGGCACCCCCCACCAGGACGGCCGCGACTACCTCGGCACCGCCGAACTCCTCCGCGACCTCACCCTGATCCAGACCTCCCTGCGCGCCCACCGCGGCGGCCTGTTCGCCGACGGCCGCATGGACCGCACCATCCGCACCCTCGCCGCCTTCGGCCTCCAGCTCGCCACCATGGACGTGCGCGAGCACGCCGACGCCCACCACCACGCCCTCGGTCAGCTCTTCGACCGACTCGGCGAGGAGTCCTGGCGCTACGCCGACATGCCCCGCGACTACCGGCAGAAGCTGCTCGCCAAGGAGCTCCGCTCGCGGCGTCCGCTGGCCCCCACGCCGGCCCCGCTCGACGCCGCCGGCGAGAAGACCCTCGGTGTCTTCCAGACCGTGAAGCGGGCCTTGGAGGTCTTCGGACCCGAGGTCATCGAGTCGTACATCATCTCGATGTGCCAGGGCGCCGACGACGTCTTCGCCGCCGCGGTCCTCGCCCGCGAGGCCGGCCTCGTCGACCTGCACGCCGGCTGGGCCAAGATCGGCATCGTGCCGCTCCTGGAGACCACCGACGAGCTCCGCGCCGCGGACGTCATCCTCAACGACATGCTCGCCGACCCCTCCTACCGGCGCCTCGTCTCGCTCCGCGGCGACGTCCAGGAGGTCATGCTCGGCTACTCCGACTCGTCGAAGTTCGGCGGCATCACCACCTCCCAGTGGGAGATCCACCGCGCCCAGCGGCGCCTGCGCGACGTCGCCCACCGCTACGGCGTACGGCTCCGGCTCTTCCACGGCCGCGGCGGCACCGTCGGCCGCGGCGGCGGCCCCTCGCACGACGCGATCCTCGCCCAGCCCTGGGGCACCCTGGAGGGCGAGATCAAGGTGACCGAGCAGGGCGAGGTCATCTCCGACAAGTACCTGATCCCGTCCCTGGCGCGGGAGAACCTGGAACTGACGGTCGCCGCCACCCTCCAGGCCTCCGCCCTGCACACCGCGCCGCGCCAGTCCGACGATGCCCTCGCCCGCTGGGACGCGGCCATGGACACCGTCTCGGAGGCTGCCCACACCGCGTACCGCAAGCTCGTCGAGGACCCCGGCCTGCCGGCGTACTTCCTCGCCTCCACCCCCGTCGACCAGCTCGCCGACCTGCACCTCGGCTCGCGCCCCTCGCGCCGCCCCGGCTCCGGCGTCTCCCTCGACGGACTCCGCGCCATCCCGTGGGTGTTCGGCTGGACCCAGTCCCGCCAGATCGTCCCCGGCTGGTACGGCGTCGGGTCGGGCCTCAAGGCCCTGCGCGAGGCCGGCCTCGACGCCGTCCTCGGCGAGATGTACGAACGCTGGCACTTCTTCCGCAACTTCCTCTCCAACGTCGAGATGACGCTGGCCAAGACGGACCTGCGGATCGCCCGCCACTACGTCGACACCCTGGTCCCGGACGAGCTCAAGCACGTCTTCGACACGATCGAGGCCGAGCACGCGCTCACGGTCGCCGAGGTGCTGAAGGTGACGGGCGGCGAGCAGCTGCTCGACTCCAACCCCGTCCTCCAGCAGACCTTCGCCATCCGCGACGCCTACCTGGACCCGATCTCCTACCTCCAGGTGGCCCTGCTCGCCCGTCAGCGCACCGCCGCCGAGCGCGGCGAGGAGCCCGACCCGCTGCTGTCCCGGGCCCTGCTGCTCACGGTCAACGGCGTGGCGGCGGGCCTGCGCAACACCGGCTGACCGCTCGTACGACATGACGGTGCCCCCGTGGTTCTCCACGGGGGCACCGCCATGTTCTCGTTACGGGGGCACCGCCAGTTCACATTCAATCCGTCATGTTCACGTTCAATCACACTTCGATCACGCGTCGAAGATCTGTTCCCCTTTTCTCCCGGCTCTGCCTGAGAGTGGGGCTGTTTGATCAACAGCTGAACTGGGGGGACAAGTGAGACGACCACATAGAGCCAGACCGAGGAGACTCGGCGGCGTACGACGCATGGTGGCGACGGCCACGGCGACCGCGGTGCTGGCGACGCTCCCGGCACTGGGCACAGCCACAGGCGCGGTCGCCTCCGCGGAGCAGGGGCCGGTGCGTTCCGAGGGGGACCGCGCGCTCGCGGCGGCCAAGGAGTCGGGCCATCGCGTGGAGGTGATCGGCCAGCGCACGGAGCGGGCCACCGTCTACGCCAACCCCGACGGGTACTCCTTCACACTGGAACAGGCCTCGGTCCCGGTTCGCGTCCCCGCTGCGGACGGGGGCTGGCGGACGCCGGACGCGACACTCGAGCGCAAGAAGGACGGCACGGTGGGGCCCCGGGCCGCCGCGCCCGACATGCGCTTCTCCGGTGGAGGAGACGACGCCCCGCTCGCCTCGATCACCAAGGCCGGCAGGAAGCTCGCACTGGACTGGCCCGGAACGCTGCCCGAGCCCGAACTCGACGGCCCCAGCGCCCTTTACCGGGACGTCCTCCGCGACGTCGACCTCAAGGTGACGGCGACGACGGAGGGCTTCCAGCACGTCCTGATCGTCAAGACCCCGCGGGCCGCATCCGACACCAGACTCAAGCGGCTCACCTTCGGGATCGATGCCCGGGGCCTGACCGTGCGCGAGAGCGCCCGGGGCACCCTCGACGCCGTCGACGACACCGGGCGGACCGTCTTCCGCGCGCCCACCGCACAGATGTGGGACTCGGCGGGCAAGGCCGCCGAGACCGCCCGGCGCGGCGCCGCCAAGGAGGACCGCGCCATGCCGACACGGGTGGACCTCGCGGAGACGGCCCCGTCGGGCCACGGCCTGGAACCCGGCCAGGGTGACAAGGTGGCCCGCATGGACGTGGGCGTCTCCGCGAAGAGCCTCTCCGTGGTGCCCGACCCCGCCATGCTGACCGGCACGCCGGCCTCCGACTTCCCCCTCTTCATCGACCCCACGGTGACCTGGGGCGAGGAGGAGCGCACGCTGCTGCGCTCGGACGGCTACACGAGCTACGGCTGGGGCAACGGCGACGACGGCAGGGGCAAGGGCGCCGGCAAGTGCGGCAGCTGGAACGGCTACTACTGCGGTCCCGGATACGTGCAGCGCCTCTACTTCGAGTTCTCGCCCTCCAGCCTCCAGGGCAAGCAGATCCTCGACGCCACGTTCCGCGTGACGGAGCCGTGGGCGTTCCAGTGCGACCCGCGCTGGGTCGACCTCGTCCGCACCGACAACATCTCCTCCTCCACCACGTGGTCCTCCCGCCCGCGGGAGCTCGACTGGATGGGCGACCGTTACGTCTCGGCCGGACGCGGATCGCTGTGCGACCCGAACTCACCCACCGCGCCCATCGAGTTCAACGACAACCCGGAGGAGACCGACGAGAACCTGACGCCGACCGTCCGGGACTTCGCGGCCGGCAGCTTCTCACGGCTCACGCTGGAGATCCGGGCGCACGACGAGTCGGACACATCGGCGTGGAAGCGGTTCCGGGACGACGCCGTCCTCGCCGTCGACTTCGTCGGCAAGCCCGCCACCCCCACGGAGACCGGACTGGTGACCGGCTCGGGCACCGTGTGCTCGACGAGCGAATCCAACCCGTCGACCGTGTCCGACCCCTCGCCCACGCTGACGGCGACACCCGAGACCCAGAGCGGCGGCGAGAGCGGTGCCGAGCTGCGCATCGTCTTCGACCTCAACCACAAGAACGCCGACGGCAGCTGGGGCGACACCCCGGCCGGAAACGGTGACACACGGCCCTCCAGCGGATACGTGGGGGACGGCGTCAAACAGACCATGTCATGGTCGACCCTGACCGACGGCGTTCTCTACCGGTACCGGGCATGGACGCAGTCCTACTACAACGGCGGCGGCAGCTACCTCACCGGCCCGTCCGGCCCCTGGTGCTACTTCAAGGTCGACTCGACCGCACCCGGTGCGCCCCAGATCGCGTTCGGCACTCCCTACACCGACTGCGCGCCCAACTCGTGCATTTCAAAGGGTGGTCCGGGCATCGCCGGCACCTTCTCGTTCTCGCCTGCCACGGGCGACACCAACATCGTCTCCTACCAGTACACGCTCTCGTCCATGACGACCTGGCCGACTGTCGACGGCGCACAGGCCACGGTCTCCGTCACCCCGGACCGGTCCGGCACGCACACGCTCTACGTGAGGGCCCTCGACACCGTCGGCCGCTACGGGGCCTGGAACGCCGTGGACTTCCTGGTCGCCGCGGGCGAGGGCCCGCTCGCCAGGTACCACTTCGACGAGGCCTCGGGGCAGGCGCTCGACTCGGCCACCACGGGGACCACCCGCTACCCCGCGACGCTGGCCACCGGCGCCACCCGTGACGACCGCGGCCGCCGCGGCCTGATCACCCGGGACGCCGCCGGCGTTCCGCTCCCGGAGCCGGTCACCGACAAGGGCCTGAGGCTCGACGGCGCCACCGGATACGCGTCCACGGAAGGACGGGTTCTGGAGACGCGGTCCTCGTACACCGTCTCCGCCTGGGTGTGGGTCGACCCCGCCACCACGGGCACCGTCTCGGTCATCAGCCAGACCCCCGACTCGGCGTGGCCGTGGGACAAGAAGTACAGCCCCTTCGTCATCTCGTACGGCGGACGCTGGAGCCTGCGGGTCTTCTCCACCGAGGGGGAGTGGTCCCGCGAGGCCATGACGCAGGCCTACTACCCGGACGGCGTGTGGACGCACGTGGCCGGCGTTCACGACGCGGTCGCCAAGAAGGTCTACCTGTACGTGAACGGCAAGCAGGTCGCCTCTGTCGACGCAGGCACCCCGTGGTCCGCCAACGGCCCCCTGCAGATCGGCCGGGTCATGTACGCCGACAACTATGTGGACAACTTCAACGGCTCGATCGACGAGGTCACCGTCTGGCAGCGGGCTCTGACGCCCAAGGAGGTCGGGGACGAGGCCAAGCTGCTCGTCTCCGCCGGCTACGCGGGAGTCGAACTCGTCGCGGACTGGCGCGCCGGGCAGGGCAGCGGCGGCACCGTCCCCGACGTGTCGTCCGGCTACGGCAAGTCGCTCACGCTCATGTCCGGGGCGAGCCTGATAGACGGCGTGATGGTCTTCGACGGCGTTGACGACGAGGCGCGCTCGCCCATGAACGCGGGCGTGGTCGACGGCACCGGTTCCTTCACCATGACCACCACGGTCGCACTCGACGGGGCGAAGCTGGCGACCCAGGACATCGGTTACGCCGGTGCGGTCCTCAGCCAGCGGGCTCACGACGGCATCTCGTGGGGGATCTGGTACGAACTGACCGGAAAGGCCACGGTGCTCGACGAGCAGACGATGGAGGAGCGAACCGTTCCGGTCGGCAAGTGGCACTTCGGTACGCACCACTGGGAGGGCGGATTCACCTCCGTCGTCTCCGACGAGGTCGCCGCCGTGGACAGCACGGTGCGCCTCACCGGTGTGTACGACGCCGCGACGGGCAAGATCAGCCTCTACCTGGGGCGCAGCCAGAACGGCACCGCCACGCCGTTCCCCGCCCTGGAGGGCGCCTCCGAGGTCTCGGTCGGCAGCGCCTGGACGGACTGGTGGCACAACGACTACCTGCCCGCCCGCATCGGCGAGGTCCGGCTGTTCGCCGGCGCCATCGCCGGGCCGGAACAGATCGACACGTACATCGGCGACTGAGCCATGACAGGGGCGGGGCCGCGGTCCGACACCGCGGTCCCCCTCTGCGCGGACCGCTACCACTCGTGCGCGCCCGCAGGGGCCGGATCGCGTGGGATGCCGACCGGAAACCGCACGTCCCGGCCGCCGGCCCGACGGGCCGACGACCGGGACGCGGAAGCCCACCTCACAGCCGGTGAGGCGCCATCTGCAAGCCCGGGGCTCAGCCCCGGGCAGCGGACCGCTGCTGGGCCTCAGTG
This sequence comes from Streptomyces sp. NPDC051909, assembly GCF_040681095.1. Taxonomy (NCBI): domain Bacteria; kingdom Bacillati; phylum Actinomycetota; class Actinomycetes; order Kitasatosporales; family Streptomycetaceae; genus Streptomyces; species Streptomyces sp. NPDC051909. Next base: position 51,723 of record NZ_JBFAYA010000015.1, on the reverse strand, counting down.
CTGCTGGGCCTTGCGACGGCGGGTCACCAGGAACGCACCGGCGGCCGCGAGGGCCACGGCGACACCGGCGATGATGCCGACGGGGGCGCTGGAGCCGGTCTCGGCGAGGTCACCCTCGGCGCCCGCGGAGCCGGACGCGCTCGGGGTCGGCTGACCACCGGCGGCACCGCTCTCCGAGGCGGACGGGGAGACGGAGGAGCTCGGGGACACCGAGGTCGACGGCGAGGTCGAGGAGCTCGGGGACTCCGACGTCGACGGCGAGGTCGAGGTCGAGGGGGTGCCGGTCGGCGTCGGGGCGGTGCCCGGGCAGGTGTGCGAGAGGTTGAAGAACTTCGCCACACCGTCGATCTCGGCGGTGGCCGAGGTCAGCTTCGCGCCGATCTCCGAGCCCACGTACGCGTGCTTGCCCTCGGGGTTGCCGAAGGAGCTGAAGTCCGTGATGACGATCGGGGTGCCGTTGTCGAAGGTCACCGTCAGCTTGGTGAACTCGGCCTCGTTGCCCGGGCTGCCCGCAAGCACGAAGTGCCAGCCGTCCTGCGTGGACGGGATGCCGTCGCACACCTTCTCGGTCTTCTCGAAGGAGGAGGCGCTGATCGGCAGGTCCTTCGCGTGGTGGAAGGGAACGTCGGCGGCGGACGCGGCCGGCGCCAGAACGAGCGAACCCGCCACGGCCGCTACGAGCGCGCCGGCGGAGATGAGAGAACGTCGCATGGTCGTCCATTTGTGGGATGTGGGATGCCGTGGGAGGTGGCGGGGGCAGCCTATCGGCTGCTTTAAGTCACCCTTAACCCAAGGGCTTATAACGATCTGGCAAGATCGCGCCAACATGTCCTGAAATCACTTAGAGCGCGAAGAACGCCCCCAGCAACAACACCGCCCCCACCCCCGCCACCGACCACGCCGTCCGCACCAGCCTCAACCCGCCGCCCACCAACGGCGCCGCCAGCAACAGCGCACCGCCCAGCGGCAGCCACGCGTGCAGACCGCCGCCCCAGCCCGTTCGGACCGCCTCGTCCGTGCCCGGCTTGACGACGACCGTCAGCGTCTCGCCCTTCTCCGCGGCCACCGAGTGCGCGATCGTCACCGTGTGACGCTGCGAGGCCGGGTCGTCCGGGACGTAACGCCCGCTGCACGTCTCCTCGTTGCAGCCCGTCACCGTCAACGTGCCGTGCTCCCGGCCCTTCGAAAGCAGCACGTGCTGCGCCGACTGCCAGGACGTCCACGCCCCGGCGACGACGAGGAGCAGGGCGACGAGGGCCATGGCGGCGTTACGGGCATGCGTCATGACCCGCGATCGTACAGTCGTACGCTCCGAGAGCTACCGGGCTACGCGTTGTACGCGGACTGCGCCCGCTCCAGGCCCTCCGTCACCAGGCACTCCACCGCGTCCGCCGCCCGGTCCACGAAGTAGTCCAGCTCCTTGCGCTCGGTCGACGAGAAGTCCTTCAGGACGAAGTCGGCGACCTGCATACGGCCCGGCGGCCGGCCGATGCCGAAACGCAGCCGGTGGTAGTCGGCGCCCATCGACTTCGTCATCGACTTCAGACCGTTGTGGCCGTTGTCGCCGCCGCCGATCTTCAGCCGCAGCACCCCGTAGTCGATGTCGAGCTCGTCGTGGATCGCCACGATGTGCGCCGTCGGCACCTTGTAGAAGTCGCGCAGCGCCGTCACCGGCCCGCCCGACAGGTTCATGTACGACATCGGCTTCGCGAGCACCACCCGGCGGCCCGCCGGCCCGGGCGGGCCGATCCGGCCCTCCACGACCTGCGCCTGCGCCTTGCCCGCGCGCTTGAACTTCCCGCCGATCCGGTCGGCGAGCAGGTCCGCCACCATGAAGCCCACGTTGTGCCGGTTGCCCGCGTACTCCGGGCCCGGGTTGCCGAGGCCGACGATCAGCCAGGGGGCGTTCGCGTCGTCCGTCATCTGCGTCTCGTCTCCTCGTATTCGTACAGATCCGTACCGGCACAGAGAAACGGGGTGACAGGCCGTGGCCCGTCACCCCGTCGCGTCAAGCAGAGCCTACGGCTCAGGCCTCGGCGCCCTCGGCGGCCTCGCCCTCGGCGGCCTCCTCGGCCGGCTCCTCGGCCTGCGCGGCCAGGACCTGCAGGACGACGGCGTCGCCCTCGGTCACCAGGGTCACGCCGGACGGCAGGACGACGTCCTGCGCCAGGACGGAGGCACCGGCCTCCAGGCCCTCCACGGAGACCGTGAAGGACACGGGCAGGTGGGTGGCCTCGGCCTCGACCGAGAGGGTGTTCAGAACGTGCTCGAGCAGGTTGCCGCCGGCGGCCAGCTCGCCCTCGGCGACGACCGGAACCTCGACGGTGACCTTCTCGCCGCGCTTCACGAGGAGGAGGTCGACGTGCTCCAGGAAGCCCTTCAGCGGGTCACGCTGGACGGCCTTCGGGATGGCCAGCTCGGAGCCCTTGCCCTCGATGTCCAGGGCCAGCAGGACGTTCGGGGTACGGAGCGCCATGCCGGTCTCGTGGGTCGGCAGCGCCAGGTGGATCGGGTCCGAGCCGTGGCCGTACAGAACGGCGGGAACCTGGGCGGCGCGACGCAGCTGGCGGGCGGCGCCCTTGCCGAACGTGGTGCGGACGGACGCGGTGAGCTTCACCTCGGACATGTGCACTCCTCGTGTGGTGCGGTGACGGATGCGACTGTCACCCGGCCCGACTGGCGTGGGCCTGCTACGAAGAGCGCGTCGATAACGGACCGCCGGAACCGTGCGTACGCCGTACGCGCGTCCGGCCTCCCTCGCCGAGCAACCACGACAGTCTAGCGGCCCCCTCGCGGGCGCCCAAATGGATCACCGCGGAGCCCCACGGGCCGACGGCGAAGGGCCGCCTCCCCCAGGGGGAAGCGGCCCTCGCTCGTCACTGCCTGAAAGCTCAGTGCTCCTCGAACAGGCTCGTCACCGAACCGTCCTCGAACACCTCGCGCACCGCGCGGGCGATCGTCGGGGCGATGGACAGGACCGTGATCTTGTCCAGCTCCAGCGAGCTCGGGTCCGGCAGCGTGTCCGTGAACACGAACTCGCTCACCTTCGAGTTCTTCAGCCGGTCCGCGGCCGGACCGGACAGGATGCCGTGCGTGGCCGTCACGATGACGTCCTCCGCACCGTGCGCGAACAGCGCGTCCGCGGCGGCGCAGATCGTGCCCGCGGTGTCGACCATGTCGTCCACCAGGACACACACACGGCCCTTCACATCACCGACGACCTCGTGGACGGTCACCTGGTTGGCGACGTCCTTGTCGCGACGCTTGTGGACGATCGCCAGCGGCGCGTCCAGACGGTCGCACCAGCGGTCGGCGACGCGCACGCGGCCGGCGTCCGGGGACACGATCGTCAGCTTCTCGCGGTCCACCTTCGCGCCCACGTAGTCCGCCAGGACCGGCAGCGCCGACAGGTGGTCCACCGGACCGTCGAAGAAGCCCTGGATCTGGTCCGTGTGCAGGTCCACGGTCAGGATCCGGTCCGCACCCGCCGTCTTCAGCAGATCGGCGACCAGGCGGGCCGAGATCGGCTCACGGCCACGGTGCTTCTTGTCCTGACGGGCATAGCCGTAGGACGGGATGATCACGGTGATGCTCCGGGCCGAGGCCCGCTTCAGAGCATCGATCATGATCAGCTGCTCCATGATCCACTTGTTGATCGGAGCCGTGTGGCTCTGGATCAGGAAGCAGTCCGCGCCACGCGCCGACTCCTGGAAGCGGACGTAGATCTCACCGTTGGCGAAGTCGAACGCCTTGGTCGGAACGATGCCGACACCCAGCTGGTGTGCGACCTCCTCGGCCAGCTCGGGGTGGGCGCGGCCGGAGAAGAGCATCAGCTTCTTCTCGCCGGTCGTCTTGATCCCGGTCACAGCACTGTCTCCTCGACGGTTTCTCTGGCCGCGGATCCCCGCGCTCCCGTGCGCGCGTGCGAGCCAGCCGAATTTGTGTGCACGTATCACGGTACGCCGAGTTCGACGTACTCGTTTCCGGTCAGCTTTCGCCGGCGGACTTCTCCGTGGCGCTCGTAGCGGCCTGCGCGGCGGCGCTGCCGGGGCGCTTACGAGCCACCCAACCCTCGATATTCCGCTGCTGGCCACGGGCGACGGCCAGCGCGCCGGGCGGCACGTCCTTGGTGATGACGGACCCGGCGGCGGTGTAGGCACCGTCCCCGATCGTGACAGGAGCCACAAACATGTTGTCCGAACCCGTCTTGCAGTGAGAGCCCACTGTCGTGTGGTGCTTCGCCTCACCGTCGTAGTTCACGAAGACACTCGCCGCACCGATGTTGGTGTACTCGCCGATGGTCGCGTCACCCACGTACGACAGATGGGGGACCTTCGTCCCCTCACCGATGACGGCCGCCTTCATCTCGACGTACGTACCCGCCTTGGCCTTCGCGCCCAGATCCGTCCCCGGACGCAGATACGCGTACGGGCCCACCGAAGCGCCCTCGCCCACGACCGCCGTGTCGGCCACCGTGTTGTCCACCCGGGCGCCACGGCGCACCACGGTGTCCTTCAGGCGCGTGTTCGGGCCCACCACCGCGTCCTCCGCGACGTGCGTCGCACCGAGGAGCAGGGTGTTCGGCAGGATCGTCGCGTCCGCCTCGAACGTCACCGTCACGTCCACGAACGTCGACGCCGGGTCCACGACGGTCACGCCCGCGAGCATCGCCCGCTCCAGCAGGCGCGCGTTCAGCAGGGCGCGAGCCTCGGCCAGCTGCACCCGGTTGTTGATCCCCAGGATCTCCCGGTGGTCCGCCGCCACCGACGCGCCCACCCGGTGCCCCGCCTCACGCAGGATCGACAGCACGTCCGTCAGGTACTCCTCGCCCTGACTGTTGTCCGTCCGCACCTTGCCCAGCGCGTCCGCGAGCAGCGCGCCGTCGAACGCGAACACGCCGGAGTTGATCTCCCTGATCGCGCGCTGCTCGTCCGAGGCGTCCTTGTGCTCCACGATCTCGGTCACCGCGCCCGACGCCGGGTCGCGCACGATCCGGCCGTAGCCGGTCGAGTCCGGCACCTCGGCGGTCAGCACGGTCACGGCGTTGCCGTCCGCGGCGTGCGTGCCGGCCAGGGCGCGCAGCGTCTCGCCCGACAGCAGCGGCGTGTCGCCGCACACCACGACCACGGTCCCCTCGGGCGTCCGCCCCAGCTCCTGCAGCGCCATGCGCACCGCGTGCCCGGTCCCGTTCTGCTCCTCCTGCACGGCGGTCCGCGTCCCCGCGTAGTGCTCGTCCAGGTGCCCCTTCACCAGCTCCCGCGCATGCCCGACGACCACGACCAGGTCCTCGGGCTCCAGCTCACGGGCGGCGGACACGACATGCCCGACGAGCGAACGCCCGGCGATCTCGTGCAGGACCTTGGGGGTCTTCGACTTCATGCGGGTGCCCTCACCCGCTGCGAGGACGACGACGGCGGCCGGGCGGTTGGCGCTCACGGGGATGCCCTTCGGCTTCGGGTGGCTGGACCACCGAAGGATACCGGGGGGTGCCGCCCGGGTAACGAGGAAGGGCCCCGACCTGGGAGGTCGGGACCCGAACCGAGCATCTGTGCTCCCGGGGGAGGACTCGAACCCCCATGATCAGAACCAAAATCTGACGTCTTGCCCTTAGACGACCCGGGATGGGCGTTATGTCCGATTCCCTCGGACCGCCGCAGAAGCAGCCCCTACTATGCCGCACCAGGCCCCCTCGATGCGACGGTACAAGTCGGCGCTTCCGCGAACGCGGACGGCGAGGCAGCCCTGATAGTCGTCTGCGACGTTCTTCCGTGCGGTCTTGGGGTTGTGTCGCTTGAGGCTTGTCTTTCCGAACCTGGCGGGGTCGGCGCCGGTGACGTCCGCCCAGTAGTGCTCGGCGGCGGCGACGTCCGCGCTCTCGTGGATCATTAGGTGGTACGTGTGTCGCGCCCGGTCGACGCCGATGAGGTCGAGCCAGGCGAGGAAGGTCCGGATCATGCCCGGGTCGCTGTTCACGAAGGTGACGCGCTCGCGGCGCTCGTACGACTTGTCCTTCGTGCCCTCGGCCCAGTAGAGGGCCACTCCGACGAGGAAGAGCTCTCGGTCGGAGAGTGCCCCCACGGCCTGCGCGGCGGCTTGCTTGGTCCGCTGTCGCTCCTCCTCGCGGATGCGCAGCGTCGCCTCCCAGCCCCTGCGGGCGATCGCCGAAGCCTCCTCGCGGGTGCGCTTGCGTGCCGGCTTCGGCAGGTCCCGTACCCACAGCGAGATCGAGCTCTTCGAGCAGCCCAGCTCGACCTGGATCTGGTCGTACGTCCTCCCCTCCAGGCGCAGCTCGCGGGCGCGGGCGCGGAGGTCGTCCTTGGCGTTGGGGCGCTTCGTCCACTCCGGGGGTGGCTCGCCCTTCACCAGCCTGTGGAGCATGTCGTTGTTGTAGATCTGCAGGCGGTCGCGGATCTGCCGGAGGCTGAGGCCCTCGCGGCGGAGGGCGACGGCCCGTTCGCGCAGGCCTTCGAAGTCGGCGTACCGGCTCGTTTCGGGTGTCATACGAACACCGTCGTCCGGAATGCGGACGTCCGGGTCGAAAACCCTGTCGATTCAACAGTTCGAGGGACTGGTGTCCACGTGTGTTGACGGGCGCCGCTCCCGGGCCCCGCAGGGGCGGGAAAATCGGTGGCCCTCGCCCGTAGGGTGGAAGGCATGACCACAACGGGGGCAGACCGGGACGCGGCGGGCACGGAGGGTGGCCGGCGGAGCCGGGGGTGGTGGGGGAGACGGCGCAGCGCCGTGCTGGATGTCTCGCTGGGCGTGGTGTCGGCGCTGGAGTGCGGGCTCGAGGGGGTCGGGTTCGCGGAGAAGGCGTCGTTGCCGGTGCCCGTGGGGGTGCTGTTCGGGCTCGTGGTCGGGTCCGTGCTGGTGGTGCGGCGGCGGTGGCCGATCACCGTGGTGCTGGTCTCCATCGCGGTCACGCCCGCCGAGATGGGCTACCTCATGGGCCTGGTCGGCCTGTACACGCTGGCCGCGTCCGAGGTGCCGCGCCGGTTCACGGCGGCGCTCGCCGGTATGTCGACGGCGGCCGTGTACATCGTGACCGTGGTGCGGATGCGGGCGGACGTCGCGCAGGCGGACACCGGGCAGGCGGACTTCGATCCGAGCGGCTGGTACGTGCCGGTCATGTCGCTGCTCCTCACGCTCGGGCTCAACGCCCCGCCGTTGCTGCTCGGCCTCTACATAGGGGCGCGGCGGCGGCTGATGGAGTCGTTGCGGGAGCGGGCGGACAGTCTGGAGCAGGAGTTGTCGCTGCTCGCGGACCGGGCGGAGCAGCGGGCGCAGTGGGCGCGCCAGGAGGAGCGGACGCGGATCGCGCGGGAGATGCATGACGTGGTGGCGCACCGGGTGTCGTTGATGGTGGTGCACGCGGCGGCGTTGCAGGCGGTGGCGTTGAAGGATCCGCAGAAGGCCGTGAAGAACGCGGCGCTGGTGGGGGACATGGGCCGGCAGGCGCTGACGGAGCTGCGGGAGATGCTCGGGGTGCTGCGCGAGGAGGCCCCCGCCGTGCCCGCTGCCCCCGTCGCGGCGCCGCTCGCCGCCGTCGGCCGCGCCGCCGCGGCGGCGGCGGAGGCGGCCGCGCAGGACGGCGGGCCCTGCCTGGACGCCCTGGAGGATCTGGTCGAGCAGTCGCGGCAGGCCGGCGCGGTCGTGGAGTTCGTGGTGCTGGGGGAGACCCGCGCTTACGGGGCCGAGGTCGAGCAGACGGCGTACCGGGTGGTGCAGGAGGCGTTGACGAACGTCCACAAGCACGCGGCGGGCGCCGAGGTCGTGGTGCGGCTCGCGCATCGTGAGGCCGAGGTCGCGATGCAGGTGGAGAACGGTCCTTCGGACGCGGCGGCGGCGGACGCGCATCTGCCGAGCGGTGGGAACGGTCTGGTCGGGATGCGGGAGCGGGTGACGCGGCTCGGCGGGGCGTTCGTGTCCGGGCCGACGGACGCGGGCGGTTTCCGGGTGAGCGCGGTGCTGCCGGTGGCGGCCGTCGAGGCCGCCCCCGTAACGACGTAACGGCAGCCCCGCCCGTACGTACGGGGCCGGGAGAGGCGCTCAGCCGCCCGCCGTCAGGCGTGTCGGCAGCGTCCCCGTGACCAGCGTCGCGAGTGCCGCGTCGATGTCCCGGCCCAGGTACCAGTCGCCGGCGTGGTCGACGCTGTAGACCCGTCCCTCCATGTCCATCGCGAGGACCGCGCGCTGCTCGCTGTCCTCGCCCTCCTCGCCGAGCGGCGCGAGCTCGGTGTCGAGCGCGCGGCCGAGGTCGCCGAGGGTGCGGGCGAGGTGGAGGCCGGCGAGCGGGTCGAAGCGGAGGGTGGCGGGGGCTATCTGCCGGCCGTGGCCGGGCGCGGTGACGCGCAGGCCGCCGAACTCGGCCCAGGCCTCGACGACGGCGGGGAAGACGCTGTGCCGGTGCCCGCCGGGGGACACGTGGCCGCGCAGGGTGTCGGCCCACTGTTCGGCGAGCTTTATGTCCCAGCGGCCGGGCTGCCAGCCGGCCTCGCGCAGGGCGGCGTCGACGTTCACCGGGAAGCGGGTGCTGTTGAGATCGGGCATGGGTGGCGGTCAGCTGTTCTGGGTGGTGGTCGGGTCGACCGTACGGACTCCGAAGTGCGCGAGCATCGCGCTGCAGGAGCGGCAGGGTGCGGCGTAGCTGCCGTGCAGCGGGTCGCCGTCCTCGCGGATGCGGCGCGCGGTGAGTTTGGCGTGCTTGAGGGAGCGGCGGGCCTCGCTGTGGGTGAGCGGCTTGCGCTGGGCGCGCTTGGAGCGGGCGCCCTCGGTGGAGGCGAGGTGCCGGGACAGCAGGATGGCCTCGGGGCAGCGTCCGGTGAAGCGTTCGCGCTGGCCGCTGGTGAGCGTGTCGAGGAAGTCCTGCACGAGCGGGTGCAGGGTGGGTGCCGCCTCGCCGCGGGCGGCGGTGCAGGTGAGGGTGGTCTCGCCGCGGACGGAGAGGGCCGCGCCGACGGTGGGCAGGATGCCGTCGCGGCGGTGCCGCAGTAAGGGGGCGCGCTGTGTGTCGGCGTCGTTGCCCCAGATGAGGCGTGGGTCACCCTGCGTGGGCGTCGGTGCGGGTGTGGCGCTTGCGTGCATGGTGCTGGTCTTCCCCTCCTGCAATCCCCCGAGTTGCGTGAACAGCCTGCCAAACGCGGTGCCCGATGGGGAAGCTGGGGCGCGGAAACGGGCTTTCGGTGTGTCGCGACCATGGCGCTGTCGTCATAGGGCCGTGACACGTGGTCACCGTCGGTCACGGTGTGGGGAGTGGGGGCGGTGGTGCCGGGGCGGGCCGGGTCGGCAGTCACGGGCAGCGCTTAGGCTGTGCGGACCAGCCAGGGACAGTAGAAGCAGCTACGCAGTAGCAGGCACAGCCACTCAGGGGGCAACCGCCATGACGACAGGTCGGCTCGGCCAGGACATCGCGCCGCCGCCGAACGCGGCGTACGCCGGTCAGGTCGTGCACTTCCCGGATCCGGTCCGGGCCTCCCGGCATCCTAGAGGGGTGCGGGTGGACGAGCGCGGCTTTCCGGACTTTTCCCCGTACGCGCGTGCGGCGGCGGAGATCGCCGATCCGCCGGAGGGCTTCGGCGTCGACGAACTGCGCCTGACGGACTACGTGTCGGCGAACGCGGCGCTGGCCGCGACCGGGCACGAGCTGTGGGACACGATTCCGGCGGTGGCGACGCCGCACGGCTGGACCTGGCACCACGTGGCGGGCACGCGTCGCCTCGAACTGGTCCCGGTCGAGGTGAAGGCGCTGCTGCGGCATCACGGCGGGGTCGCGACGGCCGTCGGCGTGGACCAGTCGAAGCGCGGTACGCGTCCGCTGCAGGAGACCCGGCCGGTGCACTTCGGGCTGCCGAAGCGTGTGGTGTCGGTGTCGGAGCAGCAGGTGCAGGGCGTGGAGGAGGACCTGGGTTACCGGCTGCCGGGGGCGTACCGCTCGTTCCTGAAGGCGGCGGGCGGCTGTGCTCCGGTGGGCACGGCGCTCGACGCGGAGCTGGGCGTCCTGGTGGACCAGCCGTTCTTCACGCTGCGCGAGGAGGCGGGGATCAACGACCTCGTCTACGTCAACAAGTGTCTGCGGGACCATCTGACGAAGGACTTTCTGGGCGTCGCGTTCGTGCAGGGCGGTCTGCTCGCGGTGAAGGTGCGGGGCCAGGGCACCGGTTCGGTGTGGTTCTGCCCGTACGACGACGCCCGTGACGCCGGCGAGTCGGCGGCGGCGTGGACGGTGAACGAGCGGGTGGAGCGGCTGCTGCTGCCCTGCGGTGTGGATTTCGACGCCTTCCTGCAGCGGCTCGCGGGCAGTCCGCCGGAGCTGGAGACGGTGGCGAACCTGATGGTGGACGGCGGCTTCGCGCGTGCCGTTCCCGTGGTCCCGGTGGGGGAGTGAGCTGGCTGTGGTGACGTTCGCGCAGGCGCAGGAGCGCGCCGAGGAGTGGATCAACGGCGACGTGCCGGCGTATCTGCACCGTGAGGTGCGGGTACGGGAGTTCGGGCTCGGGTTCGTGGTCTGGGCGGAGGACCGGGAGGAGGCGCCGACCCCGGACGGGGGCCGGCAGCGCCTGGTCATCGCGCGGGACAGCGGTGAGGCGACGCTGTGGCCGGGGCTGCCGGTGGGTGAGGTGATCCGGCGTTACGAGGAGGAGTACGGGGCCTCCGCCGCTGCGGCCGCCCCGGCGGCGGCTCCGTCGGCGCGGATCGACCTGAACCAGACGTCGTTCCTGCTGAGTCCGCCGGAGTGGCTGCAGGAGGCGGCGGACAAGATCGGTCTGCCGCCGGTGGAGTCGAACGCCTCGCAGGCGTCGGCGGGTGCCTCGTCGGAGAGCGCGTCGTCGACTCCGGCGTCGGGTCTGCCGTCCGCGGCGCCGGCGGCCGAGCCGTCGGAGGAGGCGTCCGAGGCGGCGCCCACGGAGCACGAGGCGCCTGCCGCCGGGGCGGAAGCGTCTGCCGGGCCGGAAGCGGCCGAGGCCGCCGAGGCCGCCGAGGACGCCGAGACGGTCGAGGTGGCGGAAGAGCCGGATGGAGCCGGGGAGGCGTCTGCCTCCTCGGCCGCGCCCGTCGCCACCGACGCGTACGAGCCGACCGCGAACGACGGCGTGCCGGTGACCGCGCCCGTGCCCGCGCAGAGCCCGTGGGCGGACGCCAACGCGAGCTCGGGCGGCGCCGACGGAGCCGTACCGCTGCCGGCGACGGTGTTCGCGCCGCCGCTGTCGGGTGCGGACGACGAGGACGCGCCGGCGCCGGTGGTGGGCGCGGACGCGCCCACGGCGCTGATGAAGGGCGGCAGCGCGCTGCCGGCGACCGCCATCGCCCCGCGGCTGAACCCGGACGGCAGCTTCGGCCAGGGCGGACAGCTCGCCCCGCCCCCGGCCGCCCCGGCGACCCCGCCCGCTCCCGCGACGCCGCCGGCCGGTGCGGCGGACATCGCCAACGCCGCGACCAGCAAGGCCACGCCGCCGCCCGGCGGTTATGTGCGCACGCAGCTGGTGTCGCAGCTGCCCGACGGCCCGCCCGCGCCTCCCGGTCCGCCGACGCCTCCCGGTCCGCCCGGACCGCCCACGCCGCCGCCGGCCGTGCACCAGGCCGCGACGATGCTCGCGCACCCCGACCAGCTGGGCCCCGGCGGTCCGGCCTCGTCCGGTGGTCCGGGTACGCCGCCGCCTCCGCCTCCGCCGCCGGGTGTTCCCGGTGGGGGTACGCCTCCGGGCGGTGTCGCGCATGCCGCGACGATGCTCGCGCAGCCCGGCCAGATGGGCCCGGGCGGTCCGGGTACGCCGCCGCCTCCGCCTCCGCCGCCGGGTGTTCCGGGCGGTGGCACTCCTCCGGGCGGTGTCGCGCACGCGGCGACGATGCTCGCGCAGCCCAGCCAGATGGGTCCCGCCGGGCCGCCCCCGCCGCCGGGACCCGCGCCCGCGCCGCTCGGGCGGCCCACGCCGCCGCCCGGACCGCAGCCCGGCCCCGGTGGTGCGTACGGCTATCCACAGCCGCAGCCGACCGGTCTGCCGACCGTCGGTCCCGGCTACCAGGCGGTGCTGCGCTACCGCGCGCCCGACGGTTCGGAGCAGCAGATCATCCGCCGCTCCGCGCCGGGCACCCCGCACCCCGAGTGGCAGATCCTGCACGAGCTGCGCGCCATGAACGTGCCGCCGCAGCAAGTGCTCGAACTGCACACGGAGCTGGAGTCCTGTGAGCTGCCGGGCGGTTACTGCGCGCGGATGATCCGGGAGACCTGGCCGCAGGCGCGGATCACCAACATCGCGCCGTACGGTCGGGATCACGCCGGACGCCAGCAGGGCATGCGTCAACTGCTCACCCATCAGGGCGAGTTGCACCAGGTCGCGGACGGCCCGGCGCGGCCCGCGCCGGTGCGGGCGCCGCTGCCGCAGGTGCAGCCGGCCCCGCCGCTGCCGCCGGACGGTGTGGCGCAGGAGCTGGCCGGCGCGTTCGGCCCGGGCATCCTGCGCTTCGACCAGCGCGCGGTGTCCCGGCAGGGTGTGCCGGAGGTGGTGGCGGTGACGCTCGTGTGGGCGGGGCTGCCGGCCGACTTCGGCCCGTTCTTCTGGGCGCAGCCGGCGATGCCGGTGGTGCCGACGCTCGCGGAGCTGGCGGCGCAGCGGCAGGTGCAGCCGGCGCCGGACGCGAGCTCGTACCTGGTGCTCGGTTCGGACTTCGGCCGGGCGATCTGTGTCCAGTACGGGACGGCGAACATCGTGGCCGTGCCGGTGGAGGCGGGCCCGGGCGGGCAGTCGGTGCCGCCGCAGTTCGTGAACACAGGGCTGCCGGAGTTCACGCGCTGCATGGCGCTGCTCGGCCGGATGTGGCGGCTGCGGTTCGGGCTCAACCCCGAGCAGGCGGGCCGCTGGACGGTCGACTTCCAGGCGCAGCTGGCGATGCTGGACCCGGCGGCGCTCGCGTCGCCGGAGAACTGGTGGTCGGTGCTCCTGGAGCAGATGTGGGACGGCCTGCTCTGACCCTGGCGTAGACGCAATGTGACGAAAGGCGCTCGATGTGTATCCGTATCGAGCGCCTTTTGTCCGTTCTGATGCCGCATCCTAGATGTTTGAGGACATAAGGGAGCCGATCAGGGAGTCGAAAGGGCGTCAGGGATGAGTTTCTCCGTCGGATTCTCCGGAGCGTTCGGACGCGGGCGCGGCTACCGCCCCGAGCAGGTCGACCGTTTCCTGGCCGAGCTGTCCGCCGAGCGCGACGCGGCCGGGGAGACGGCGGCCCGCCTGACCGTCCTCGCCGAGGAGAGGGAGGCGGAGGCGGCCCGGCTGCGCGAGACGGCCGCGTCCCTCGCCCCGCAGCGCTACGAGTCCCTGGGGGAGCGGGCCCGGAAGATCCTGGAGCTGGCGGAGGCCGAGGACGAGAGCCTGGTACGGGACGCGGAGGCCGAGGCGCAGGCCCTCGCCGCGGCGGCGGAGGCGGCCGGCCGGGAGACGGCCGAGGCGGCGCGGGCGTACGCGGAGGGGGTCACCACGGCGGCCGACGCCGCGGCCCGAGCGACCCTGAAGGCGGCCGCCGAGCGCGCGGAGTCGCTGACCACGGCCGCCCGCCGCGACGCCGAGGAGCAGCGGCAGGAGGCCCGTACCGCCTTCGAGGCCGTCGGGCACGAGGCCGCGGAACTCCTGGCGAAGCAGCGGGAGGAGTACACGGCGCTGTGGGAGGAGGCCGAGCGGGCGGCGGCGGCCCTGCTCGCCGAGCAGCAGGCCCGTCACGCGGACCTCGACGCACGCGCCGAGGGCGTACGGGCCGAGGCCGACCGGCAGCTCGCCGAGACCGAGGAGGCGGCCCGGCACGGCCAGGAGGACGCGGAGGCGGAGGCGGCGGAGCTGCTCGCCGCGGCGCGCCTCGAACAGGAGCGGATCGAGCGCGCGACGGAGCGGGTGCTGCGCGAGCACGAGGAGGCGCGGGACGAGATCCACGCGCACATGGAGCACATCCGCGCGTCCCTCGCGGCCCTGACGGGCCGGGTGACGGGCCCGGCCCCCGACCCGGATTCCGACCCGGCCCCCGACCCGGATTCCGACCTGGACTCCGACCTGGACTCCGACCCGGACGCGGCCTAGACGCGGCCTAGGGGGAGTCCGGCACGAACACGCTCAGCCGGTACGTGTCCGGGTGGACCAGGCGCCCGCAGAACTGGTCAAGCCGCACCGTCTCCCAGTCCAGGTCCGGCTCCGACTCCCGCAACCGCCGGATGTAGGCGTGGAATTCCTCCGCGTCATGGGTCGTGAACCGTACGTCCCAGGTGCCGGCCTCCGGCGCGAAGCGCGCGGTGGCTCGCCGCGCCTCCCTCTCCCGCTGCCGCTTTCTCTTCCGTTGCCCTGGCATGGGCCCAGCATCCCCGGCGCCTCGCCGGCCCGGCAAGGCGATATCGCGCTCAGGTCTTCGCGGGCGCCTCCCGTTGTTCCGCCTGCTCCTTCAGGACCGGGAAGCGGCGCGGGGCGATCGTCAGGAGGACGACGAGGGCCAGGGCGGCCGCGCCGGCGGCGCCCAGGTAGACGTAGTCGACGGCGGTGTCGACCGCCCGGCGGATCAGGTCGGTGGCTTTCAGGGAGCGGGCCAGCGTGTCGAGGTCCGTGTCGGCCCCCAGGCGCGCGGCCAGGACGCCGTTGGCGACGGCGCCGAAGAGCGCGGCGCCCACGCTCTGGCCGACCTGGCGGCAGAAGAGCACGGAGGCGGTGGTGGTGCCGCGTTCCTCGTACGGGACGGTCGACTGCACGCCGACGATCAGCGGCAGCTGGAACAGGCCGAGGGCCGCGCCGAGCAGCAGCATCAGGAGCGCGGGCTGCCAGGGTTCGCCGGGGAACGGCAGGAACGGGAAGGCGAGCAGCAGGAGCAGGGCGACGGAGATCCCCAGGATCGCCGTGCGGCGGAAGCCGATGCGGGTGTAGACCCGGTTCGAGAGCGCGGCGCTGATGGGCCAGCTCAGGGTCCAGGAGGACAGGACGAACCCGGCGGCGATCGGGCCGAGGCCGAGGACGGACTGCGCGTACGTCGGCAGGAAGACGGTCGGCGCGACCATGAGCAGGCCCAGGGCGCCGAGGGACAGGTTGACGGCGGCGATCGTGCGGCGGCGCCAGACCCAGCCGGGGATGATCGGTTCGGCCGCGCGGCGCTCGATCACGACGGTGAGCGCGGCCAGGGCGGCGGCCCCGCCGAGCAGGCCGAGGGACGGGGCGGAGAGCCAGGGCCAGGCGACGCCGCCCTGGACGAGCGCGGTGACGAGCACGGCTCCGGTGGCGAAGATCGCGAGCGCCCCGGCCCAGTCGATCCGGACGCGCACGCGCGCGTGGGGCGCGGTGCTGCGGGCGGGTTCCGCCAGGTGGCGGGCGATCAGCCAGAGGGCGAGCAGGCCGACGGGCACGTTGACGAGGAAGATCCAGCGCCAGTCGGCGTATCCGGCGAGCACGCCGCCGACGGCCGGTCCGGCCACCGAGGACGCGGCCCACACGGAGGACAACCGGGCCTGGATGCGCGGGCGTTCCTTCAGCGGGTAGAGGTCGGCGGCGATCGTCTGGACCGTGCCCTGGAGGGCGCCGCCGCCGAGACCCTGGACGACACGGAAGGCGATCAGGGAGCCCATGCTCCACGCGGACGCGCACAGCACGGAGCCGATCAGGAAGAGCGCGATGCCCGCGATGAGGACCGGCTTGCGGCCGAAGGTGTCGCTGAGCTTGCCGTACACCGGGAGCGTCACCGTCACGGCGAGCAGATAGCCGGAGAACAGCCAGGAGAAGACGGAGAGACCGCCGAGATCGCCGACGATCTGGGGGACGGCCGTGGACACGATCGTGCCGTCGAGCGCGGCGAGCGCCATGCCCAGCATCAGGGCCGCGACGACCGGCCCGCGCCGGGTGGTGTCCGTTCTCTGCGGTGCCGTCGCTCTCGTCGTCGCCTCGGACACCCCTGACTCCTCTCCTCACCCTGACGGATGCTTCATACATCTAAGTGCGCCGGGGTCAGCCTCTCACCCGTACCTGGGTCGGAGGAACCCCTAGGGGCATCTCCCCCATACAGCCCAGGGGCGCTTCGTCCCGGCGGAGGACGAGCCGGGGCCCCTTCCGTCCTTAGCTTGTTCTTACGAGAGCGGCGCTCCGTCGGCGCGGCCCTGTGGATATCCCCAGGGCGAAGAGTGCGCCTGGCACCAGTGCCCCGGCCCCGCTCCCCGACCAGACTCGAACGCGGATCGCGAACGCGGATCACGCACGCGCACCACGCACGCGGAACACCACCGCGCATACGCGGACAGAGGAGACATACCGTGACTTCGGCTGTGACCATCCCCGCGCACGGGGGTACGGGAGGGCGGACGGCCGTCGCCGCGCGGGCGCGCCAGGTCGTCAAGGCCTACGGAACCGGCGAGACCCGGGTCGTCGCGCTCGACCACGTCGACGTGGACATCGACCGCGGCCGGTTCACCGCGATCATGGGGCCCTCCGGCTCCGGCAAGTCCACGCTCATGCACTGCCTCGCCGGTCTCGACACCGTGACCTCCGGGCAGATCTTCCTCGACGAGACCGAGATCACCGGGCTCAAGGACAAGAAGCTCACCCAACTGCGGCGCGACCGCATCGGGTTCATCTTCCAGGCCTTCAACCTGCTGCCCACGCTCAACGCCGTGGAGAACATCACGCTGCCCATGGACATCGCCGGC
Organism: Streptomyces sp. NPDC051909; assembly: GCF_040681095.1. Classification (NCBI taxonomy): domain Bacteria; kingdom Bacillati; phylum Actinomycetota; class Actinomycetes; order Kitasatosporales; family Streptomycetaceae; genus Streptomyces; species Streptomyces sp. NPDC051909. The sequence continues at coordinate 35,069 of NZ_JBFAYA010000015.1, read as the reverse complement.
CGCAGGCCGGACCGGGAATGGCTGCGGCGTGTCGTCGACACCGTCGGCCTCTCCGGGCGCCTGGGCCACCGGCCCAACCAGCTCTCCGGCGGCCAGCAGCAGCGCGTCGCCGTGGCCCGCGCCCTCGCCGCCCGGCCCGAGATCATCTTCGGCGACGAGCCGACCGGAAACCTCGACTCCCGCGCCGGAGCGGAGGTGCTGGGCTTCCTGCGGCAGTCCGTCGACGAGCTCGGCCAGACCATCGTCATGGTCACCCACGACCCCGTCGCCGCCTCCTACGCCGACCGCGTCCTCTACCTCGCCGACGGGCGCATCGTCGACGAGATGCACTCCCCGACCGCCGACCGGGTCCTCGATCGAATGAAGGACTTCGACGCGCGCGGGCGGACCTCATGAGCGGCACCGTCCTCAAGACCTCGCTGCGCAACTTCTTCGCGCACAAGGGCCGCATGGCGCTCTCCGCCGTCGCCGTCCTCCTCTCCGTCGCCTTCGTCTGCGGCACCCTGGTGTTCAGCGACACCATGAACACCACCTTCGACAAGCTCTTCGCCACCACCGCCTCCGACGTCAGCGTCAACCCCAAGGACGCCGCCGCGAACGACGAGATCCCGCAGAGCGGCCGCCCCGCCACCCTGTCCGCCTCGCTCGTCGAGCAGATCAAGGGCGTCGAGGGCGCCCGCGACGTCCAGGGCTCGGTCATCTCGATGTCCGTCACCGTCGTCGACGCGAACGGCGAGAACGTCGGCCCGACCTCCGGCGCCCCCACCATCGCCGCCAACTGGACGCCCGTCGAGCTGCGTTCGGTCGACATCGCCTCCGGCCACGAACCGCGCGGCCCCACCGAGGTCCTCGTCGACTCCGGCACCGCCGACAAGCACCACCTGAAGATCGGCGACGAGCTGCGCACCATCGCCGTCACCGGCGACTTCACCGCGAAGATCTCCGGCATCGTCGAGTTCAAGGTCACCAACCCCGGCGCCACCCTCGTCTACTACGACACCGCCACCGCCCAGCGTGAACTCCTCGGCAAGGAAGGCCTGTTCACCCAGATCACGGTCGACGCGGCCGACGGCGTCGGCGACGAGACCCTGAAGGCCGCCGTCGCCGCGAAGCTGGGCGACCCCAAGGGCGAGCACTACAAGCTGCAGACCGCCGCCGAGGCCACCGACGCCGGCCGCGAGGACATGGCCGGCTTCCTCGACGTCATGAAGTACGCGATGCTCGGCTTCGCCGGAATCGCCTTCCTCGTCGGCATCTTCCTCATCGTCAACACCTTCTCCATGCTGGTCGCCCAGCGCACCCGTGAGATCGGCCTCATGCGGGCCATCGGCGCCGGCCGCCGCCAGATCAACCGTTCCGTCCTCGTCGAGGCGCTGCTCCTCGGCCTCGTCGGCTCGGCCGCCGGCGTCGCCACCGGCGTCGGCCTCGCCGTCGGCCTGATGAAGCTGATGTCCCAGATGGGCATGGAGCTGTCCACCCAGGACCTCACCGTCCGCTGGACCACTCCGGTCGTCGGCATCGTCCTCGGTGTCCTCGTCACCCTCCTCGCCGCCTTCGTGCCCGCCCGCCGGGCCGCCAAGGTCTCCCCGATGGCCGCCCTGCGCGAGGCCGGCACCCCCGCCGACGCCCGGGCCGGCAGGGTCCGCGGCGCCCTCGGGCTCGTCCTGACCGCCGCGGGGGCCGGCGCGCTGTTCGCCGCCACCCGCGCCGACGCGGCCGCCCCCGGCTCGATGTGGCTCGGCCTCGGCGTGGTCCTGTCGCTGCTCGGCTTCGTCGTCGTCGGACCGCTGCTCTCCGGAGCCGTCGTCCGCGCCCTCGGCGTCGTCGTCCTGCGGATCTTCGGCCCGGTCGGCCGGATGGCCGAACGCAACGCCCTGCGCAACCCGCGCCGTACCGGCGCCACCGGCGCCGCCCTGATGATCGGCCTCGCGCTCGTCGCCTGCCTCTCCGTGGTCGGCTCCTCCATGGTCGCCTCCGCGACCGAGGAGCTCGACAAGTCCGTCGGTGCCGACTTCATCGTGCAGTCCACCAACGGACAGCCCGTCGTCCCGCAGGCCCAGGCCGCCGTGGAGAAGGCCGCCGGCCTCGACCACGTCACCGAGTACAAGTGGGTCGAGGCCACCGTGACCGACCCGCGGGGCAAGGCCGAGAAGACCGGACTCGTCGCCGCCGACCCCTCGTACGCCCAGGACGTGCGCCGCGACACCACCGCCGGCACCCTCTCCGACGCGTACGGGCCGGGCGCCATGTCCGTCGGCAGCAAGTACGCAGGTGAGCACGGCGTGAAGGTCGGCGACCGCCTCACCGTCGCCTTCGCCGGCGGCCGGCAGGCGACCCTGCGGGTCGCGGCGATCACCTCCGACGACAACAACATCGACAAGGGCGTGAAGTACACCGCCATCACCACCGCCGAGCAGTACGTCCCGGCGGAGAAGATGCCCCGCAGCATGATCGTCTTCGGCACGGCCGAGGACGGCCAGGAGGAGGCGGCCTACCAGTCCCTGAAGGACGCCCTCAAGCCGTACCCGCAGTACAAGGTCGCCGATCAGGCCGACTACAAGAAGGACCTCCAGGACCAGGTCGGCCAGCTCCTCAACATGGTGTACGGGCTGCTCGCCCTCGCGATCGTCGTCGCCGTGCTCGGGGTCGTGAACACCCTCGCCCTGTCCGTCGTCGAGCGGACCCGCGAGATCGGCCTCATGCGCGCCATCGGCCTCTCCCGCCGCCAGCTGCGCCGCATGATCCGCCTGGAGTCGGTCGTCATCGCCCTCTTCGGCGCCCTCCTCGGCCTCGGACTGGGCCTCGGCTGGGGCACCGCGGCCCAGAAGCTGCTCGCCCTGGAGGGCCTGGGCGTCCTGGAGATCCCCTGGCCGACCATCGTGGGCGTGTTCGTCGGCTCGGCCTTCGTGGGCCTCTTCGCCGCCCTGGTCCCGGCCTTCCGGGCGGGCCGGATGAACGTCCTGAACGCGATCGCGACGGAGTAGGCCGTACGTCGCGGGGCTCAGCCCCCGGTCCCGCCACCCAGGCGCCGCACGCGCGCGTACGGGGGCGGGACCGGCCCCGTTCCGCGGCGGGTGTCGGTGGGGCGACGTAGGCTGGGAACCCCCCGGCCCGTGCGACGTGTCGGGCGGTTCGCGTTGCCCACACGCCGGGAAGGCGTTGCCCACACGCCGGGATGGAAGCCCCATGAGCCTGCACGGTCTGCTTGACGTCGTCGTCCGAGACGCCGCCCTCGCCGAGGCGGTGACGGCCGCCCGCGACGGCAACCGCATGCACGTCGACCTGGTCGGCCCGCCCGCCGCCCGCCCCTTCGCGGTCGCCGCGCTCGCCCGCGAGGCCGGGCGGACCGTGCTCGCCGTGACGGCCACCGGCCGCGAGGCCGAGGACCTGGCGGCGGCCCTGCGCTCGCTGCTCGACCCGGACACGGTCGTCGACTACCCGTCCTGGGAGACCCTGCCGCACGAGCGCCTGTCGCCCCGCTCCGACACCGTCGGCCGCCGCCTCGCCGTGCTCCGCCGGCTCGCCCACCCCTCCGCCGACGACCCGGCCGCGGGCCCGGTCAGCGTCGTCGTCGCGCCCATCCGATCCGTACTCCAGCCGCAGGTCAAGGGCCTCGGCGACCTGGAGCCGGTGGCGCTGCGGACCGGGCAGACCGCGGACCTGAACGAGATCGTCGAGGGCCTGGCCGCCGCCGCGTACTCCCGGGTCGAGCTGGTCGAGAAGCGCGGCGAGTTCGCCGTCCGCGGCGGCATCCTCGACGTCTTCCCGCCCACCGAGGAGCACCCGCTCCGTATCGAGTTCTGGGGCGACGACGTCGAGGAGATCCGCTACTTCAAGGTCGCCGACCAGCGCTCCCTCGAAGTCGCCGAGCACGGCCTGTGGGCCCCGCCCTGCCGTGAGCTGCTGCTCACCGACTCCGTACGGGAGAAGGCCGCGGCGCTCGCCGAGCAGCACCCCGAGCTGGGCGAGCTGCTCGGCAAGATCGCCGAGGGCATCGCCGTCGAGGGCATGGAGTCGCTCGCCCCGGTCCTCGTCGACGACATGGAGCTGCTGCTCGACGTCCTGCCCAAGGGCTCGATGGCCGTCGTCTGCGACCCCGAGCGGGTGCGGACCCGGGCCGCCGACCTGGTGGCGACCAGCCAGGAGTTCCTGCAGGCCTCGTGGGCGGCCACGGCCGGCGGCGGCGAGGCGCCGATCGACGTCGGCGCGGCCTCCCTGTGGGGGATCGCGGATGTACGGGACCGGGCGCGCGAGCTGGACATGATGTGGTGGTCGGTGTCGCCGTTCGCAGCCGACGCCGACGCCGACAAGGACACGCTCAAGCTGGGCATGCACGCCCCGGAGACGTACCGCGGCGACACCGCCCGCGCGCTCGCCGACACCAAGGGCTGGCTGGCCGACGGCTGGCGCACGGTGTACGTGACGGAGGCGCACGGCCCGGCCTCCCGCACGGTCGAGGTGCTCGGTGGCGAGGGCATCGCCGCGCGCCTGACTGCGCTTGATTCGAAGACGGGCGACCTGGCCGAGATCGCCCCGTCCGTCGTGCACGTGGCGTGCGGCTCGATCGACTACGGCTTCGTCGACCCGGCGCTCAGGCTCGCCGTCCTGACGGAGACCGACCTGTCCGGGCAGAAGGCGGCCGGCAAGGACGGCCAGCGGATGCCGGCCAAGCGGCGCAAGACCATCGACCCGCTGACCCTGGAGGTCGGCGACTACATCGTGCACGAGCAGCACGGCGTCGGCCGCTACCTGGAGATGGTGCAGCGCACCGTCCAGGGCGCCACCCGCGAGTACCTGCTCGTCGAGTACGCCCCCGCCAAGCGCGGCCAGCCCGGCGACCGCCTCTACATCCCCACCGACCAGCTGGAGCAGGTCACCAAGTACGTGGGCGGCGAGGCCCCGACCCTGCACCGGCTCGGCGGCGCCGACTGGACGAAGACCAAGGCGCGCGCGAAGAAGGCGGTCAAGGAGATCGCCGCCGACCTCATCAAGCTCTACAGCGCCCGGATGGCGGCCCCCGGCCACGCCTTCGCCCCCGACACCCCCTGGCAGCGCGAGCTGGAGGACGCCTTCCCGTACGCGGAGACGCCCGACCAGCTGTCGACGATCGCCGAGGTGAAGGAGGACATGGAGAAGACGGTCCCGATGGACCGCCTGATCTGCGGCGACGTCGGCTACGGCAAGACGGAGATCGCGGTACGGGCGGCCTTCAAGGCCGTCCAGGACGGCAAGCAGGTAGCCGTCCTCGTCCCCACCACGCTGCTCGTGCAGCAGCACTTCGGCACCTTCTCCGAGCGCTACTCCCAGTTCCCGGTCAACGTGCGGGCGTTGTCCCGCTTCCAGACGGACACCGAGTCGAAGGCGACCCTGGAGGGCCTGAAGGACGGCGCGGTCGACGTCGTCATCGGCACCCACCGCCTGTTCTCCTCCGAGACGAGGTTCAAGGACCTGGGCCTGGTCATCGTCGACGAGGAGCAGCGCTTCGGCGTCGAGCACAAGGAGCAGCTGAAGAAGCTCCGGGCCAACGTCGACGTGCTCACCATGTCCGCGACCCCGATCCCGCGCACCCTGGAGATGGCCGTCACCGGCATCCGCGAGATGTCGACGATCACCACCCCGCCGGAGGAGCGGCACCCCGTCCTCACCTTCGTCGGCCCGTACGAGGAGAAGCAGATCGGCGCGGCCGTCCGCCGCGAACTCCTGCGCGAGGGCCAGGTCTTCTACATCCACAACCGCGTCGAGTCCATCGACCGGGCGGCCGCGCGCCTGCGCGAGATCGTGCCCGAGGCGCGGATCGCGACCGCGCACGGCCAGATGTCGGAGCAGGCCCTTGAACAGGTCGTCGTCGACTTCTGGGAGAAGAAGTTCGACGTGCTGGTGTCGACGACGATCGTCGAGTCCGGCATCGACATCTCCAACGCCAACACCCTCATCGTGGAGCGCGGCGACAACTTCGGCCTCAGCCAGCTGCACCAGCTGCGCGGCCGGGTCGGCCGTGGCCGCGAGCGCGGATACGCGTACTTCCTCTACCCGCCGGAGAAGCCGCTCACGGAGACCGCGCACGAGCGGCTCGCGACGATCGCCCAGCACACCGAGATGGGTGCGGGCATGTACGTGGCGATGAAGGACCTGGAGATCCGCGGCGCGGGCAACCTGCTCGGCGGCGAGCAGTCCGGCCACATCGCGGGCGTCGGCTTCGACCTGTACGTACGGATGGTGGGCGAGGCCGTCGCCGACTACCGGGCGTCGCTGGAGGGCGGTGTGGAGGAGGAGCCGCCGCTCGAGGTCAAGATCGAGCTCCCGGTCGACGCGCACGTCCCCCACGACTACGCGCCGGGCGAGCGCCTGCGCCTCCAGGCGTACCGCGCCATCGCCTCCGCCAACTCCGAGGCCGACATCAAGGCCGTACGGGAAGAGCTCACCGACCGCTACGGCAAGCTGCCCGAGCCGGTCGAGAACCTCCTCCTCGTCGCCGGCCTGCGCATGCTGGCCCGCGCCTGCGGCGTCGGCGAGATCGTCCTCCAGGGCCCCAACATCCGCTTCGCCCCGGTGGAGCTCCGCGAGTCCCAGGAGCTGCGCCTCAAGCGCCTCTACCCGCGCACGGTGATCAAGCCGGCCGTCCACCAGATCCTGGTGCCGCGCCCGACGACGGGCAAGATCGGCGGGAAGCCGGTGGTGGGGCGCGAACTGCTCGCGTGGACGGGCGAGTTCCTGACGGAGATCCTCGGATCCTGATGCGTCGCACGGCCCCCGTCCGGCAGCATGTCGTCCATGCCGGACGGGGGGCGCGGGAGCGCGACGAGACGGGCGTGGCTGACCGGGGCCGTTGTGCTGGCCCTGAGCGGGGTGGCGGTCGTCTGGTCCTTGGCGGGCCGGGACGAGGGCGCCCTCGGCCTGGGGGACCGGACCGATCTCATCGCGATGGTGGGCGGTCTGGTCGCCGCGGTCGTGGCGGTCGCGCTGTGGCCGCGACAGGACACGGATGAGGCGAGGGCCGTCGCGCGGCTCGCCCGCGAGGTGAAGGCGGCCGGTGAACCGCAGTGGATGAGTTCGCTCGGCGGTGACCTCAGGGCCATCGACGTCACCTTCACCTTCCGCCGGTACGCGAACGCCCGGGCGGCGGAGCTGCCGGCGAGCCCGGAGGGCCGCCTGGAGAAGGTGGTGCAGGACTTCCGACGGCTCCGGCCCCGGCGCCTGGTCATCACCGGGGAGCCGGGCGCCGGGAAGACCGTCCTGGCGCGCAAATTCGTGATGGAGCTCAACCGGGTGCGGGCCGAGGACGAACCCGTACCGGTGCTCGTCTCCCTCGCGGACTGGGACACGCGCGAGCCGCTGCGGGACTGGCTGGTACGGCGCCTGCGGCGCGACTACGGCCTGTCGGTGAAGTCCGCCGGACAGGTCGTCGCGGCCCGCATGGTGCTGCCCGTACTCGACGGCCTCGACGAGATGGACGAGGACGGCGTCACCGCGAACGACTCCCGGGCCGCCCGCGCCCTGGAGGTCCTGGCCCGCCACCAGGACGGCACCGAACCCGCCCCGTTCGTCCTGACCTGCCGCACCCGCGCCTACGACGCCCAGGAGACGGGTGGCGGCCATGTCCTCGACGCGGCCCGCATCGCGATCGACCCGGTCACCGGGGACCGGGCCCGCGACTTCCTCGCCGCCCGCGGCGCGGCCCGCCGTCCCGCCCTGTGGCAGCCGCTCCTCGACGAACTGCGCGACCGGCCCGGCGGCGTGCTCGCCCGGACCCTCTCCACGCCGTGGCGGCTGACGCTCGCCGCGGTGGCGTACGACCGGGACGGTGACCTGGGCGAACTGCTGCGCGCCGGTACGGAGGCGGAGGCGGGACCTGCTGCTCTCCCGTTTCATCGCCGCCTCGTCGGCGAACACCCTGGTCGGCGCCGGGCGTTACACGCCGGAGCGGGTGCACCGGGGGCTGCGGACGCTGGCCGTGCTGCTGGGGGAGGGGAGCGCGGCGCGGACGGATCTGGTGCTGCTCGACCTCGGGAACCGGGTGCCGAGGTGGGCGCTGCGCGTCCCGCTGGTCGGGGCGGTGTGTTCGGCGTGGCTGTGGCTGGTGTTGTCCCTCCGGCAGACCGAGCTGGGCATGGACCTCAAGTCGGTGGCGATGTGCGCCGGTGTGCTGATGGCGGGCGGGGCCGGTGTGGGGGTGCTTCTCAGGAGCGGGGCGGAGGCGCCCCGGTTCCTCGCCGTGCCCCGGCTCGGCAGCCGGCAGTGGTGGTTGAGCCTGCGGCAGGCGGTGCGCAGGCTGCCCCGGAGCTTCCGGGGCTTCGCGATGCTGACCGTCGTGCTGGTCACGGTGTGGCAGCTCGGAACGGGGGAACTCGGCGGTGGGGAGATCGCGCTGCTGGTGGGAGTCACGACGCTGGTGCTCGCCCTCGTCCTCGGCTACGCGACCCTGGAGGAGGTCGACAGCGCGACGGCGGGTCCGGTCGCTGAACTCCGAGGCCAGTTCCTCATGTTGCTGCTGTTGGCCGGCGCCGTCCCGGCCTGCGTGTACCTGCTGGCCTCCGGGGGCTCGTTGTCGCCGGAGGATCTCACCCTCGTTCCCGCGACGCTGATCCTTCTGAGCATGGTGTTCCTGGCCAGGCTCCTCGCCTACGGCCTGTTCCGCCTGCGCAACGTGCGCCGCCTGCCGCTCCGCCTCGTCCGCTTCCTCGACTGGTCCGTCGCCGCGGGACTCATGCGCACCTCCGGCGCCGTCTACCAGTTCCGCCACCGCGAGTTCCAGGAGTGGCTGGTGCGGCACCCCGCGCCTTAGGCCGTACGGGCACGGGGCGCCGTCGCGGCCTACAGCTCGTCGAGGTCAAGCGCCCCGGCCATCGCGGCGTAGCCCGCGTCGCCGGGGTGGAGGTGGTCGCCGGAGTCGTAGGCGGGCAGGATGCGGTCCGGGTCGGCGGGGTCGGCGACCGCGCGGTCGAGGTCGACGACCGCGTCGTAGGCGCCGGAGGTGCGGACCCAGTCGTTGAAGGCCTCGCGCTTCGCCTCGTTCTCCGGGGTGAAGTAGAAGGAGCCCTTGATCGGGGTGAGGGTCGCGCCGACGACCTTGATGCCGTGGGCGTGGGCCTGGCGGATCAGGGTGCGGTGGCCCTCGATGAGCCGGTTCACGGAGACGTCGGGGGTCGGCCCGCCGGGGAAGGCGGGGCCGCTGCCGCCGATGTCGTTGATGCCCTCCAGGAGGATCACCGTGCCGACGCCCTGCTCCGTGAGCACGTCCTTCCGGAAGCGGACGGTGGCGGCCTCGCCCGCCCAGGTGACGTCGTTGGTGACCTGGTTGCCGCCGATGCCGTGGTTGAGGACGGGGCGCGGGCGGCCGGTGGCGGCGAGGCGCTCGGCGAGCTCGTCGGGGTAGCGGTTGTCGGCGTCGTTCGTGGCGCCGACGCCGTCGGTGATGGAGTCGCCGAAGGCGACGATGCCGTCACGGCGGTGCGGTCGGCCGGCGGCGGGGCCGCCCGAGACCTCGACGCCGGACAGGTAGTACCAGGAGGTGCTGGTCTCGGTGAAGGCCGCGCCGGACGCGTCGGAGCGGTGGTCGCCCGCCGCGCGGTAGCTGGTGGCGCCCGCGAAGTGGTGGAAGGTGGCGGGGCCGGTGGGCCCGGCGAGGTAGAGGGTGACGGTCACCGACTCCAGGGCGCGGGTCGTGAACGGCACGCCGTCGCTGAGCAGGGTGCCGCCGGCCGGGATCGTGACGGAGCCGCGGCCGCCGCCGAAGGTGAGCGGGCGGACCGAACCGGGCTCGACGGCGCCGCCCCCGGCGGTGCGGGCGACGGTGGCGCCGGTGATCCGCAGCGGCGTGGAGCCGTAGCGGTTGGTCAGCTCGATCCGGGCCCGGGTGCCGCCGGCCGTGACCCGTACGGCCTGCCGTACGGTCTGGTCGTCGAAGCCCTGCGTCGACCAGTTGGGGCCGAAGGGGGCCGTCGGGGACTGCGGGGAGGCGGCCCAGACGCCGTGCCAGGCGGGCTGCGGTGCCGCAGCCGCAGCCGCGGGCGTGCTGGTGAGGGCGAGGGCGGCGAGCAGGGCGAGCCCCGCGCTCCGAAGGGTGGTGCGGCTGGTCATGTCGGGTCCCCCGTGGTCGTCGTGACGGCGTGTGACAGCGACAAGGCGTGATCGACTCGGGCTATTCCCGTGCGGAGTCGGGGAGTTGACCGGAACCGAGCAGTCCGGCCAGTGCGCGGAACACCTCGCCAGGGTCCCGCCCGGCCAGCGGAGCGTCGAGGTTGTGGGTGAGCAGCAGGGTCGCGAAGCCGTGCGCCATGGACCAGGCGGCGATGCCGGTGTCGCGGGCTGTGGACGGGTCGGCGGCGAGGGTGGCGACGCCGGCCCGGAGTTCGGCGGCGGCGTGCTCCTTGGCGGCGAGCAGCGCGGGGTCGTCGGCGTGGTGCAGGTCGGGCCGGAACATCACCTGGAAGTGCGCGGGGTGCGCGGCGGCGAAGCGGACGTAGCGCACGCCCCGCTCGCGCAGGTCGGGCGCGTCGGCGAGGGCGGCGGCGAGGAGTCCGTATCCCTGGGCGGCGATGGCCGTGAGCAGCCCGGTGCGGTCCTTGAAGTGGTGCGCGGGGGCGGCGTGCGAGACGCCCGCGCGGCGGGCGAGGTCGCGCAGGCTGAGCGCGCCGGGCCCGTCGGCGGCGATGACGTCGAGGGCGGCGGCGAGGACGGCCTGGCGCAGGTCTCCGTGGTGATAGCCGCGCCGGATGCTCCCAGTGGTGGTCATGACAGCAGCGTACGCCGGATCTAGTCATTGACAAGTTCGGGGCGGGGGAGCAATCTAGTCACTGACAAGATGTTCGGATCGCCGAGGAGAGCGAGGCCGCGTCATGACCGTGGAGACTCTGGCTGTGGAACCGGGCCGCGTCCGGCAGATGTGGCACCTGCTCGAACCGCTGCACGCGGTGCTCTACTACGCCCCCGAGGCCTTCGACGAGGCCGCCGCACTCGGGTACGACGTGACCGAGCGCTGGCCGAGCTACTTCGCCTGGCGTGCCGCGCCCCTCGGGCCGGCCGGTGCCGGGCGGGTCGCCTCCGCCTTCTACTCCTTCAGCCCGGAGACGGTCGGGCGGTACGTCCCCGGGGTCTGGGCCGTCGCCGCGCCCGAGGCGGTGCTCGCCGCCCGGCTGCGCGCGGTGGACCGGACCTACCGCGCGCTCCTCGGCGACGAGACCGTCGAAGGGTCCGAACTCGCCGAGGCCGCCGCCCTCGCCCGCCGGGCCGCCGAGACCGCGGGCGGGACCGCCGGCGCGGCCGGGCGCCCGCTCGCCGCCGCGAACGCCGCGCTGCCCTGGCCCGAAGCCCCGCACCTCGTGCTCTGGCAGGCCGCCACGATCCTGCGCGAGCACCGCGGCGACGGGCACCTCGCGGCGCTGCTCGCCGCCGGGCTCGACCCGGCCGAGGCCCTGGTCTCCTTCGCCGCCGTCGGGGCCGCCGCCGAGGTCACCTTCGCGAGCCGCGGCTGGCGCCCGGCCGAGTGGGCCGCCGCCCGCGACCGCCTCGCCGCCCGCGGTCTGGTGCGCCCGGAGGACGGCACCGCCACGGACGCGGGCCGCGCCCTGCGCGCCGAGGTCGAGCTCCGTACCGACGTGCTCGCCGCCGCGCCGTGGACCGCGCTCGGCCCGGAGGCGACGGCCCGGCTCGCGGAACTGCTCGGCGGCCCGTGGCTCGCGGTCATCGGCTCCGGTCTGCTGCCGTCCGAGAACACGCTCGGCATCGGGAAGGTGTGACCCCGAGAGGGCGACTCGGGCGGCCTAGCATCGTCAGGTGTCTTCGCACCGGAAAGCCCTGGCCGTCGCTCCGGTCCTCGCGCTCCTCGCGCTCCTCGCGCTCCTCGTGCTGCTGACCGGGGCCGCGTGCTCCCCGGCCCCGGCCCCGGCCACGGCCGAACCGGGCTCGGGCTCCGGCTCGGCCTCGGGTCCCGTCGACGGTGTCAGCCCGCTGGCCGACCCCGACGGCACCCGGCCCGGCCTCGCGCCGCTCACCACCGCCGAGGACCGGGCGGCGGCCCGCGAGCGGATCGGCCGCCTGCGCACCAAGGGCCGCGGCCCGAGGACCGGTTACGCCCGCGAGGCCTTCGGCCCGGCCTGGAGCGACGCGGCGGACGGCGTCCCCTTCGCCCGCAACGGCTGCGACACCCGCAACGACCTCCTCCGCCGCGACGGCCACCGCCTGCGCCTCCGCGCCGGCTCCGACTGCGTGGTCGTGGCGATGACGCTGCGCGACCCGTACACGGGCGAGGACATCGACTGGCGCAAGGCGGACGCGGCGGAGGTCCAGCTGGACCACGTGATCCCGCTCTCGTACGCCTGGCAGCTCGGCGCCGCCCGCTGGCCCGAGGCCCAACGCCGCCGCTTCGCCAACGACCCCCTCAACCTGCTCCCGGTCTCGGCCCGCACCAACACCGCCAAACGCGACGCGGGCCCCGCCGCATGGCTCCCGCCCCACAAGCCCGTCCGGTGCGCCTACGCCCTTCGGTTCGCCCAGGTCGCCCTGGCCTACGACCTCCCGGTCACGCTCCCGGACAAGTCGGCGATGCTGCGCCAGTGTGCGGCCTGAGCCTGTGAGGCGGGTGGCGCCGACCGGTCGGAAAAATCGTTACGCCTGGTCCCGGGCACGCAGTTAGCCTCGGCCTCATGGACGTGCACATCACTACGCTCGCCGAGCGGCCCGCTCTCGCCGGGAAGCTGTGGCAGATGAAGGACCTCTGGCCGGAGTTCATGATGTACGACCCGGTGGGCTGGAGCCACATCGGGCGGATCGTGGCCGAGTTCCCGGAGTACGTGCTCGTCGCGACCGACGGCCCGGACGGCGAGGACGTCGTGGCGCGCGGATTCAGCGTGCCGTTCCAGCTGGCGGCCGAGGGGCGCGGGGAACTGCCGGACACCGGGTGGGACCAGGTGTTGCTGTGGGCGTTCTCCGACCTGCGGCACGGGCGGACGCCGGACACGGTGAGCGCGATCGAGATCACCGTGGACACGAGCGCCCTCGGCAACGGGGTCTCGCACCGGATGCTCTCGGCCATGCGGGACAACGCCCGCCGCCTCGGCCACACCCGACTCGTCGCCCCGCTGCGCCCGAACGGCAAGCACCTGGAGGCCGAGGGCTCCATCCACGAGTACGCGCAGCGCACCCGCGAGTCCGACGGGCTGCCGCACGACCCGTGGCTGCGCGTGCACGTACGCGCGGGCGGCGCCGTCGTGAAGGTGGCGCCGGCGTCGATGACCATCGGCGGTTCCGTGGCGCAGTGGCGGTCCTGGACCGGGCTGCCCTTCGACACCGACGGACCGGTCGAGGTGCCCGGGGCCCTGGTGCCGGTGCACTGCGACACGGCCCGCGGCTACGCGGTCTACGTCGAGCCGAACATCTGGGTCCGGCACCAGCTCTGACCGAACAGCACGGAAGGCGTGACGGCCACCCCCCTCCGGAGGCCGTCACGCCTTTCGTGTGTCTGCCGGCCGCGCGCTCCGCGCGTCAGCCGAGGCTCTTCTCGTCCATCACGTCCTTCTTCGCGGGCGCCTTCGCCGTGACCGGCTTGTCGAAGTCGGAGAAGGAGACCGTGCCCGGCTCGTCGCCGCCGGTCGTGACGATCTTCAGCAGATACGGCTTGCCCTCCATGGCCACGTAGAAGGTGTCCTTCTCGCCGCCCTGGTAGTCCAGCGTCAGAGTCAGCGCCTTCCTGCCGTCGACCGTGGTCTCCGCGCCCTCCACCGCCCCGGCGGTGTCCTGCTCGAAGTCGGCCGTCAGCTTGTTCAGGTCGCACAGGTCGAGCATGTCCTTGGCGTCCGGGTCGTTGGCGTCGGTCTTGACCCAGCGTCCCTTCAGCTGCTTGATCACCTCGGCCTGGACCTCGGCCGACTCGCCCTTCGACTGCTCCTTCAGGAAGGCCTCGTCGAAGCGGAGGTAGACCGCCTTGTCCGCGGGGCGGATCACTTCGGCCGTGCCCGTCGTGCCGATCGTCATCGTGCCCGCGCACAGGCCCTGGACGTCGGTCGAGAGGTAGCCCTTCAGCGGCCCGTCCGTGCTCTTGGTGTCGAGGTCCACGGTCAGGGAGCGGGCGGCCTTCGTCGTGGCCACCGCCTTGTCCAGGATCTGGGCCGCACTCATGTCCCCGAACGGGCCCGAGGCCTCGGGCCCGGTGTCCCCGAAGGGCCCGCAGGCGGTCGCGCCGAGCGCGACGGCGGCGCAGAGGGTGGTGGCGAGGGCGGCCCGACGGCGGACGCGGACGGTGGCAGACATGGTGTTTCTCCGAGGGGGGACGGGGGTGGTACGGGGAGTGCGGGGGTGGTGCGGGGAGTGCAGGGGGTCAGGAGGTGGGGCGGGGGTTACGGGGTGGGGCGGCGGGTCAGCCGATCTTCAGGTCCCACTGCGCGGCGTCGTGCGCCAGGCCCATGCCGGGCTCGATCTCGACGGTCAGCACCTTGGCGTCGGCGGGCGCGTCGAAGGCGAAGGTCTTGGTGACCTTCTTGCCGGGCAGGACCGAGCCCTCGAAGGCGACGTCGAGCTTCTCACCGAGGATCATCTCCGCGTCGGCGCCGTCCTTGCCGGCACGGGCGTTGGGCAGGGTGCCCGCGGTGTCGAAGGCCTTCTTGCCCTTGTTCTCGATGGTCACGGTGACCTTGTAGGCCTTGTTGCCCTCGGTGTGGCCGACGGCGAACTCGTCCGGCGTGAACGCCTTGGGCGCGGTGACCGTGACCTCCAGGCCGTCGTCGTACGCGGCGGTCTCGTCGGCGGCGAGCGCCTTGGTCTTGTCCTGGCCCTTGCCCTGGTCGGTCTTGCCCTTGGAACCGCCGCCCGGGGTCGCCGGAGCGGTGGTGGCGGTGTCCTTGAGCGACTTGTCGATCTCGTCGACCGCGTCGCTGACCGCGGTGAACGTGATGACCGCGCCGACCACCGAGAGGACCAGCGACGCGAGGCCCAGGATCGTGCCGGTCACGGCGACGCCCTTGTTGTTCGCCTCGCCGCGCTTGACCCGGCCGGTGCCGACCAGGCCCAGGATCAGCGCGATGACGCCGAGGATGCCGGCCAGCCAGAAGAACAGCGGGATGAGGCCGGAGAGCGTGCCGATGATGCCGAGGATCAGGGCTGCGGTGCCGAGCCCGTTCCGCATCGCCGCCGGGGCGGGCATCTGCGGGTGCGGGAGCTGCGTGTCGTGCGACATGAGTGTGTCCTCCCGGACAGTGAGTTTGTCTGGCGCGATGGATCAATCACAGCAGAGACTGTGAACCGAGTCAACACGGTTCACGAAAAACGGATCAGCTCGCGCTGTGAAGGGACAGCTCTTGCGTTCGTCGGTAGGATCGACGTCACACGCCAGGCGGGACGAAGAGGAGCGGCCGTGCCGGACAACGCAGCAGAGGTGACCGCCGCGGGGATCGCCCGCCTCGCGGGAGTCGGCCGGGCGGCCGTCAGCAACTGGCGCCGCCGGCACGCCGACTTCCCCCGGCCGGTCGGCGGCACGGAGTCCAGCCCGTCCTTCGCCCTCGCCGACGTCGAGGACTGGCTGCGCGCACAGGGCAAACTCGCCGAGGTCCCGCTCGGCGAGCGGGTCTGGCAGCAGATCGCCGCCCACCCCGCCGGCGCCGTCACCGCCCTCGTACACGCGGGCTGCGCCCTGCTCCTGGCCCGCGACCGGGCCGCCGCCTGGCCCACCCTCGCCGCGGCGCCCGACACCCGCCTCGCCGAACTCCTCCCCGTACCCCTGGAGGAGACGCTGACCGAGCGGTTCGGCGTCGAGCGGGCCGTCCTCACCCCCACCGCGCGCGCCCTCGCCCCCTCCGTCCCGCTCGTGCGCGGCGCGGCGGAACTGGCCGCGGAGAGCAGCCCCCGCGAGGCCTTCGAGTTCCTGCTCGGCCGCCACCTGGACGCCAACCCCCGGCAGTACACGCTCACCCCGCCCGGCCCGGCCGCCCTGATGGCCGCGCTCGCCGGACCCGCCGCCACCGTCCTCGACCCCGCCTGCGGCACCGGCGCGCTCCTCCGCGCCGCCACCACCGCCACGGCCGTCCACGGCCAGGACACCGACCCCGACCTCGCCGCCCTCACCGCGCTGCGCCTCGCGCTCGGCACCGACCGGACCACCGACGTCCGCGTGCTCCCGGGCGACACCCTGCGCGCCGACGCCTTCCCCGCCCTCACCGCCGACGCCGTGCTGTGCCACCCGCCGTTCAACGAGCGCAACTGGGGCCATGACGAACTCGCCTACGACCCGCGCTGGGAGTACGGCTTCCCGGCCCGCACCGAGTCCGAACTGGCCTGGGTCCAGCACGCCCTGGCCCGCCTGCGCCCCGGCGGCACCGCCGTCCTGCTCATGCCGCCCGCCGCCGCCTCCCGCCGCTCCGGCCGCCGCATCCGCGCCGACCTGCTGCGCCGCGGCGCGCTGCGGGCCGTCGTCGCCCTGCCGGCCGGCGCCGCACCCCCGTACGGCATCCCGCTGCACCTGTGGGTGCTGCGCAAGCCCGTCCCCGGCGAGCGCCCGCCCGCCGAGCTGCTCCTCGTCGACACGGCGCCCGAGAACGGTGCCCCCGGCCGCGACCGGCTCGCCTGGCCCGCCGTCGAGACCGCCGTCCTCGACGCCTGGCGCCCCTTCCTCCAGGACGGCACGCTCGCCGAGACCCCCGGCGAGAGCCGCTCGGTCCCCGTCATCGAACTCCTCGACGACGACGTCGACCTGGCCCCCGCCCGCCATCTGCCGCCGCCCGCCGCCGCCGAGGGCGCGGCGCAGCTGGCCGGGGTGCGCGAGCGGCTGACGGAGACCCTGCGCCGCACCCGCGAGCTGACCCCGCCGCCCGCCGCCGACCCGGCCGGCGGCCCTGGCGGCCCTGGCGTGGCCGGCGTCCACCGGACCGCGACGACCGTCGGCGAACTCGCCCGCGCCGGCGCCCTCACCCTCCATGCCGGCGGCGCCGGCTCGGCCACCGCCGGCACCCCCGTCCGGGTCCTCACCGACACCGACGTCCTCGCCGCCCAGGCACCCTCCGGCACCCTCCCCGAGGCCCCGCCCGGCGGGCCCGCCGAGGAACCTGTGCTGCTCGCCGCCGGAGACGTCGTCGTCCCCGTGCTCGGCGGCGGCGCGGTCGCCCGCGTCGTCGACCCGGCCACGGCCGGCGCCGCCCTCGGCCGCAACGTGCACCTGCTGCGCCCCGACCCGGCCGCCGTCGACCCCTGGTTCCTGGCCGGCTTCCTGCGCGCCACCGCGAACAACCGCCAGGCCAGCTCGTACGCCTCGACCGCCACCCGGCTCGACGTGCGGCGCCTCCAGCTGCCCCGCCTTCCGCTCGCCGAACAGCGGCGCTACGGCGCCCGTTTCCAGGCGCTCGCCGACTTCGAGGAGGCGCTGCGGCTGGCCGGACGGCTCGGCGAACAGCTGGTGCAGGGCATGTACGACGGGCTCGCGGACGGCACCGTGGCGCCCTGAGCAACGGCACCGTGATGCCCTGGACGACAGCCCGAACAACGGTTCTGCACAACCCCTGGGTGGCTGTCGGAGTCGGTGTATACGCTCATCTCCGACAGTCGGGCTTTTCAGGTCACCAGGAGCAGGAATGTACGGCCAGGGCTATCCGCCTCCCGCCACGCCGCCGCAGCGGCAGGGCGTGCCGGCGTCGGTCATCGTGCTGCGGGTGCTGTTCGCCATGCTGCCGCTGCTCAGCATCGGGCTGCTCACCTGGGCGACGGCGCTGCGCATCGCCCTGCTGACCCGCCGGGTGATCGACTGGATCCTGTTCGTCGCCTCGATCGTGCTGATCGTCGTCTGCATGGTGCTGATGCCGGAGGACGTCGAGACCACCCAGGCCGACGTCGTCGTGGCGACGATCCTGCTGAGCGCGGCGGCGTTCACCGGGTACTACCTGGCGGTGGACATCCGCCACGACCGGATACGTCTGCAGGGCCCCGTCCCGCCGCCCGCCGCCTACAACCCGTACGCGGCCACGATGCCGCAGCATCAGCACCAGGTCCCGCGGCAGCCCCAGCAGGGTTACGGCTTCCCGCCCGTCCAGCCGCAGTCCCAGCCGCAGCCGCAGCCGCAACCGCAGCCGCAACCGCAGTCCCAGCCGCCTCAGCCCCTCACGCCCCCCAGCCCCCGCATCGACCAGGTCCGCGCCGAGCTCGACGAGCTGAGCGACCTGCTCCGTAAGGACCAGGAGAAGTGAACGGCCGGGTCGTCGGCGGGCGTTACGAGCTGGCCACCCTGATCGGCCAGGGCGGCATGGGCCAGGTCTGGACGGCGTACGACGGCCGGCTCGACCGCCGCGTGGCGGTGAAGCTGCTCAACCCGGCCGCCATCAGCGGCCCGGCGACCGCCGCCGACGAGCTGCGCCGCCGCTTCGTGCGCGAGTGCCGGGTGACCGCGCAGGTCGACCACCCGGGCCTGGTGACCGTCCACGACGCGGGCAGCGACGGCGACGAGCTGTATCTGGTCATGCAGTACGTGGAGGGCGCCGACCTCGCCGACCACCTGGCCGAGCACGACCCCTACCCCTGGCCCTGGGCGGTGTCCGTCGCCGCCCAGCTGTGCGCGGTGCTCGCCGCCGTGCACGCCGTCCCGATCGTGCACCGCGACCTCAAGCCGCGGAACGTGATGGTCCGCCCCGACGGCACGGTCACCGTGCTCGACCTGGGCGTGGCGTCCGTCCTCGACAGCGACACCACCCGCCTCACCCACACCGGCTCGCCCATCGGCACCCCCGCCTACATGGCGCCCGAGCAGGCGATGGGCGGCGCCGTCGGCCCGTACACCGATCTGTACGCGCTCGGCGTGCTGCTCCACGAACTCCTCAGCGGCAACGTGCCGTTCGCCGGCTCCACCGCGCTCGGCGTGCTGCACCGCCACCTCCACGAGCCGCCGCTGCCGGTCCGCCGGCTGCGGCCCGAGGTGCCGGACGCCCTGGAGGCGCTGGTGCTCCGGCTGCTCGCCAAGGACCCGCAGGACCGCCCCTCCGGCGCCCAGGAGGTGTACGAGCGGCTGCTGCCGCTGCTGCCCGCCCCCGGCGCGGCCACCGCCGGTCCGTCGGCCGGGCCGCTCGACCCGACCCGCCCGTTCCGCCGCCCGCACGCCCCCTGGCCCGACCGGGCGGCAGCCCCGGCCGCCGTGCCCGCTCCGCCGGTGCCCCCGCCGCCCGGCCGGCCGGACGTGGCCGCCGCCGTCGACGAGGTGAAGCGGCTCCTCGGCGAGGGCTCCATCACCCAGGCAGTGGACGTCCTCGGCGGCATCCTCCCGGCTGCCGCGGCCGAGCACGGCGAGCGCTCGCCGGTCGTCCGCATCCTGCGCAAGCAGTACGCGACGACGCTGATGGACGACGGCCAGTACCGCCGCGCCCTGCCCGAGCTGCGCCGCCTCGCCGAGGACCGGTCCGCCGAGGCCGGCCCGTACGACCCGCAGACCCTGCGCTTCCGCTACGACGCGGCCCTGTGCCTGGAGCAGCTCGGCGACCCGGCCGCCGCGCTCGGCGAGTTCCGCGCGCTGCTGCCGTACCACGAGCAGGGCGGCGCCGGAGATCCCGAGCTGCGACAGCGCTCCTTCGACATCCGGCACCGCATCGGCCTGCTGATGCTCGCCACCGGCGAGCAGGCCGCCGCCGTGTCCCACCTGGCCACCCTGCTCTACGACGTGGAGCGCGACCAGGGCCCCTACCACCCGCTCGCCGCCGACCTGCGGCGCGTGCTCGACCGCCAGCGCCAGATGGCCGCGCAGCAGATGCCCCCGCCGCAGACGGACCCGCGGCTTCCGCGGGTCTGACCTGACACTAGGCCTGGAGCGCCGGTACGCCGGGGGCGGACACCGGCATCGGGTCGTGGCGCAGGCGCTCGGGAGGCAGCCCGGCCTCCGTGAGGTGCCAGGCCGTGGCGGCGACGAGGCCGGTGGGGCCGCTGACGTAGACGAGCTGCCGGGACCGGGACCAGTCCGTACGGGAGCCGAGGACGGCGTCCAGGAGCGCGCCGCGCCGCTCGTCGCCCGCCGCGAGGCCACCGGAGGCGTCGGCGACCCGGGTCACGCCGAGCCACGGGCAGCGGGCCTCCAGGCGCTCCAGGGCGGCCTCGTCATAGAACCCGCCGGCGTCGCGGGCGCCGACCCGGGCGCCGAGGAAGAGACGGGCCGTCAGGCCCGCCGGGCGGCGCCGGGACAGCTCGTCGAGCAGTGCCTTGGCGTGTGCCCAGCCGGTGCCGCCCGCGACGATCACGATGTCGTCGGTCAGCTCCTCGTCGAGCGTGGCGGTGCCCTGCGGCGGTCCGAGCCGCAGCACGTCCCCGACCCCGGTGTGCGCGACGAGCGCGTCGCTGACCCCGCCGGGTGCGGTGCGCCGTACATGGAACTCCAGCTCGTCGCCGGGCACACAGGCCGGTGTGTACGGCCGCCAGGTGTGCGGCAGCAGCGGCGTCTCCACGCGCGCGTGCTGCCCGGCGCGGTACGGATACGGCTCGGCCGGCCGTATGCGCAGCAGCGCCAGGTCGGGGCCGATCCGGTCGTGTCCGGTGACGGTGGCGTTCCAGGCCACGGGCTCGCCCAGGGCGTCGTTCGCGCCCGCCACCATGGCGCCGGACACGTGGCGGAGCATCCGCACCCAGGCCGCCTCGGCCTCCGTGCTCCACGCGTTGCCCGCCGACCAGCGCAACGCCTCGACCAGCGACGCCTCGAACACCTCGTAGTGCACCGGCAGCACGCCGAGCCGGCGGTGCTCGCGCCCCAGGCGGGCGAAGTCGGCGGCCAGTTCGGCGGGCCGGTCGAGGTGGTCGATCATGTGCCAGAAGGCCCGCTCCAGATGGGAGCGCTGGAACTCCATGGAGTCGGGGAAGAGGCGCCTGAGGTACGGATGGCGGCCGAACATCGACTCGTAGAGCCGGTCGATCAGCTCCCCGAAGGGGGTGATGGCCGCCAGGTGCCGCAGGATGAGAGCCTGATCGGCGCCGCCCGCGGCCGCGTCGTACGTCCCCGGGGCGGATCTCGCCCCCGGCTCCGTCGACCTCGCCGCGCTCGCCGCGCTCGCGGGCGAGAGCAGCCGGTTGCGCAGCCGCATCGCCTCGTGCCGCGCTACCAGGGCGTGGTAGTCGTCCTGATGCCCGCTCATCCCCACGGTCCGAGCCTCCTGAATGCATTCCGGTGGACAGTTCTCCCTCGTGATCCGATCACGCAGGAGGGGGGTGGCGGGGAGGGCCGTTCGGCCCCTGGCGAGGGGGCGCTTCGGCGGTTTCCTGACGGGGCGGCAGAGTCACGAGTCCGTACCGGATTGGAAAACGAAGCAGATCCGTCCGATTTGGTGATTTTGCGATGTGTAACGTGCGCGTTCGATCATGTCCACGCCGTTCAAGGATCCCGAGATGACCACGCCTCAGCCGTCCGACCCGTTCGCCGCTGCCCAGGGTGCCCCCGCGCCCCAGCCCGAGCAGAAGAAGGGCGGCCTGCTGAAGAAGATCGGTGGCTTCGTCGTCCTCGTGATCGTCGCCGTCGCCGTGAAGGTCGGCCTCCCGCACCTCACCGGTGACGCCCCGGTCCACGCCAAGGTCGGCGAGTGTGTGATCGTGACCGGCCCGGACAACGCCCCGGAGGTCGAGACCCAGGACTGCTCCTCGGGCAAGGCGGACCTCTACAAGGTCGCCGAGGTCCACGAGGACACCTTCGACGCGGAGAAGTGCGACCGGACCAAGTACTCGGCGCTGCAGCAGCAGCTCGGCTCCGACAAGTTCGTGCTCTGCCTTGAAGAGGTCGCGGCCAAGTAAGCAGCCGTACATGTAAGGGGCCGGCCCTATGGGACCGGCCCCTTACGCATGCGCCGGCGCGGTCGCCGTGGCCCGGGCCGCGCGGGTCGTCTGCGCGCGCACCGCCCCCTTGTTCCACTCTCTGCCACGCGCACCCCGAAAACAAGACTGCAATTTTTCCCCGCAAACCGGGACACTCACTCCCGTGTGGCCGTCCGTGCCGCGCACTCACGGGAGGACTTTCATGGCAGAGCTCTGGGATCCGCACGGCAGCCTGCGCCGGATGCTGTGGATCGGCGGCGCGCAGTGGGCCGGCAAGACGACCGTGTCCGAACTCCTCGCACGCGACTACGGTCTGACGGCGTATCACTACGACTACCACGACGCCCGGGGCCATCAGGACCGCCGGATCGCGCGGCGGGTGGCGCTGAGTGAGCCGGTGGCGGACCCGGAGCCCGAGCTGGTCTGGGCGGAGCGGACCCCGGAGGAGATGGCGGCCGAGACACTGGCCGGTTTCCCGCTGCGGTTCGAGTGGGCCCTGGACGACCTGCGAGCCCTGTCGACCGGTCGGCCGGCGATCGCCGAGGGATGGGGCCTGCGGCCCGAGCTGGTCGCTCCGCTGATCGACTCGGTCCGGCGGATGGTCGTCCTCGTACCCACCGAGGACTTCCGGCAGCACCAGATCCGCACCCTCCGGCGCGCGAGCGCCCTGAGTGTGCCGGTCGGCGACCCGGCGCGCGCTCAGGCCAACCGGATCGCCCGCGACCGCCTCGTCGCCGATGACGTGGTGCGCGGTGCCCGGCGTCTGGGCATACCCGTGATCGAGGTCGACGGGACGCGGGATGCGACGGGTGTGGCGGCGTTGGTCGCCGAGCAGTTCGCCCCTTGGCTGCAGGCCTGATCCGAAGGGCCGACCCCGGACGACTTGAACGTGTTCAAGTTACGTGCCAGGGTGTGGCGTGCGTTCTTGGGCCGCCCTCCGGTCGCATACGCGGCCTGCGGAACCCGCCGGAACCATGAGGGGTGAAGTGTGTCGCGTTACCGTCGAATTACCCTGATCCTGCCCGCCCTGGCCCTCGCTCTCACGGCCTGCGGCAGGCTCTACGAACTGCCGCCGCCCCAGGGCGAACCGGTCGTCCTGAAACCGGCCGAGATGGCGACCACGTGGACCGACGCCGACGGCGGCACCCTCACGCTGAAGCAGGACGGGACGTTCGTCGCCGACAAGGTCTGCGTCGCCGTCGGCTGGGAAGAGGACCTGGCCTGGTCCGGAACAGGCACCTGGAAGCACGAATCCGACAAGGACAAGACGCAGAGCTTCCTCGACGTGTCCTTCGACGCCGATCATCCGGAAACGGACGGGCGACCGGTCGACGACTACGCCGCCTTGAAACAGGGCAAGGTCCTCAAGCTCTGGGCCGCCGTCGGCGATCCGGACCACGACCATCCGCACTGCACCCTGACCAGACCGGCTGGTTGATCCCTCGGTGTGCGAGCATCCGCGCGTGAACGATCTTCGTGTGCGGCTCGCCGCCGAGCCCGACCTCCCCACTCTCGTACGCCTCCGCGACGCCGCCGCCCGCTGGATGCTCGCGCGCGGGGTGACGCGCCAATGGCAGCCGGGCGAACTGGACGAGGAGCACTTCCGTCGCGTCATGGCCGGGGACGGCGAGGTCTGGATAGCCGAGTCGGTGTCGGTGTCGGTGTCGGTGTCGGTGTCGGAGTCGGGGTCGGAGTCGGGGTCGGAGGAGGGCGGTGTCGTCGGGGCCTGGGAGCTGTGGTGGGACGACGAGGCCGCGTGGGGCGTCCAGCCGCCCGTCGCCGGATACGTCCACCGGCTCATGGTCGACCGCACCACCGCCGCCCCCGGCACGGGCCGCCGTCTCCTGACCGCCGCGGAACACCGCGTCGCCGCGACCGGCCGCACCCACGTCCGCCTCGACTGCCTCGCCGACAACGCGCCCCTGAACACGTACTACCGGAACGCCGGTTACCGCCCCGTCGGCCGCGTGGAGGGCAAGCCGCAACCGGGCGGCCCGCCCAAGTCCTTCACGCTGATGGAGAAGGTCCTCGCGCCGCCGCGGTCTGTACGATGCCCACTGTGACGTCCGGGCAGAGTCCGGCGCCCGCGCCGCCCCGCGACAGGAGGAACCTGGGGCCGCGCGCGCACCGCTGTCCGACTCACCCTGAGGTATGGAGAGGGGGTGAGCCGTATGACCGGAACCCTCCTGAATGTTGGTGACGAGATCGACGTCGTCGTCACGTCCGCCAAGCCGTTCGGGCTCTTGATCGAGTCCGATTCCGGTGTGCCGGGGCTCGTCCGTGGTGGTCGTGCCGCGGCCGGCGCGACGGTACGCGTGCGCGTGACCGAGTTCGACGCGGTCGAGTCGCGCTTCAGCGCGATGCTCGTCGACTGACGCGGACCGACGCGGACCGACGCGGTTGAGGTGGTGCGGCCCGGTCGGCTCTACGAGTCGGCCGGGCCGTCCGCCTTGGAGCCGGAGCTCGCGAGCGATTCGAGCAGAGCCCGGGTCCGGTTGGGCATGGCCTCCCAGAGGGAGACGGCGGTGCTCGAACGGACCACCCCGTCGATACGGAGGATGGTCTGGTTGATGCGGTGCAGGTCCGCCGTGTCCCGCGCGACGACCTTGGCGAGCAGATCGGCCTCGCCGGTGGTCGCGTGGACCTCGATCACCTCCGGAATGTCCTCAAGGAGGCTCATCGCGCTGCTTCCCTCGCTCTGGCTGATCGCGAGGGACACGAACGCGACGAGCGTGTAGCCCATCGACGCCGGTGACACACGCTGGCTGAAGCCGAGCAGCTGGCCGGTGCGCTCCATCCGCTGAAGACGTGCGTGCACGGTGTTACGGGACACCGCGAGAACCTTCGCCAACTGCAAGATCGTCGCGCTCGGGTGATCGTCGAGGGCCAGCAGGATCCGGGCATCAAGCGGGTCGATCGTCGTCACGCTTGTCATTCTGCCCTGAATTCGCCCTTCGGGCGTGCATCCGTCCCAGTCATAGGCCCGGAGCTTGTAAATCCGCCCGTTTCGTTTCCAGTATGGTCGCTATGACCGCTTCCGCCACGACCGCGACCGCCCCCGCCGTCGCTCCCGCCCCCACGCCTCCGACCGCCGCCGGTCAGACGAAGCACAGTCGGGTCGAGGACGTGCTGGGGATCTTCACGGGAACGTTCCTCGCGTCGCTCGGGCTGTTCCTCCTGCGGACCAGTGGCACGGTCACCGGCGGCACCGCCGGTCTCGCCCTCCTGCTCAGCTACGCGGTCGACGCCCCCTTCGGGGCGATCTTCCTCGCGGTCAACCTGCCCTTCTTCGCACTCGCCGTACGGAAGAAGGGCTGGGACTTCACGATCCGCACCGCACTGTCGGTCGGCCTCGTCTCCCTGCTGGCCTCTCTCCACCCCGCCGAGATCGCCCAGATCGACATCGACCCGGTCTACGCCGCCCTCGCCGGCAACCTGCTCGCCGGCGTCGGCCTCCTCGTCCTGTTCCGGCACCGGTCCAGCCTCGGCGGCTTCAACATCTTCGCCCTGATCATGCAGGAACGCTTCGGCCTGCGCGCCGGCTACGTCCAGATGGCCCTCGACGTCCTCGTCATCGCCGCGTCCCTCGCGGTCGTCCCCCCGCTTCAGGTCCTTCTTTCCGCCGTCGGCGCCGTCGTCCTCAACGTCGTACTCGCCCTCAACCACCGGCCGGGGCGCTACACCGGGGCGTGAGGTGAGTCAGCGGCCCGTCTTGACCTCGTCGATGAAGGTGGACCAGGCGGCGGCAGGGAAGAGGAGGGCGGGGCCGGTGGGGTTCTTGCTGTCCCGGACGGGGATCAGGGGGAGGGTGGCGGTGCCGGGGTCGGCGACCTCAAGGCACTCGCCGCCGTCAGGGTTGCTGTAGGAGCTCTTGCGCCACGTGACGTTGCTCAGGTCGACGGATCGCACGCTGCTTCCTCCAACATCTGCATGATGAACTTCCGTGATTCTGCCGGGGAAAGGGCCAGATCACGGACCTGATCGTACGCGAGCTGAAGTCGCTCGACCGAGGCCGTTTCCTCGACCAGATCACCCGAGTGCGCGGTCTCCACCCATGCGACAGTGCGGCCGTCCGTGAGCTTCAGGAACATGCTTTGCGTGTTAGTCAGGGCAGGCAGCCCTGCGGAATGCCGCAGGACCTGGATCGTCACATTGCGGCGTTCGCCCATCTCCAGCAGATGCTCCAGCTGTTCGCGCCATTCCTTTCGGTCGCCCAAGGGCGTGCGCAGGACGGTCTCGCACAGGATGGAGCGGAAGGTTGGCGCGGTGTCGCCGACCAGCAACTCGCGACGCCCTATGCGGGCTTCGACCTCGCGAGTCAAGGCGTCGCCGCTCGCGCCGCCCAGCGCGAGTACGTCGCGCGCGTAGGCCTCGGTCTGCAGCAAGCCGGGCACGATGCTCACCGCGTAGTGCCACAGGCTCAGTGCCTCGGCCTCCAGCGCCATGTACCGCCGATACCGCTCCTTGAACTGCGACTGGTCGCCCGCCGCCAGCTCCCACAGCACCAGTAACAGGTCCGACGTCCCGTAAAACGTGTCCAAGCCTTGGACGACCTCCGGGCCGCCCAGCGTCTCGCCCTTCTCCATCTTCGAGAACAGCGTCGCGTCCCAGCCCAGCGCCGCCCCCAACGCCCGGAAGCTCAGTTTGCGTTCCAGCCTCAGATGCCGCAGCTCCTCCGCGAAACGCTTGCGCGGTTCCTGGCTGCGGCCGGTGACCACTCGTCTCGGTGGCATCAGCACTCCTTACCGGAAGGTGTGGAAGTACCGGAACTTCGACGGGGAACAACGGCCGCGAAACCGGCCTCCCCAACCTGCCCCGGGTTGATCCTCGACATGCCCCATTACGGAGGGTAGTCCAACACCTGGAGCTGTTGTCATGGAGTGCGGCGATTTTGTGTACGACGAAGTGACTTGTGTGGTAGAGGAGTTCCGGGGCCACGCCGGGCCCCACGTGATGCTCCGTCCCCTCGGCGGCGGGCGCGAGTGGCAGGCCGACCCCGCCCACATTCGGCTCGCGACGCAGGACGAGCGGCTGAGTGCCGGCGTGCGGGCGGTGAACGAGCGGGCGCGGGCGGCGGCTGTGGCGTTCCTGGACGTGGAGTTGCCGCCCGCGCCCCGCCCCGCACCGGGGTGTGCGGAGTGTGACGGCCTCGCGAGGCGTCGCCGGGCGGCGCGGGTCGCGTACGACGGGAGTGCGGAGGCGGACGCCAACGTGCTCCTCCGCCGGCATCTGGCGAAGGAGCACGTGGGTGACGCGGGTGACACGGGTGGCGGGGAGGATCAGGCGAACTGGCCCACCTGGTAGTCGCCGCCCGGCATCTGGAGCAGGACGTTCATGCGGTTGAAGGCGTTGATGAGGGCGATCAGGCCGACGAGGCCGAGGAGCTGCTCCTCGT
This sequence comes from Streptomyces sp. NPDC051909, assembly GCF_040681095.1. Lineage (NCBI taxonomy): Bacteria > Bacillati > Actinomycetota > Actinomycetes > Kitasatosporales > Streptomycetaceae > Streptomyces > Streptomyces sp. NPDC051909. Next base: position 7,933 of record NZ_JBFAYA010000015.1, on the reverse strand, counting down.
CGTAGTACTTGGCCGCGTTCAGCCAGACGTCGTCCGGGATGCCCGTGCCGTCGGCGATACGGGTGCCCAGCTCGGCGAGTTCGAGGGCGGCGCGCTCGGCGTCGGTGAAGACCTTCGCCTCGCGCCAGGCGCCGACCATGATCAGTCGCTGCGTGGTCTCGCCGGCCGCCTCGGCCTCCTTGGTGTGCATGTCGAGGCAGAAGGCGCAGCCGTTGATCTGGCTGGCGCGGATCTTCACCAGTTCCTGGGTCAGGGCGGGCACTCCGGACGCGGTGACGGCGTTGCCGGCGGCGGCGAGGTGCTTGATGAGCTTGCCGGCGGTCGGGCTGGTGAAGGGGTTGAGGCGGGGTTCCATGATGGGCTCCTTTGTGCCGTTCTCATCGCTGCTACACCCCTATGACGAGACGGCCGGAGCGACTGTGACAGGCTCCGATGTGACCTGGGTCACGCAGTGGGACGACCGCTGCCCGGAGCCGCGTCGCCGCCCTTGCGGGCGCCGTCGGCGAGCTGGCCCACCAGCATGGTGACGAGGCCGGCGAGGAGGAGCACGCCGCCGATCACCGTTCCCGACGCCCGGGCGCCGGAACTGCTGATCACCAGCCCGAAGACCACCTGCCAGCAGAACGCGAAGGCCACGACGAGCTGGCCCCAGCCGTAGACGCGGGTGTTGCGGACGTGGCGGCGGTTCATGGGGAGCACCCAGCCCCGGGTGACGGCGGCGAGGCCGGAGGCGGTGAAGAGCAGGGCCGCGAGGACGATCGGTATGGCGAGGTACAGCTTCATGGTTTCTCCCCCTGGACTGCTGGACTGCTGGACTGCTGGACTGCTGGACTGCTGGACTGCTGGACGGCGAGTCGGTCCGTCGGGCCGGGCTAGGCCCGCCGGGCACCGACCGTGTCGGAAGTTGCCGTCGATCTCCTACGGCAGCAGGGTCAGCGCGGCGACGTGTTTCGCTTTGATGGCCCGGAAATGGCGGTGGTCGAGGGTGGCGATCCGGTCTACCTCGTAGCGTTCCGCGACGGCGATCACGGAGGCGTCGACCGCTCCGAGGGGGAAATCGGCGTACTGGGTGATCAGTTCGCTGACCCTCAGCAGGTCGTCCGAGGTGAGGTTGACGAGTTCGAAGAAGCCCTTGGCGACATGTTCGATGAAGAGGGCTTCAACACGCGGCCAGCGCTCCAGTTGCCAACTGACCTCGGCCAGGACCGTGGCGGGGAGCAGCTTGCGGCCTCGGAGCTGGGAGAGGAAGGCGACGCAGCTCGGGTGGTGCTTGTCCCTGGCGTTGAAGAACGCCACCAGCGGGCCGGTGTCGAGGACCGTGGTGATCACTCGTCGTCGTTCCGCTCGCGTGCGGCGCGTTCACGGATGTAGTCGTCGTGCCCCTCGGCGTAGTCGGCGGGCGCCTCGATACTGCCGGACAGCGCGAGGAAGCTGGCGGGGAGGAGGTCCCCCTCGTCACCGTCCCCAGTGACCGCGTCCGCGTCGCCGATCGAGTCCGGAACCTGCCGGTCGACCTGAGAGAGTTCCTCGTCCTCCGTGATGATCAGCCGCAAGCGCCGCACCTGGGTCGGACTCAGCCGGTCAACCAGGTGGTGCAGGTGCTCGTAGTCACGCGCTGCCGTCATAGGACAAGTCTGGCACGTGCCCGGAACCGCACGCATAGGGTGTCGGCATGTCACTGGGCCGCATAGTCCTCACGTCCGGTCGTTCGATCGAGCTCACCGAGCTGCGGATGTCTTCGACCTACGGGGGGATGCTGGAGGGCTATCCGTGCAAGCGCGTCAACGACCGCAGGGTCGATTGGTTCCAGCGGCTGGCGGAGCGCGCGTATCCCTCCCTGCCGGTGCATCTCGTGGAGCCCTCCCGCGAGTACCCGGACGACCCGGACGAGGCCGCCGGCGCCTTCGGTCCCGTCGAGGTGCTGCCCGCCGTGGCCTGCGTCGGTGTCTTCGACTCCGCGGCGCTCGACCCGGCCATGGATGGTTCCACCCTCGTCGTCACCTGGTTTCAGCAGGCGCCCGAGGTACCGGCGGGCGAGGGTGCTGATCTCGCGCTTCGCGGCATTCGCTGGGAGGAGCTGGCCCAGGACTACGAGCTGTAACGCTCAGACTCGTCGATCGCCTGAGGCGGCACTGGACGTCGCTTCCCTCTCTTGAGGCATCGGCGCCTTCGCGGGCTCGACCTCCCGCCCCGACTCCCGCCTCCGCCGCCGTTCCCACAGCACCCACCCCGCGAGCGCCGGCACCGACGCCCCCGCCGCCGCGAGCCCGAGCCGCAGTCCCGGTGGGCGGAAGTCGCACGTCACCTCGTGCCGGTCCGGTGTCAGCGGGACGGCGACCAGGCCGCCGTACGAGTCCGCGGGGCGGGCGTCGCAGTGCCAGCCCGGGATGCTCGGGGAGGAGAGGACGAGGGTGCCTGTCGTGCCGGGGCGGAGGGTGGCGTGGAAGCCCGTGGACGTGACGTCGACCGTGGTCGGGGCGGTGGCCCGGAGCGCGGCGACGGCGGCCCGCAGGCGGGCGTGGTCCAGGCAGGCCACCTCGCCCTTCACCGGGATACGGGCCTTCAGGCCCGGGACCTTCTGGATGCCCAACGACACCAGGGCCGCACGCCACTTGGGGAGCTGGCCGCGCATCTTCACCGTGTGGTCGCCGAGCGAAGCCCGGCCCGTGTGGTCGGGGGCCCAGAGGAAGACCTCGGTGCCGACGCGGCAGGCGCCGGAGGGGTTCGGGGGCTCGTACACCCGGGCGCCCAGGAGGAGTTCCTGGTTGCGGAAGGGGGAGGAGCCGTAGACGGGGGGCGGGCCGGGGGGCCGTACGGTCACCAGGGGAGCCACCGGGCCGCCCGTACGGACGAGTTCGCCGTCCCGCAGGCGCGCGCCGACCGCGAACAGGGCGTCCGTGACCGGGTTGTCGAGGCTCTGCAGGTTGCGGCCGCGCGAGGTCCAGCCGGCGCCGAGTGCCGCCATGGTGCGGGTGAAGACGTCGGGGGTGAGGCTGCTGTAGTAGGAGCCGCCCTGGCCGCCGAGCATCATCGGCTCGTTGCCGGTCGTCTGGGGCCGGCCGGAGTCCACGCGGTACGCGGGCCAGCCGTCGGCCCGGTCGAGCGCGTCGGCCCGCCGGGTGTCGGCGGCGCTCCACGGCGGGTAGTCGTCGAGCCGCCGCAGCCGCTCCTTGTTCCCCCACGCCGTGGTCGCGGCGGCCTGCGCCACCAGGACGGCGGCGAGCAGCGGCAGGGCCAGGCGCCGGTGGCGTACGAGGACGACCGCGAGGCCCGCCGCGAACAGCGCCCAGCCCCACGGCGTCGCCTCCCCGCTGCCCAGCGCGCCGAGCGCGAGCACCCCGACGACCGCGACGCCGCCGAGCAGCGCGCGCCGGTCGGGCGGGCCGTCGGCGACCGCCGCCCACGCGGCGATCACCAGCACACCGGCGAGGACGAAGGTCTGGCGGTACGGGCTGCCGTTCGGCGTCGCGAAGACGTGCCACACCAGGTGTGTCGGCCCGAACTGGAAGGACAGCGCGACCCCGGTCACGACCGCCGGCCAGAGCCACCGGCGCCGGAACAACGACGACGCCGCCAGCACCGGGACGGCCGTGAACACGAAGAGGGCCGGGGTGGAGAAGCCGTACGTGGCGGGCATCAGGCGGGCCGCGAGGTCCGCGCCGCCGGCCGGTGCGAAGTCCCGGACGACGCCGGGGTACGCGTACCGCGTCCCCAGGAACACCGGCACCAGGACCGGCGTCGCCAGGCCGACGCCGAGGAGCACGGTCAGGGCGCCGCGCAGGATCACCCGCCACCGCGGGGCGGTGACGATCAGGACGAGGGCCGCGCCGAGGGTCGCCATGTAGGCGGTGTAGAAGTTGGCGGTCCAGCAGACCGCGACGACCAGCGGGCCGAGCAGCGGCCGCCGCCCCTCCCGTACCCACACACCCACCAGACACAGGAGCGGGAAGGCGATCAGGCCGTCCATCCACATGGGGTTGTAGACGGCCTCCAGGGCCGCCCAGCCGCACAGGCCGTACGCCGCGCCGAGCACCCCCGGCGCCCACCACGGGGTCCGGTCCCCGGTCGCCGGACGGAGCCGGGGCAGCAGGAAGGCCATGGCGGCGGCCGCCGTCGCCGTCTTCAGGAGGGTGATGGCGTACAGCGCGTACGCCAGGTCGGCGCGCGGCGCGAGGGCCACCAGCGGGGCGAACGGGCTGGTCAGATAGGTGGCCAGGTCGGGCAGGAAGCTGGTGCCCCAGCCCGACTGCCAGTTCAGGAGCAGCCCGCCGTCGGCGCGGCCGTGCAGCAGGTCCCACAGGCGCGCGTGGAAGGGCAGGAACTGGTTGCCCAGGTCGTTGACGCTGCGCCGGTGGTGCCCGAAGGGGAAGGTGGTGGCGACGGCGTCCCCGGCGCACAGGGCGACGACGGTGAGCAGTGCCGCCAGACCGGAGGCGCGGGCCTTCCCCCGGTCGAACCCGGTCCTGATGCTGTTCCTGATGTTCATCGTGGTGTCGAATATGACAGGGCAGATCATGAAATCGACCCCGGCGCCGGGCAGTTCATTCAATGGTCGCCTCGTTGTCACCGATGGAATCCGGCGGCGACATCCGGACCGGTTGTCGTGTGATCCGTGCTGCTCTCGATCGTGGTCCCGTGCTTCAACGAAGAAGAGATCATCGGTCGCTTCCACGACCAGGTGACGGCCGAACTCTCCCGTTTCGACGGAGAATTCGAGATCGTTTACGTGGACGACGGAAGCCGTGACCGAACGCTGCCCCTCCTGGAGGGGATCGCCGACGGCGATCCCCGGGCGCGCTATGTCTCCTTCAGCCGCAACTTCGGCAAGGAGGCCGCCATGCTGGCCGGTCTCCAGCACGCGGCCGGCGACGCCGTCGTGATCATGGACGCCGACCTCCAGCACCCGCCGGAGCTCGTGCACCGCATGCTCGCGCTGCACGCCGAGGGATACGACCAGGTCATCGCCCGGCGCACCCGCACCGGCGACCGGGTCACCCGCACGCTCACCGCCCGCGCCTACTACCGGGCGATCAACCGCCTGGTCGACGTCGAGCTGGTCGACGGCGTCGGCGACTTCCGGCTGCTCTCCCGCCGCACGGTCGACGCCGTTCTCGAACTGACCGAATACAACCGTTTCTCCAAGGGCCTGTTCGCCTGGGTCGGATTCAGGTCGACGACGTTCGAGTACGAGAATGCGGTGCGCGAGCAGGGCCGCTCGAAATGGACGTTCGGAAAGCTGCTCAACTACGGCCTCGACGGCCTTCTCTCCTTCAACAACAAGCCGCTTCGGGCCGCCGTCTATCTCGGCATGATGCTCGTCGCGGTGGCATTCGCGTACGCCGCCTGGATCGTCGGTGTCGCCCTGGTGAACGGCGTGGACACGCCCGGTTATGTCACCCTGCTCGTGACGGTCACGGCGCTCGCCGGCGTCCAGATGGTGATGCTCGGCCTGGTCGGCGAATACGTCGGCCGCATCTACTACGAGGTGAAGCGCCGGCCGCACTACCTGGTGAAGGCCACCAACACGCGCGTCCCCGCGCCCCGGGAAGAGCAGGAACTCATCCGCCGATGACGACGCGCTCCACGAGGAACACCGTCTGGCAGGTGGTGCGGTTCGGCCTGGTCGGCGTCGTCAACACCGGGACGTACTACGGGCTCTACCTGCTCCTCGGGCTGTGGGCGCCGTACCTCGCCGCCCACGTCCTCGCCTTCGCGCTGTCCATGGTCGGCTCCTTCTTCCTCACCTCCTACTTCACCTACCGCACCCGCCCCACCTGGAAGAAGTTCCTGCTCTTCCCGCTGACCAACGCGGCCAACTTCGTGATCACGACGGTCGGCGTCTACGTCCTCGTCGACCTCATGGACGTCGACCGCACGTACGCGCCGCTGATCGCCGCGGCGGCGGCGATCCCGATCACCTTCGTGGTCTCCCGGACGATCATGCTGGGACCCGACACCACCCGAACACGTGAGTCGTTGACCGAAAGAGTCGTCACGAAGTAGTGGCCCGGGCCACGGCGACTGCCTAACATCGATCACCGCACGGTCGTCCCACTGACGCACGACCCACGCCGGGAGGCTCCTTTGCACCGCCGCACTGCGCTCTCCGTCTCCGCCGCCGCGACGCTGCTCGCCGCGGCCCCGCTGCTCACCGCCTGCGGCAGTGACGCCCATCCGGGGGCGGCGGCCGTCGTCGGCGGACAGCGGATCGAGGTGTCCAGCCTCCAGGCCCAGGTCGAGGACGTGCGCACGGCGCAGCAGGCCTCGCCGAACGCGGAGGAGCTGATCCGCCAGACCGGCGACCTCAGCCGCCAGAAGCTGCACGACATGATCTTCGACCGGGTGGCGCGGAAGGTCGGCGAGGACAACGGGGTCACCGTCAGCCGCGCCGAGGTCCAGCAGGCCCGCAGCGACTTCGTCCGGCAGAGCGGCGGCGAGCAGCAGATGGCGACCGCGCTGCTGCAGCAGCGCGGGGTGGCGCCGGACCAGATCGACGACGTCGCCCGCCGGGCCGTCCTCATGAACAAGATCGCGTCCAAGCTGGGGGTCACCAACACCCCCGAGGGACAGAAGAAGCTCACCGAGGCCTTCAGCAAGGCGTCCAAGGAGCTGAAGATCGACGTGAACCCGCGCTTCGGCACCTGGGACGACGAGAAGATCCAGCTGGGTACGTACACGGCGCCGTGGGTGCGGCAGATCACCAAGCCCGACGCGGTGGAGGCCGGGGCCTGAGCCTGAGACGCGCTTCGGCGACGGGGTAGGTTCGAGGTGTGAACGCTGAGAACCGTGGTCGTGTCGTCCTGCTCACCGCCAGCCACCGGGTGGCGCCGGGCCTGCTCTCCTGGCCGGCCTGGCAGGCGCTGCACGGGGCCGACCGGGTGCTGTGCCCGGACGCGGACCACCCCCAGCTTCCGTATCTGAAGGAGGCCGGGGTCACGGTCGAGGTGCTGCGGCCGACGGCCGAGGAACTGGTCGAGGCCTGCGCCGGGGGCCGCACGGTGCTCGTGCTGCCCTCCGGCGAGGGCGACCAGGCGCTCACCGACGGGCTCGCCCGGCTGGCCGGCTCGGGCCGGGTCGCCATGCCCGACCTGGAGCTGCTGCCCGGCTCGTACGACCTGCCGGGCGCGCGGCTGCTCGACCTGGTCCAGGTCATGGACCGGATCCGGCGCGAGTGCCCCTGGTCCTCGCGGCAGACCCACCGCGGCCTCGCGAAGTACGCCGTCGAGGAGGCCTACGAGCTGGTCGAGGCGATCGAGGACGAGGACCGCGAGGCGCTGCGCGAGGAGCTCGGCGACGTGCTGCTCCAGGTGGTGTTCCACTCCCGGATCGCGGAGGAGGACGCCGAGGAGCCGTTCTCGGTGGACGACGTGGCCGGGACGATCGTGGAGAAGCTGATCCACCGGCACCCGCACGTCTTCGGCGACGCGACCGCCGAGACGCCGGAGGACGTCAAGGAGCACTGGCTGCGCACCAAGGCGGCGGAGAAACAGCGCGACTCGGTCACCGACGGCGTCCCGCTCGCCCAGCCCGGCCTCGCCCTCGCGTCGAAGCTCGCGGGCCGCGTGCGGACCGCCGGGCTCGACGTCCCGCCGCCGGACGGTGACGGCATCGGCTACGAGCTCCTCGCCCTGGCCGTACGGGCGGAGGCCGCCGGCGTCGACCCGGAGGCCGCCCTGCGCGCGGCCGGCCGCCTCTACCGTGACGCGATCCGCGAGGCGGAGGGCCTGGCCGCCCTCTAGGACACGCCTCGGACCCTGCCTATGGCCTATGGCCTATGGCCTAGGTGTATTGATCACGAGCGTTGTTGACAGTTGTGGGTCTTGATCATGGCGAAGACGTCCGGTGTGGTGGAGGTGTCTAGGCTTCACCGCACAACGGAGGTCTTCGTGTCCCACCGTAATGCCCGGCTGACCGTTCATGGCAGGCGGCTGCT
>NZ_JBFAYA010000014.1:0-237273 GCF_040681095.1 Streptomyces sp. NPDC051909 | reverse complement strand
GGATGCGCTACCGGCTTCTGGAGACCGTCGCCGAGTACGCCGGTGAGCGGCTCGACGAGGCCGGGGACCGGGGTGCGACCGAGCGGCGGCACCTCATGCACTACCGGGAGCTCGCCCGGCTCACCGACCCCGAACTCCGCGGGCCCCGGCAGGCGTTCGCGCTGGCGCGGTTGGAGGTGGAGCACGACAACATCCGGGGGGCGCTGCGCACGGCCGTGCGGGTCGGCGCGGAGCAGGAGGTGTTGTGCGTCGTGCACGCGATGAGCTGGTTCTGGCAGTTGCGGAACCACCATCACGACGCGCGGAGCTGGACACGGGCGGCCGTCGGGCTCGGGCCCGATCCGTTCGCGGCGCCCGTGCGGGCCGCGGAGGTGTTCGAGGGGCGGTGCGGGGACGTGCCGCCGCCGTGGGCGGGGGAGCGGTTGCGGGAGGCGCGGCGCGGAGGGCGACTGCTCGCCCTCGCCACGGAGGGCGGTTCCGGGGCCACCGCGCTGGAGCGGCCGGAGACCCGGGCGCGCCTCGACGCGGTGATCGCCGCGTACCGGCCCGGGCTGCCGCAGGTGTCCCGGCATCCCGGGACGATGTGGTTCTTCGCGCAGCTGATGACGGGGCGGTACGCAGGTCTCGACGAGACACTGGCCGCGCTGGTCGCCGCCGCCCGGGCCCACGGCGACGGCTGGGACCTGGCCTACGCCCTGCTCCTGCGCGCCAAGCTGTTGGGCGGTCAGGAACGGGACGCGGAGGAGGCGTTGGCCCGGTTCGAAGAGGCCGGGGACTCGTGGGGGATCGCCGAGTCGCTGGCCGCGCGCGGCGAGACCTATGAGCGGGCCGGACGGACCGCCGAGGCCGCCGAGGACTTCGCGCGGGCCGTCGACGCGGTCGCCCGCCTCGGCGCCCGCTCGCAGATCCCCGTGTTCAGGGCGCTTCTCGCCGCCGTACGGCTGCGCACCCCCGAGGTGGCGGAGGACCCGGCGGCGCGGGAGGTCGCCGAGCGGATGCTCGTCGAAGCGGCCGCGGAGTCCGGCGAGTCGGGCGTCGAGGCGGTCAGCACCGCCCGCCTGCTGCTCGCCCAGCACTACGGCAACACCGGCCGCACCGGCCCGGCCCGCGAGCAACTCGACCACATACAGCGGGAGTTCAACGACATCACCCCCGGCCTCTTCCAGGGCATGCTGGACGGCCTCGGCGGCTGGCTCGACTGCGTCGACGGACGGTACGCGGATGCCGAGGCCCGACTCGCGGGCGCGGTACGGGAGATGGAGGCGCTGGCGTACCTCGTGGCGCCCTACCTGGTCGTCACCCAGTTCGCCACCGCCGCCTGGGCCCTCGCCGGATGCGGGGCCGCCGAGGAGGGCGCGCGGCTGCTCGGCGCGTACGACACCCACCGCGGCACGCCCGGCGGCGCCGGCCTCCGCCCGCTGACCGCCACCACCGAGGCCTCGGTGCGCGCCCACGCCGAGCGCGCCCTGCGCGCCGCCCTCGCGGCGGAGGTCTTCGCCGCCCGGTATGCGCAGGGCGCGACGCTCACGGTGCGGGAGGCGGCACAGCGGGTCCGGGAACCCGCTCGGCGTGCAGCGCGAGACGTTCCCGGGCCTCCGCCAGGTCCTCCGGAGTCGGCGCGTCGTCCTGGGTGAGACGGCGGCGCCAGTACCCGGCGAAGTCGATCGCCCGCCGGTCCGCCCCGCGCTCCTCGACCAGATGCCGCCGCAGCTCCCGTACGGCCCCGGCCTCCCCGGCCAGCCACGCGTACGGCGCGCCCTCCGGAAGGCCGGCCTCCGCCCGTACCGCCGACACCGCGAGCCCGGGCCGCTCCCCGTACAGCCAGTGCACGGTCAGGTCCCCGGCCGTCGGCAGCGGCTGCTGCTCCTCCGGCCCGGCGACCTGGACGAAGGCGACGGCCCGGTGCCCGGGCGGCAGGGCCCGGACGACCGTGGCCAGGGCGGGCAGGGCGCACGCGTCGGCGACGAGCAGCGCCCAGTCGCCGGCCCCGGGGTCGACGGGCGCGGCGAACAGGTCCGACGGCCCGAACATCCCCAGCACGTCCCCGACCCGCGCACCCCGCGCCCACCGCGTCGCCGGCCCCTCCGTGCCCTCCGCCCCCGCCGCGCCGCCCCCGCCTCCGTGGAGGTGGAAGTCGATGTCGACGGTCCCGGCCGCCGCGTCGTGCGCCCGGACCGTATAGCTCCGCATCCACGGCCGCCGCTCCTCCGGAATCGCCGCGAAGGCCCCGTACCAGCGCATCACGTCCCCACCGGGGTCCGGCGCCGGCAGCTCCGGCTCGGCCTGCCCCGGGCGCGGGAAGTACAGCTTCACCTGCGCGTCGGGCCGGTCGAGCGGCGCGCCGGCCGGCGAAGGGTCGCCCAGGGTGACCCGTACCATCCGCGGGGTGACCGTACGGATGCCCGTCACCCGCACCCGGCGCAGGGGAAAGGCCGTACCGGAGGGCTGTGTCGACATGGAGACTCCGCTTCCGTGCTCGTGGGGTCGCGTGCTCGCGCCCCCGTGCCCCCCACCCTCCCCGCCGCGACCGACACGCCTCCGACACGCGACCGACACGCCCGGTTCCCGCGCGGCCCCGACGGGGGGGCGGCCCGGGCCCGGATGCGGGTCCGCGACCGGGACACGAGAATGGCGAGTGCCTGCAGAACACTGCAGAAGAGGAGGCTCGCGGCATGAACGGTGACACCGACAAGACGTCCCGGGGGGTCGGGGGGGACCGCCCGACGCCCGACCGGCTGCTCCACGCAGGGTCCGAGGGCGAGTACACGGCCGAGGACGTCGTCCTCGCGTCCGGCCGTGACGTGAATCCGAAGAACATCGCCTGGGCCGAGCGGCGCATGGCGGAGAAGGGGCAGGCTTGCATGGACGAGCTGCTCCCCTGAGAGACGCTCTCCCCCCCCGCTTCCCGGGGGCGGCGGAACGGCCCGTCCGGGATCGGCCCCCGCACGGGCCTTCCGCATTTATGGAACACGTTCTACCGTGGCGCACCACCGCGCGGAGCCACCTGCCACGGGAGACGCCATGCACCTCGAGTACACGCCCGCCCAGCACCGCCTGCGCGCCGAGCTGCGAGCGTACTTCGCCGAGCTGGTCCCCGAGGACGTGCACGCCAGGTACGCCGACCCCGCCTCCCAGAAACGCTTCTACCGCGAGACCGTGCGCCGGCTCGGCACCGACGGCTGGCTCGGGGTCGGCTGGCCCACCGAGTACGGCGGGCGCGGCCTGACCCCGATGGAACAGTTCATCTTCTTCGACGAGGCCGCCCAGGCCGGCGTGCCGCTGCCACTGATGGCCCTGAACACCGTCGGGCCGACGATCATGCAGTTCGGCACCGACGAGCAGAAGGCGTACTTCCTGCCGAGGATCCTCTCCGGCGAGATCGACTTCGCGATCGGCTACAGCGAGCCCGACGCCGGTACCGACCTCGCGGCGCTCAAGACCAGGGCCGTCCGCGAGGGAGACGAGACCACCGGCCACTACACGGTCGACGGGCAGAAGATCTGGACCACCAACGGCGACACCGCCGACTGGGTCTGGCTCGCCGTCCGCACCGACCCCGCCGCGCCGCCGCACAAGGGCATCACCATGCTCCTCGTGCCGACCGACGACCCCGGCTACTCCTGCACCCTCATCAACACCCTCGCCTCCCACGACACCACCGCGAGCTACTACGAGAACGTCCGCGTCCCCTGTTCGCGCCGGGTCGGCGAGGAGAACAAGGGCTGGCGGCTGATCACCAACCAGCTCAACCACGAACGCGTCACCCTCGCCGCCCACGGCACCATGGCCATCCGCGCCCTCCATGACGTGCAGCGCTGGGCCGCCGACACCAAGCTGGCCGACGGGCGCCGGGTCCTCGACCTCGGCTGGGTCCGCCGCACCCTGGCCCGCACCCACGCCCGCCTCGACGCGATGAAACTCCTCAACTGGCAGATGGTGAACGCCGTCCAGAAGGGCACCCTCACCCCGCAGGACGCCTCCGCGGTCAAGGTCTACGGCTCCGAGGCCCGCCGCGACGCCTACGCCGCGCTCATGGAGGTCACCGGCGCGGCCGGCGCGCTGAAGGAGGGCTCGGCCGGCGCGGTGCTCCACGGCGAACTCGAACGCGGCTACCGCTCCGCCGTCATCTTCACCTTCGGCGGCGGCAACAACGAGATCCAGCGCGAGATCATCTCCTGGATCGGCCTGGGCATGCCCCGCGTCCGCCGCTGACCCTGCCCGAAACGACTCGGAGACGATTCACGGAACAGCCCTTGGCCGGCACCGCTCACCAAGCTCGTCGATGAGCCGGGCAGGTCGGAACTAGTGGAGACGTGTCGCGGTGCGGACGAGATCGGCGACGGCTCTGGACCGGCTGTGCGGTGGCCAGGCGATCACGGTGGTGACGTTCGGCGCGTCCAGTACGGGCACGGCGGCGAGGTCACCGGGCAGTTGGGCTCGGCACGACTCCGGTGAGACCGCGCAGGCCCGGCCGAGCGCGACGAGCTGCAACAACTGGGCGTGGTCCCGGACCTGCGGGCCGGGGCCGGGCGGGTAGGTGCCGTCCGGGCCGGGCCAACGGGGCAGAGGAAGGCCGGGTAGCCCGGTGATGTCGGCCATGTGCACATGGGACCGGACAGTGAGCGGATGCCCGGCCGGCAGGATCGCGACCTGGCCCTCCGTGCCGAGCTCCTCGGTGTCGAACCCGGCCGTCGAGTCGAACGGCCGGTGCAGCAGCGCCACGTCGGCCCGGCCCTCACGCAGAAGCCGTTCCTGTTCGGCCGGGCCGCACAGGATGACGTCGACGGCGACCGCGCCGGGTTCGGCGGCGTACGCGTCGAGCAGGTTCGCCAGCAGTTCGCGGGACGCGCTGGCCTTGGTCACCAGGACCAGACCGAGACGCCCGGTCGCGGAGAGGGCGGCGCGGCGGGTCCGGCGCTCGGCGGCGTCGACCGCGTCCAGGGCGGCCCGGCCCTCGGTCAGCAGTACCGAACCGGCCTCGGTCAGCGTGACGGTGCGGCTGGTCCGGTCCAGGAGCGTCGCCCCGAGCCGGCGTTCGAGCTGCTGGATCGCCCGTGACAAGGGCGGCTGCGCGATCCCGAGCCGCTGCGCGGCGCGCCCGAAGTGCAGCTCCTCGGCGACGGCGACGAAGTACCGCAGTTCCCGGGTCTCCATGCCGCCAGGCTATCCCGGATCAATACCTGGACGGTATCGTCGCCCACCCGATCGGTCTTGGACCCCCGTTGGAGTCCGCGGGCAGCATGGCCCCCATGACTGAACGAACGATCGCGCTGGTCACCGGGGCGAACAAGGGAATCGGCTACGAGATCGCCGCGGGCCTGGGCGCCCTCGGCTGGAGCGTCGGTGTCGGCGCCCGCGACGATCGGCGCCGTGAGGCCGCGGTGGAGAGACTGCGCGCGGCCGGCGTCGACGCGTTCGGCGTACCACTGGACGTGACCGACGACGCGAGCGTCACCGCCGCCGCTCGGCTGATCGAGGAACAGGCCGCGGGCCTCGACGTGCTCGTCAACAATGCCGGCATCGCCGGCGGCATGCCGCAGGAGCCCACCGGGGTCGATCCCGCCACCATCCGGACGGTCGTGGAGACCAACGTGATCGGCGTCATCCGCGTCACCAACGCGATGATGCCGCTGCTGCGCCGCTCTGCTTCACCGCGGATCGTGAACATGTCCAGCAGCGTCGGCTCCCTCACCCGGCAGTCAGGAACCGCTCCTGAGCGGACGGCGGGTCCGGTGGCCGTGGCGTACGCGCCGTCGAAGACGTTCCTGAACGCCGTCACCCTCCAGTACGCCCGGGAGCTGAGCGGCACGAACATCCTGATCAACGCCGGCTGCCCCGGCTACGTCGCGACCGACCTCAACGGCTTCCGTGGCGTGCGCACCCCGGAACAGGGCGCGGCGATCGCCATCCGACTCGCCACCCTGCCCGACGACGGCCCGACCGGTAAGTTCTTCGAGGACGCCGGCGTGGTGCCCTGGTGACGAGCACGGCGGTCTTCGCCCGCCGGATGGGGCGGCCTCGCCCGCGCGTCTCCACCAGGCTCATCGACCGCGTCGGGGCTCGCCCGCGCCGATCCGGCGCAGCACGTCGTGCATCGAGGCCCCGTAGCCGCGGTGGGTGTCGTCGGCGTAGGCCTCGGCGAGCCGCCGGGCGAGTCGGTCCTGGTCGACGGTGCCGCCGCCCTCGGCGAGTTCACGGACGAGCACCAGCGCCTGGGCGGTGTCGTCGCTCCAGTGCCACAGCGGATCCGGGGGCGGGGTCCGAGCCTCCAGGGCGGCAGGACCCTCGCGGCGCAGGATGCCGAACCAGCGGTCACCGAAGGCATCGCCGAAGGCGAGCCCGGACAGCGAGTCGAGCCCGGCGGCGGGCAGGGTGATCATCGGGCGAGTATCACAGGGCGACGGTGCCCGGGGCGCGGGGATTTCGGCGCGGCCGACACCCTCCGGGCCGTGCTCAGACCGTGTGGCGGACCCGGAAGCGGCCCGGTTCCACCGGGTCGCGGTCGACGACCTGGATCGGCGGCCAGGTCCACTGCCAGACGTCGATGCCGGGCGCGCGGGAGAAACTGATCGGGCCCCGGGTGCCCTCCACGGCGACCTTCCCCCAGGCCGGGGCGAGGCGGGTCCGGTCCGGGCCGTGGCCGCGCAGCAGATCGGCGAGGACGACGCCCGTGTCGTACCCCTCGTAGGCGACGAAGGAGGGCTCCTCGGCGAGTTGCTCGCGCAGGGCCTTCTCCACGCGTGCGCCGAGTGGCGTGAGGCGCTCGGACAGATAGCGGAGGAAGGGGATCCCGGCACCGTCCGCGCCCAGCAGTGCGGCCCAGGAGGGGAGTTCGGGCTGCCCGGCCGGGGCGCCGAGCAGGAGTCCGGCGAGCCGTTCGTCGCCGCGGACGGCGCGGACCAGGGGCACCGCGGGCTCCGGGTGGCCGACGAGGAGCAGGAGGGCCGAAGCGCCGTGGGCGACGAGCGCGTCGCACACACCCTCGGGGCCGAGGGCGCGCGCGTCGAGGACGACGACCTCGCCGTCGTACGGGGCGAGGTGCTCGCGCAGGATGCGGATGCCGGACTCCCAGTAGACGCTGGGGTCGGCCGCTACGGCGATACGGCGCGGGCCCGGGCCGAGGAGGCCGAGCAGAAAGTCCGCGTAACCCCGCCAGCCGCGGGACTGTGCGGGGGCGATGCGGGCGACCCGGTCCGTGGGGTGGTCGGTGAGCGCGTCGAGCACCGCCGACGAGCAGAGAAACGGCAGACCGAGGGTGTCGGCCCGGGCGGCGGCCGCGCGCGCCACGACGCTGTGGTACTCGCCGGCCAGCGCGGCCACGCCCAGGCCGGCCAGTTCGTCCACGGCCGCCGTGGCCCTCGCCGGATCGGCGGCGGTGTCGCGGACCACCAGTTCCAGTGGGCGCCCGTCGATGCCGCCGCCCGCGTTGGCGTCGTGTACGGCCAGTTCGAGACCGGCGAGCAGATGACGGCCCGCCTCGGCCCAGCCGGGCGGGGTCAGCGGGGCGAGGGCGCCGATCCGGACGGAGGGTGGCGTGCGCATATGCGGGGAGTCTCCCGGGAGTGGTCAGGAACGGGCGGCCGGCGCGGCGAGCGGCGCCAGGGCGGCTCGTACGGAGTCGGTGAGGGCGGCGGCGTCGGCACCGGCGCGCGAGCGCAGGTTGACCCCGTACGCCAGGAGGGCGAGGACACCGGCGGCGGACGCGGGATCGACGCCCGGAGCGAGCTGTCCTCGCTCCGCCGCCCCGAGCAGGGCCGTGCGCAGGGCCTCGCGCAGCCACTCGTGGTGTGCGTCGAGCAGGGTGCGCACCTCGGGGTCGCCGTCCTCGGGGTTCCCGCCCGTGCCCGCGCCGACATGGGCGTTCGCGATCAGACAGCCCCAGCGGGCGTACGGCCCCGAACAGCGCGCCGCGATCAGCCCGTCGAAGAACGCGGCGACCGCGGGCAGGCCCCGCCCGTCCTCCGCGAGGTGGCGGAAGGCGGGCCGGGAGTGGAGTTCGGTGTAGCGGAGGAGGGCGGCGCGGTAGAGGGCCTGCTTGTCGCCGAAGGTGGCGTAGAGGCTGGAGCGGTTGACGCCGGTGGCGGTCACGACGTCCTGGACGCCGGTGGAGGCCACGCCCCGCTGCCAGAAGAGCCGCACGACGGTGTCCAGAGCCGCGTCCGGATCGAAGTGCTTGACGTCCGCCATGTGTCCGCCCGCCCCTCCTGCCGGCCGAAATCCTGAAACAGCGGTTCCAAGATAGTGGGCGCGTCAGCGCCGCGGCACCCCCCGAATCCCGTCGGAGCCTGGCGCGGGCCTTCTCGCGTCGCTATCTTGAAACGGTCGTTCCAAGTTCTGGTTCGGGACTGGCGGCACATCATGTCTGCCTCTGATCCGAGGAGTTGTGGTCATGTCTCATCTCAACGCCGAGCTGCGCGCCGTCCACGAGGCGCGCGGGAAGCGCATCCCCGCCGAGATCCTGGCCGTCATGGACCGGGCCGGCGCCGAACTCGCCGCCTCCGGACAGGCCGGGCGTGCCCTGGCCGTCGGCGACAGGGCCCCGGGCTTCACGCTCGCCTCCGCGACCGGCGGCACCGTGTCCCTCGACGGACTGCTCGCCGGCGGACCCGTCGTGCTCACCTTCTACCGCGGAGCCTGGTGCCCCTACTGCAACCTCGCCCTGCGCGCCCTCCAACAGCACCACGAGCAGATCACCGCACGGGGCGCGCGCCTGGTCGCCGTCTCCCCGCAGGTTCCCGACGAGTCGCTGTCCCTCACCGAGAAGCACGACCTCGCCTTCGACGTCCTCAGCGACCTCGGCTCGGACACCGCCCAGCGCTACGGTCTCGCCTTCGACCTCTCCGACGAACTCGCCGCCGTCTACGAACGCCTCGGCTTCGACCTCCAGCGCGTCAACGGCGGCCACCCGCGCACCCTGCCGCTGCCCGCGACCTATGTCGTCGACCGCGACGGCACCGTCCGCTGGGCCTTCGTGAACACGGACTACGCGCTGCGCGCCGAACCCTCCGACATCCTCGCCGCGCTCGACACCCTCACGTGACCGAAGGAGACGGCCTCTCCAACGTCCCCGGTGCCCGGGCGAGCAGCGCCCGACGACTGTGGACGCCGGTCTTCGCCTGACCGCTTCGCTCCTGCCCGGGCCGAGGCCGCCGTGCTGCGGCACCTTCCTCGCCACCCAGGTCTGGACGGAACCCGCCAACTCGCCCGCACTCGCCGGACGTCCACGCACCCGGGTCCTCACCGTCGAGGAGGAGATGCGGCACACTGACGCGGTTCGATCATGACGCCGTCATGACACCCACCCCGTCTGAGGAGCCGCGCCCTTGAGCGTCACCGTCCCAGGACAGATAGACATCGCGGGCCCGGTGGGCAAGCTGCTCCACCGCCGCCCGCTCCACAACTCCACCGTCATGCAGTCCTTCGGCATCGACCCGGTCTCCGGCGACGTCTTCGTGCTCCAGGTCATGGACGGCGGCATCCGGCTCGCCGACGAGGCCGCCGCCGTCGACTACCCGACCCGCAAGGCACACGGCGACCTGTGCCTCACCCGCCTGCGCCCGAGCGGCGCGATCGCCGGGCACATGTACCTGCGCGGCTTCGGCCACGGCGTCAACCTCGGCGTGGAGAACCGTGCCGGGGCGATCTGGCTGTGGACGGAGGCCGCCTCCACGCCCAACAGTAAGAACGAGGGATACGGCACCGCCGTCGTCTCCTTCGCGTACGCCGACGGCGACGTCGTCGACTCCGGCACCGCCCGCCACACCCCGGCCTACACCCCGGAGCCCGCCGCCCGGTTCATCACGCCCACCGTCGACCACAGCGCCGGCGAACTCGTGCTCCGCTACAGCCTCGACGGCGTGACGACCTTCGCGCGCCACGACCTGGCCGCGGCGACGGCCGGGGACTGGCAGGCCCTTCAGACACTCGTCCCGGCGATCCCCGCCGACGGCACCGACTTCCAGGGGTACGCGTCCCACGCCGGCGTGCTCTACACCCTCAAGGGCCAGAGCCTCGACGCGGTGCCGCTGCCCGGCAACACGTACCTCACCGCCTTCGAGTGGGCCACCGGCGCCCAGCTCGACCACCAGCACATCACCGCGGGACCCGGCCTCGCCTGGCGCGAGGCCGAGGGCATGGCCGTCTCCGTCCGCGACGGCGTCCCGCACCTGCACTTCGGCTTCGCCTGCGAGAACCCCGGCCCGCGCACCTGCACCATCATGTCGCTGTCCGGCGCGCCGGAGACCGACGGCGTCAAGGTCCTCACCGACTGGCAGCCGCTCGCGCTCGCCGCCGGGGTCGGCGCCGACCAGCACGCCCCGCAGGCCCGGCTGATCAGCCTCGGCGGGACCACCACGCTGCAGTTCTCCGGCGGAGTCCGGGGCCCCTTCACCGCCGACACCGTGCTCGGCACCCTGCCGGACGCGCTCGTCCCCAGCGTGACCGCCCGCGCCACCGTGCCCACCGGCGACACCCCCGGCGGCCCCGCCGCCGCCCGCGTCGAGGTCGGCGCCGACCGCGCCGTCCGCCTCTACGGCGCCCGCGCCACCGCCCCGATCGCCTGGGCCCAGCTCGACGCCTTCCAGGCCGTCTGGCGCTAGGGCCTGTCCGGCCCATCCCCCTTTTCTCTTCGAGGAGTCCCATGTCCCACAACCGCCGCAGCGTCCTCGGCGCCGCCCTCGCCCTGCCCGCCGTCCTCACCGTCGGCGGTCTCGCCGCCGCCACCCCGGCCGCCGCCGAGACCGGCACCGTCGACGCCGGGGCCTGGACCCCGCTGGTCCTGGAGCCCGGGATCACCCCCAACGCCGCCGCCGTCCCCGAGGTACGGCTCGTGACCATCGCCGGCACCACGTTCCTCCAGGCCCGCGGACTGATCACCGGCAACCTCACCGCCGACACCCGGATCGGCCGGCTCCCCGACGGCTTCGCCCTCCCCACCGCGTACGTGCGGGCCATCGCGCCCCGCAACAACAGCCAGGGCGTCAACGCCTGCCGCTTCGAGATCAACACGGCCGGCTCGGTGACCCTCTTCGGCGCCACCACCGGCAACCCGATCACCTGGGTGCAGTTCGACTCCGTCCAGACGGTCTGGCACTGACCGTTCCCGTCCGCGACCACCGGTCCTAGCCTGAAGACATGCGGACCCCAGGCGGCGGCACGGCGGACCCCGGACCCGAGCACGGCCAGGAGGGCGAGGGCGACCCCGGCCTCTTCGGCCCCGGATCCGTCACCTGGCAGCTCCACAGCGACCCCGTCATGTGGATCGGCGGGGTGCGCGCCCTGTACCTCCAGGCGCTGCACCCCGCCGCCGTCCGCGGCGTCATGATCAACAGCGACTTCCGCAAGGACGCCTGGGGCCGTCTCATGCGCACCGCGAGCTTCGTCGGCACGCTCAGCTACGGCACCGCCGAGGCCGCCGAGGCGGCCGGCGCCCGGGTGCGCAAGATCCACCGGCTGCTCGGCGTCGACGACCCCGAGCTGCTGCTCTGGGTGCACTGCGCCGAGATCGACTCGTACCTCCACGTCGTCCGCCGCTCCGGCATCCCCCTCACCGACGCCCTGGCCGACCGCTATGTCGACGAACAGCGCACCGCCGCCCGGCTCGTCGGCCTCGACCCCGACCGGGTGCCCGGCAGCACCGCCGCCCTCGACGCGTACTTCGTCGGAATCCGGCCACGGCTCGCCGCCGGGGAGGACGCCCGCACCGTGGACGACTTCCTGCGCCGGCCGCCGGTCCCGCCCGCCCTCGTACCCGCGCGCGAGGTGTTCTGGCGGCGCGTGTCCGCTCTCGCGTACGACTCCCTGCCCCCGTACGCCCACGAGCTGTACGGCAGGCCCGCGCCGCCCGCCGAGACCGTCACCCGGCGGCTCACCGCCACCGCCGGTCTGCTGCGCTGCATCCCCGGCCGGCTCCGCTGGCGGCTGCCGCCCCGGCACATCCTGCGCGCGATGGACCGGCTGGGACCGGAGACCCGACCCGCGCCGTTCAGACTGTCCGAGGGGCCAGCCATACTGGACGGGCCGGGGAAGGGGCGGCACGACGACGGGGCAGACCGGCATCACAACGGGGACGACGGGGGCGACAGCACGCGATGGCGGACACGGACACCAGGCTGATCCAGGGCCGGTACCGGCTGCACGAGGTGATCGGCCGCGGCGGCATGGGCGAGGTCTGGCGTGCCACCGACGAATCGCTCGGCCGGCACGTCGCCGTGAAGTGCCTGCGTCCCCTCGGCCAGCAGCGCGACCCGGCCAACCTCGCCGTGCTGCGCGAGCGCTTCCGCCGCGAGGCCCGGGTGGCCGCCGCGCTCCAGCACCGCGGCATCACCGTCGTGCACGACTTCGGCGAGCACGACGGCGTGCTCTTCCTCGTCATGGAGCTCCTGGAAGGGCGCAATCTCAGCCAGCTGCTCAGCGACAACCGCAAGCAGCCGCTGCCCGTGCCCGAGGTCGTCGACATCGCCGAACAGGTCGCCGAGGCCCTCGCCTACACCCACCGCCAGGGCGTGGTGCACCGCGACCTCAAGCCCGCCAACATCGTGCGGCTCGGCGACGGCGGCACCGTCAAGATCTGCGACTTCGGGATAGCGCGCCTCGGCGCCGACATCGGCTTCACCTCCCGCCTCACCGGCACCGGCATCGCCATGGGCACCCCGCACTACATGAGCCCGGAGCAGATCGGCGGCGGCGAGGTCGACCACCGCAGCGACCTGTACTCGCTGGGCTGCGTGCTCTACGAGATCGCCACCGGCGTGCCGCCCTTCGACCTGGACGACACCTGGGCCATCCTCATCGGCCACCGCGACACCGTGCCCGCGCCGCTGCGCAGCCACCGCGCCGAACTCCCCGGCTATCTCGACACGCTCGTCCTCGACCTGCTCGCCAAGACCCCCGACGGGCGCCCCTCCGACGCCGCCGAGCTGCGCGACCGGCTCGCCTCGGGCCGCACCAGCGGCGCCTGGACCCTGCCGCCGCCGGCGGCGCCCGCGCTGCCGCCGTGGGCCCGCGCCCTCGGCACCGGCCGCCCCGCCGCGTCCGCGCTCCCCGCCCGGGCCGGACTGCCCGGCCACGAGGCCGCCGCCGCGCTCACCGTCGCCTGGACCCGTACCCCCGGCTCCGACGGTGCGGACCGCACCGCCGGAGCGAGCCCGGAGCTCGTCGCCGTGCTCGCCGGACGGCACCGCGCCGGCCTCGGCCTGGGCCGGCTCGGCCGCTGGCAGGAGGCCGCCGACCTGCTGCGCACCGTCGAGCAGGAGCGCGCGCACGTCCTCGGCGCCGACCACCCCGACACCCTCGCCAGCGGCTACGAGCTCGGCTTCGCCCTCGCCCGCCTCGACCGCCCCGCCGAGGCGCTGAGCCGCTTCGAGGCCGTCGCCGAGGGCCGCGCCCGCACGCTCGGCCCCGACCACGCCGACACCCTCGCCGCCCGCCAGGAGACCGGCTATGTGCTCGGCGGCCTCGGCCGGCACGCGGAGGCGTACGCGGTGTACGAGTCGGTGCTCGCAGCCCGCGACCGGACCATGGGCCCCGAGCACCCGGACACCCTGCGCTGCCGGCACAACCTGGCGTACACCCTCGGCCGGATCGGACGCGTGCCCGAGGCGTACGCGGCGGCCCGCGAGGTCGCCGACGCCCGCGCCCGGCTGCTCGGCCCCGAGCACCCCGACACCCTCGCCACCCGGTACGAGGTGGGGCACGCCCTCGGCGGGCTCGGCCGCTGGTCCGCCGCGCTCGCCGAGTACCGGCAGGTCGCCGAGGCCCGGGCCGGGGCGCTCGGCCCGCTGCACCCCGACACCCTCAACGCCCGCTACGAGGCCGGGATCTGCCTCGGCCGGCTCGGCCGCGCCGACGAGGCCGAGGAGCTCTACCGCGAGCTGTTCACCGCCCGCGCGAGCACCCAGGGCCCCGAGCATCCCGAGACCCTGCGCGCCCGGCACGGCCTGGGCGTGAACCTCGGGCGCCTGGGGCGCTGGGAGGAGGCTCTGGCCGAGGCCCGGGCGGTCGCCGGGATCCGCGCCCGGGTGCTCGGCGCCGACCACGCCGACACCCTCGCCAGCCACCGCGAGACCGCCATCGCGCTGGGCTGGCTGGGCCGCTGGGAGGAGGCGCTCGCCGTGCACCGCCAGGTGACCGAGGCCCGCACCCGGACGCTCGGCCCGGACCATCCCGCCACCCTGACGGCCCGCGCGGACGAGGCGCACTGCCAGGAGAACATCCCGTTGTAGGGGCTCTGGCGGGACCGGCGGTGAGGTGTTAGCAAGGGGCATGACAGCTTCCGCTTCCGCACCCGTACCTGCGCCCGCGCCGGCACCGCAGGGCTCGTACGACGCCGTCATCGTGGGCGGCGGCCACAACGGCCTCGCCGCCGCCGCCTACCTCGCCCGCGCCGGACGCAGCGTGCTCGTCCTGGAACGACTCGACCACACCGGCGGCGCGGCCGTCTCCACCCGGCCCTTCGCCGGGGTCGACGTACGCCTGTCCCGCTACTCGTACCTCGTCTCGCTGCTGCCCGAGAAGATCGTGCGCGACCTCGGGCTGCGCTTCACCGTACGGAAGCGTTCGGTCTCCTCGTACACCCCCTACGGCGACTCCGGCCTCCTCGTCGGCGGCGACCGGGAGCGCACCCGCGCCTCCTTCGCCGCGCTCACCGGCTCCGACCGCGAGTTCGAGGCCTGGGAGGCGTTCTACGGGCGCACCGCCCGCGCCGCCCGCCGGATCTTCCCCACCCTCACCGAGCCGCTGCCGACCCGGGAGGGCCTGCGGAGGCTCGTCGACGACCCGGAGAGCTGGGAGATGCTCTTCGAGCAGCCCCTCGGCGTCGCCGTCGAGAAGTACTTCGCCGACGACCTGGTGCGCGGCGTCGTCCTCACCGACGGACTCATCGGCACCTTCGCCGACGCCCACGACCCCTCGCTGCTCCAGAACCGCTGCTTCCTCTACCACGTGATCGGCGGCGGCACCGGCGACTGGGACGTGCCCGTCGGCGGCATGGGCGCGCTCACCGACGCGCTCGCGGACGCGGCCCGTACCGCCGGCGCGACCCTCCTCACCGACCACGAGGCCATCCGGATCGAGACCGACGGCCGGCACGCCGAGGTCACCTTCCGCACCGCCGACGGCGAGGGGGTCGTCGGCGCCCGCCACGTCCTGGTGAACGCCTCCCCGCAGGCGCTCGCCGCCCTCCTCGGCGACCCGGAACCCACCCCCGCCGAGGGCGCCCAGCTCAAGGTCAACATGGTGCTCACCCGGCTGCCCAGGCTCCGCGACCGCTCCGTCGACCCGCGCGCGGCGTTCTCCGGCACCTTCCACATCGCCGAGGGGTACGGGGAGCTGGCCGCCGCCCACGCCGAGGCCGCCGCCGGGCGTCTGCCCACCGCGCCGCCCTCGGAGATCTACTGCCACAGCCTCACCGACCCGAGCATCCTCGGCCCCGAGGCCGCCGCGCGCGGCTACCAGACCCTCACCCTGTTCGGCCTGCACGCGCCCGCCCGGCTGTTCGCCGCCGACCCGGACGGCGCCCGCGAGGCCCTCCTGAAGGCGACCCTCGACCAGCTCGACGCGCGCCTCGACGAGCCGATCGCCGACTGCCTGGCGCGCGACGCCGACGGCCGGCCCTGCGTGGAGGCCAAGACCCCGCTCGACCTCGAACGCGAACTCCGGCTGCCCGGCGGCCACATCTTCCACCGCGACCTGTCCTTCCCGTACGGGGCGGAGGACGGCGGCCGCTGGGGCGTCGAGACCGACCGGGCCAACGTCCTGCTGTGCGGCGCGGGCGCCGTGCGCGGCGGCGGGGTGAGCGGAGTGCCCGGCCACAACGCGGCCATGGCGGTACTCGAAGAGGCGGCGGGTTGACGCCCGCGACGGCCTCCGCCAGCGGCGTGAAGCTGATCTGCGAGTGCGCTTAAGAAATCCTCGATGGACCATGGCTCCCGACGGACGGAAGATTTTCTTCCAGGGATCTTGGGCGCTTCGCCGCGCCCGGACCCGGCACATCACAGGACACGTACGTCGGGAGCCGTGACATTGAAGGCACTGGTCAAGCAGAAGGCGGAGCCGGGACTCTGGCTCACGGACGTGCCCGAGCCGGAGTACGGTCCCGGTGACGTCCTCATCAAGGTCAAGCGGACCGGAATCTGCGGCACCGACCTGCACATCCGTTCCTGGGACGGCTGGGCGCAGAAGACCATCGCGACCCCGCTGACCCTCGGTCACGAGTTCGTCGGCGAGGTCGTCGACACCGGCCGCGACGTCGCCGACATCAACGTCGGCGACCTGGTCAGCGGCGAGGGCCACCTGGTCTGCGGCAAGTGCCGCAACTGTCTGGCCGGCCGCCGCCACCTCTGCCGCGCCACCGTCGGCCTGGGCGTCGGCCGGGACGGCGCCTTCGCCGAGTACGTCGTGCTGCCCGCGTCCAACGTCTGGGTGCACCGGGTCCCCGTCGACCTCGACGTGGCCGCGATCTTCGACCCCTTCGGCAACGCCGTGCACACCGCCCTCTCCTTCCCGCTGGTCGGCGAGGACGTCCTGGTCACCGGCGCCGGCCCGATCGGCATCATGGCCGCCGCCGTCGCCAAGCACGCCGGCGCCCGCCACGTCGTCATCACCGACGTCAGCGAGGAGCGCCTGGCGCTCGCCCGCAAGACCGGTGTCTCGCTCGCGCTCAACGTCGCCGAGCAGAGCATCGCCGACGGCCAGCGCACCCTCGGCCTCAAGGAGGGCTTCGACGTCGGCCTGGAGATGTCCGGCAACCCGCGCGCGATGCGCGACATGGTCGCCAACATGACCCACGGCGGCAAGATCGCCATGCTCGGCCTGCCCAGCGAGGACTTCTCCGTCGACTGGGCGCGGATCGTCACCTCGATGATCACCATCAAGGGCATCTACGGCCGCGAGATGTTCGAGACCTGGTACGCCATGTCGGTGCTCCTGGAGGGCGGGCTCGACCTGTCCCCGGTGATCACCGGCCGCTACGACTACCGCGACTTCGAGGCCGCCTTCGACGACGCCGCCTCCGGCAAGGGCGGCAAGATCATCCTCGACTGGACCGCTTCTTAGAGGCTCGGTTCGCCTCCGGCCGCCCTGAGCGTGCCTCGACGGTCGATCGTGCTCGGTCCCTCGTACCTCGGGACCTGCGCGCGTTCTCCCTTTCGATGCCCGCGGCGCCCTTTGGCTCACTCGCCCCGGCAGCTCGCCCGACTCCCGAAGGAACCCCCATGTTCGACTCCGTACGCGACGACATCCGCGCCACCCTCGACGAGATCCGGCAGGCCGGCCTCCACAAGCCCGAGCGCGTCATCGGCACCCCGCAGTCCGCGACCGTCGAGGTCACGGCCGGCGGCCGCCCCGGCGAGGTGCTGAACTTCTGCGCCAACAACTACCTGGGCCTCGCCGACCACCCCGACGTGATCGCCGCCGCCCACGCCGCCCTGGACCGCTGGGGCTACGGCATGGCCTCCGTGCGCTTCATCTGCGGCACCCAGGAGGTCCACAAGGAGCTGGAGGCGCGCCTGTCGCGGTTCCTCGGCCAGGAGGACACGATCCTCTACTCCTCCTGCTTCGACGCCAACGGCGGTGTCTTCGAGACCCTGCTCGGCGCCGAGGACGCGGTCATCTCCGACGCCCTCAACCACGCCTCCATCATCGACGGCATCCGCCTCTCCAAGGCCCGCCGCTTCCGCTACGCCAACCGCGACATGGCCGACCTGGAGCAGCAGCTCAAGGAGGCGAACGAGGGCGGCGCCCGGCGCAAGCTGATCGTCACCGACGGCGTCTTCTCCATGGACGGCTACGTCGCGCCGCTCGCCGAGATCTGCGACCTGGCCGAGCGCTACGACGCCATGGTCATGGTCGACGACTCGCACGCCGTCGGCTTCGTCGGCCCCGGCGGCCGTGGCACCCCCGAGCTGCACGGCGTCATGGACCGCGTCGACATCATCACCGGCACCCTCGGCAAGGCCCTCGGCGGCGCGTCCGGCGGCTATGTCGCCGCCCGCGCCGAGATCGTCGCCCTGCTGCGCCAGCGCTCGCGCCCGTACCTCTTCTCCAACACCCTCGCCCCGGTGATCGCCGCCGCCTCCCTCAAGGTCATCGACCTCCTGGAGTCGGCCGGCGACCTGCGCGAGCGGCTCAACGCCAACACCGAGCTGTTCCGCCGCCGGATGACCGAGGAGGGCTTCGACATCCTCCCCGGCGACCACGCCATCGCGCCCGTCATGATCGGCGACGCCGCCGAGGCGGGCCGCATGGCCGAGCTGCTCCTGGAGCGCGGTGTGTACGTGATCGGCTTCTCGTACCCGGTCGTGCCGCAGGGCGCGGCGCGTATCCGCGTGCAGTTGTCCGCCGCACACTCCACGGAGGACGTGAACCGGGCCGTGGACGCGTTCGTCGACGCCCGCGCCGCCCTGCAGGGCTGAGACACTAGGGGCATGATCGAAGCGCGGCGGCTGCACATCCTCCGGGCGGTGGCCGACCACCGTACCGTCACGGCGGCTGCCGCCGCGCTCTACCTCACGCCCTCCGCGGTCTCCCAGCAGCTCGCCGCCCTGGAGCAGGAGACCGGCCACCGGCTGGTGGAACGCAGCGCCAGGGGCGCCCGGCTCACCCCTGCCGGGGAGATCCTGCTGAGTCACGCCAACGCCGTCCTGGCCCAGCTGGAACGGGCCGAGGCCGAGCTCGCCGCGTACGGCTCGGGCGAGGCCGGCACCGTCACGGTGGCGGCCTTCGCCACCGGCATCGGCCTGGTCGTCGCCCCCGCCATCGGCTCCCTCGCCCGCACCGCCCCCGGCATCCGGGTGCGCGTCCAGGACGCCGAGGGCGACGAGAGCCTGCTGATGGTGCTCGACCGGCAGGTCGACGTGGCGGTCGCCGTCGAGTACCGGGGCGCCCCCGGCGAGGACGACGCCCGCCTCACCCGCGTCCCGCTGTACGCGGAGCCCTTCGACGCCGTCCTGCCGCCCGACCACGCCCTCGCCGGCCGCGAGCGGATCGCGCTCGCCGACCTCGCCAAGGACCCCTGGATCGGCCAGTCCGCCGGCAACCCGTGCCACGACGTCACCGTCCTCGCCTGTGAGTACGCGGGCTTCGCGCCCCGCCTGGAGCACGTCTCCGACGACTTCCGCGCCGTCGTCTCCCTCGCCGGCGCCGCCGCGGGCGTGGCCCTGGTACCCCGCTCCGCCCTGCGCGGCACCGATCTCACCGGCGTGGTGGTCCGCCCGGTCGACGGCGTCGCCCCCACCCGCCGCGTCTTCGCCGCGGTCCGCCGCGGAGCCGAGGACCACCCGCTGATCCGGCCGGTCCTGGAAGCGCTGCGGGAAGCGGCCGAACCCACCCTGTAGGCAGGGGCACGGCGCGGCTCAGTCCGCCGACGCCGTCCATCCCGCCGCCTCGACGCGGGAGCGGTCCGCCGGGCGGGACTCGTCGAAGAGGGGGCGGCCCGAGGCGTCCAGGAGGCGCAGGGCGTCCACGTAGACGCCGCGGCCCACGTAGCGGCGGTCGGTGGTGGAGCGCCAGCGGAGGCGGGGCGGGGTGGGCCAGGGGGTGAGGTCGGCGGTCAGGGAGTGCCAACGGCGGCCGGACCAGCCGGTGAGGGTGGCGGTGGGATGGTCCTCGGGGGTGGTGAAGGGGACCGGGGTCCAGGTCGTGCCGCCGTCGGTCGAGGCCTCCAGGACGGCGGCGTCCGCGGCGGGTTCGGTGTCCCACCAGACGGCGCACTCGAAGCGCGCGGCGCCCGGGACCTCGGGCAGCGTGAGGGTCGCGGTGGTGGCGCTCGCCATGCCGGAGAACCAGGCGGTACGGCCGCGGGCCGGGCGGACCGGGACCGCGCGGGCCAGCGCGTCGGCGGCGGCGACCCGGGGCGCGGAGCCGGAGCGCCAGGTGCGCACCGGGTGGACCGAGTTGCCGAGGACGACCAGGAAGGAGTCGGTCGTCGGGTCCAGGACCAGGCTGGTGCCGGTGAAACCGGTGTGGCCGGCGGTGCGCGGGGTGGCCATCGCGCCCATGTACCAGTGCTGGTAGAGCTCGAAGCCGAGCCCGTGCTCGTCGCCGGGGAAGGCGGTGTTGAAGTCGGTGAACATCAGCTCGACGGAGGCGGGGGAGAGGATCCGCGCGTCGCCGTACGCGCCGCCGTTGAGCAGCGTGCGGGCGAGCACGGCGAGGTCCCACGCGGTGGAGAACACCCCGGCGTGCCCGGCCACCCCGCCCATCCCGTACGCGTTCTCGTCGTGCACCTCGCCCCACACCATGCCCCGGTCGAGTCCGGACCACGGCAGCCGCGCGTCCTCCGTGGCGGCGATCCGCGGCCGCCACGAGAGCGGGGGATTGAAACGCGTGCGGCGCATCCCGAGCGGAGCGGTGATCTCGGTCCGGAGCAGGTCGTCCAGAGTGCGACCGGTGATCTCCTCCAGGACCAGCTGCAGCGTGATCAGATTCAGATCGGAGTACAGATAGACCGTGCCCGGCGGGTTCGCCGGCACCTCGTTCCACAGCAGCCGTAGCCGCCCCTCCCGGGTCGGCTCCTTGTAGAGCGGGATCCAGGCCCTGAACCCCGAGGTGTGGGTGAGCAGCTGACGGACCGTGACGTCCTGCTTGCCGCCGCCTCCGAACTCCGGCAGATACGCGGTGACCCGCTCCTCCAGGACCAGCGCCCCGCGCTCGATCTGCTGCACCGCGAGCAGCGAGGTGAACAGCTTGGAGACCGAGGCCAGGTCGAAGACGGTGTCCTCGCGCATCGGGATCTGCTCGTCGGCCGGCAGCTCCACCCCCGTGTCGGTCTTCTCGTCGTACGCCGCGTAACGCACCGCCGAGCCGATCGGGCGGTGCAGCGCCACCGTCCCGCCGCGCCCGGCGAGCAGCACGGCGCCCGCGTACCACGGGTGGGTGGGGGAGGGGCGCAGGAAGGCCTCCGCCTCCGTGACCAGCCGGTCCAGGTGCTCGGGCAGCAGCCCGGCCCGCTCGGCGGACCCTCGCGACAACGTCGTACGCCGCGCCCCGACGGTCCCGCCGATCCCGCCGCTCGCGCCACCCGGCTCCGGGGCGGCCGCCGCCCCCGGCACCGTACCGATCATCAGCGCACCTCCCAGGGCGAGGACTCCGCCGCCGAACGCGCGGCGGCTCGGACCCCGGCTTCCCCTGCTCGACTCGTCCGTCATGCCGTCCGTCATGCCCACCCTCTCTCACCGTTCCCTGAAAGAAAACTTCGGCCACACCGGCAAGATCTGAAACTTTCTACCGGAGTCGCCCCGGATCCCGGAAGCGGGCGGCACCGCAAAGAATCTGACACTGCATCAGAAAATCCCTTCCCTCGGTGCGGGAGCTGCGGCATCCTGCCGCCCATGAAGACGGAGCTGAGTCGCACCCTGGGGATCGAGCACGCCATCTTCGGTTTCACGCCCTTCCCCGCGGTGGCCGCCGCCATCACCAGAGCGGGCGGGTTCGGCGTCCTCGGCGCCGTGCGCTACACCGCCCCCGACGACCTCGCCCGCGACCTCGACTGGATGCAGGAGCACACCGACGGGCTGCCCCACGGCCTCGACGTCGTCATGCCCGCGAAGAAGGTCGAGGGTGTGACCGAGGCCGACGTCGAGGCGATGATCCCCGAGGAACACCGCGCCTTCGTCCGCGAGACCCTCGCCAAGCACGGCGTCCCCGAACTCGCCGCCGGCGAGGCCTCCGGCTGGCGCATCACCGGCTGGATGGAACAGGTCGCCCGCAGCCAGCTCGACGTCGCCTTCGACTACCCCATCAAGCTCCTCGCCAACGCCCTCGGCTCCCCGCCGCCGGACGTCGTCGCCCGCGCCCACGAGCACGGCGTCCTCGTCGCCGCCCTCGCCGGCAGCGCCCGGCACGCCCGCCACCACGCCGAGGCCGGCATCGACATCGTCGTCGCCCAGGGCTACGAGGCCGGCGGCCACACCGGCGAGATCGCCTCCATGGTCCTCACCCCCGACGTCGTCGACGCCGTCGCCCCGCTGCCCGTGCTCGCCGCCGGCGGCATCGGCAGCGGCGAGCAGATCGCCGCCGGCCTCGCCCTCGGCGCCCAGGGCGTCTGGCTCGGCTCGCTCTGGCTCACCACCACCGAGGCCGAACTCCACTCCCGCGCGCTGACCGAGAAGCTGCTCGCCGCCGGCTCCGGCGACACGGTCCGCTCCCGCGCCCTCACCGGCAAGCCCGCCCGCCAGCTGCGCACCGAGTGGACCGACGCCTGGGACGATCCGGCCGGACCCGGCCCGCTGCCCATGCCGCTGCAGGGCCTGCTCGTCGCCGAGGCGGTCTCCCGGATCCAGAAGTACGAGGTCGCCCCGCTGCTCGGCACCCCGGTCGGCCAGATCGTCGGCCGGATGAACTCCGAGCGCAGCGTCCAGCAGGTCTTCGACGACCTCACCCGCGGCTTCGAGCGGGCCGTCGACCGGATCAACCGCATCGCCGGAAGGAGCGAAGGATGAGCCAGGGTCCCAACGGCTTCTGGGCCCAGGCCGCCGCCGACCCCTACCGGACCGTGATCACCGCTCCGGACGGGGAGCGGTGGTCCGCGGGCCGGCTCCACGCCGCCGTCAACCGACTCGTCCACGGCCTGCGCGCCGCCGGCCTGGAGCGCGGCGACGCCTTCGCCGTCGTCCTGCCCAACGGCGTCGAGTTCTTCACCGCCTACCTGGCGGCCAGCCAGGCCGGTCTGTACCTGGTGCCGGTCAATCACCACCTCGTCGGACCCGAGATCGCCTGGATCGTCTCCGACTCAGGCGCCAAGGTCCTCATCGCCCACGAACGCTTCGCCGGGGCCGCCGTCGCCGCCGCCGAGGAGGCCGGGCTCCCGGCCGGTCACCGCTACGCCGTCGGCGCGGTCCCCGGCTTCCGCCCGTACGCCGAACTCCTCGACGGACAGCCCGCCGACCCGCCCGCCGACCGCACCCTCGGCTGGGTCATGAACTACACCTCCGGCACCACCGGCCGCCCCCGCGGCATCCGCCGCCCGCTGCCCGGCAAGACCCCCGAGGAGACCTATCTCGGCGGCTTCCTCGGCATCTTCGGCATCAAGCCGTTCGACGGCAACGTGCACCTGGTCTGCTCGCCGCTCTACCACACGGCCGTGCTCCAGTTCGCGGCCGCCGCCCTGCACATCGGGCACCCGCTGGTCCTCATGGACAAGTGGACCCCCGAGGAGATGCTGCGGCTCATCGACGCCCACCGCTGCACCCACACCCACATGGTGCCCACCCAGTTCCACCGGCTGCTCGCCCTGCCCGAGGAGGTACGGAGCCGGTACGACGTATCCGCCATGCGCCACGCCGTCCACGGCGCCGCGCCCTGTCCCGAGCATGTGAAACGCGCCATGATCGACTGGTGGGGGACGTGCGTCGAGGAGTACTACGCGGCCAGCGAGGGCGGCGGCGCCTTCGCGACCGCCGAGGAGTGGCTCAAGCGGCCCGGGACGGTCGGCAGGGCCTGGCCCATCAGCGAACTCGCCGTCTTCGACGACGACGGGAAACGGCTGCCGCCGGGTGAACTCGGCACCGTCTACCTCAAGATGAACACCGGCGGCTTCCAGTACCACAAGGACGAGGCGAAGACCGCGAAGAACCGCATCGGGGACTTCTTCACCGTCGGCGACCTCGGCGTCCTCGACGAGGACGGCTACCTCTTCCTCCGCGACCGCAAGATCGACATGATCATCTCCGGCGGGGTCAACATCTACCCCGCCGAGATCGAGGCCGCCCTGCTCGCCCACCCCGCCGTCGCGGACGCCGCCGCCTTCGGCATCCCGCACACCGACTGGGGCGAGGAGGTCAAGGCGGTCGTCGAGGCGGCCGAGGGGCACGAGCCGGGGCCCGCGCTCGCCGCCGAGATCCTGGCCCACTGCGCCGACCGCCTCGCCGGCTTCAAACGCCCGAAGTCGGTCGACTTCGTCGCGGCCATGCCCCGCGACCCCAACGGCAAGCTGTACAAGCGCCGCCTCCGTGACCCGTACTGGGAGGGCCGTGAGCGCCCGCTGTGACGGGCGGGGGCAGGCCGGCCGGCGGGCGGGCGGCCGCTCCCGGCTGCGCCCTGCCGAAGCCGTGACACCGCGGGCCCCACGCCCACTGAACTCCGCGCGCTCGCTCAGTCCCTGACGGTCACGACCTTCAGAGCCGGCGAGCGCAGGACGTCCTTCTCGCAGAACCGGGAGGTCACCCAGCGCTCGCCCGCGAACAGCCGGGTCTGGTCGCTGTAGTGCGGCGACGCGGGGTTCGAGGACTGGGAGTACGAGAGCAGGGTCCGGGCCACCGGGCACCGGCCGCCGTCCCAGCCCACCGCCTGCACATGGCTGGTCCCGTGCGCGACCTCCACGTAGCCGCCGCCCGCCGCGTTCCACACGGGCTCGGCCTTGTTCCAGATGCCCAGCGACTCCGTCCCGCCGCTCACCGGGATCCGCTCCCCGTTCCGTACGACGAACTGGTGGGCGCCCAGCGGCGCGTCCAGCGGGATGACCGCCGCACGCAGCTCGGCGGCCGCGGCCGCGAGGGCCTTCGCGAACTCCGGGAGACCGGTGTTCAGGGTGTTCGGGGTGCGGACCGGGTCGGCCGCCGAGAACGGCACCTTCCACTGGTCGGCCGGCTTCACCGTGCCGGTGAACTTCCGCCAGAACCGGTCGAAGAGCAGCGCGCCCCGGCTGTCGGTGTCCACCGTCCGGTCCCAGTCCCCGATCACCCGGCAGACCTCCGGGTCCTCCGGCAGCGCGGTCCCGCAGGCCTTCGCCGCGTCGGCCGCCGCCAGGTCACCGGCCGGCGCCCGGTTGGCGAACTGCTGGCGCTGGAGGTCGGCCACCGTGAGCCCGCCCCGGTCCGCCATCGCCGCCACGTCCTCGATCCCGCCCCGGGTGCGCAGCGAGCGCGGGGTCGCGACCGTGCCGAAGACCCGCTCGTAACCGGCCAGCGGCCGGTCGGCGTTGGCCAGCCACGCGCTGTCGTTGGAGTTCTCCACGTACGGGGTGTCCCGCAGGACCGGCATCCGGGCCGGGCCGAAGACGCCCGGCTGCACCGCGTCCGGGTCGGATCCGAGTACGCAGTCCGACCGCGAGCCGTCGAGCACGGCGACGCCCGAGGCCGGGTAGGTGACCCGGCCGAGCGGGGTGGAGCAGCGCGCGGCGAGCTCGTCGGTGATCCGGGGGAGCACCTGCGACTGGGTGAAGAGCGAGTGCCCCGCCGAGTCCGCCGCGATCGTGTTGACCCAGGGCAGTCCCTGCGTGCGCGCCAGGGTGTCGGCGATGTCCTGCGTGGAGCGGGCCCTGCCGAAGCCGAGCGCGGTGTCGGAGCCGCGCAGGTTGGCGGCGTTGGGGTCGTTCAGCGCGTACGCCGTGGTCGCGGTCCACGGCAGCGGCAGCTGCGCGCCGAGGCCGCCGACGACGGGCCCGTACCGGGTCCACCACTGGGTACGGGTGACGGAGGCGCGGTCCTTGACCGCCACTGTCACCGCGCGCGGGGTCATCCGCTCCGGCTTCCCGTCCACCAGGTACGAGGTCGGGTCGCCGGGCGCGATCCTCAAGCGGGAACTGCGGGACAGGTTCAGTGCTCCCGGCGCAGGTCCACGATCCGCTTGATCTTGCCCACGGAGCGCTCCAGCGTCTCCGGGTCCACCACCTCCACGCCCACCGAGACGCCGATGCCGTCCTTCACGGCCGCCGCGATCGCGCGGGCGGCGGCCGCGCGCTGCTCGGGCGAGGCATCGGGGCGGGCCTCGGCCCGCACCGTCAGGGCGTCGAGACGGCCCTCCTTGGTGAGGCGGAGCTGGAAGTGCGGAGCCACGGCGGGGGTGCGGAGGACGATCTCCTCGATCTGGGTGGGGAAGAGGTTCACCCCGCGCAGGATGACCATGTCGTCGCTGCGGCCGGTGACCTTCTCCATGCGGCGGAAGACCCGGGCGGTGCCGGGCAGCAGCCGGGTCAGGTCGCGGGTGCGGTAGCGCACCACCGGCATGGCCTCCTTGGTGAGCGAGGTGAAGACCAGCTCGCCCTCCGCTCCGTCCGGCAGCACCTCGCCGGTGATCGGGTCGACGATCTCGGGGTAGAAGTGGTCCTCCCAGATGTGCAGGCCGTCCTTGGTCTCCACGCACTCCTGGGCGACGCCCGGGCCCATGACCTCGGAGAGGCCGTAGATGTCGACCGCGTCGATCGCGAAGCGCTCCTCGATCTCGCGGCGCATCTCCTCGGTCCACGGCTCGGCGCCGAAGATGCCGACCTTCAAGGAGGTGCCGCGCGGGTCGACGCCCTGGCGCTCGAACTCGTCCAGCAGGGTCAGCATGTACGAGGGCGTGATCATGATGATCTCGGGCCGCAGGTCCTGGATCAGCTGGACCTGGCGCGCGGTCATGCCGCCGGAGGCCGGGATCACCGTGCAGCCGAGCCGCTCGGCCCCGTAGTGTGCGCCGAGTCCGCCGGTGAACAGCCCGTAGCCGTACGCCACATGGACCTTGTGGCCGGGGCGGCCGCCGGCCGCGCGGATCGAGCGGGCCACCACGTCCGCCCAGGTGTCGAGGTCGCGCTCGGTGTAGCCGACCACGGTGGGCCGTCCGGTGGTGCCGCTGGAGGCGTGGAGCCGGCGGATCTCGGACCGGTCGACGGCGAACATGCCGAAGGGGTACTGCTCGCGCAGATCGGCCTTCACGGTGAACGGGAAGCGGGCCAGGTCGGCGAGCGAGTCGCAGTCCTCGGGCCGGACGCCCGCCTTGTCGAAGGACTGCCGGTAGAACGGCACGTGCTCGTAGACATGACGCAGGGTCGCGCGCAACCGCTCCAGCTGGAGGGCCGCCAGCTCGTCGCGTCCGAGCCGTTCGCCGGCGTCCAGCAGATCACTCATGCGCCACTCCCACTCCCTCGCCCGGGCCGCGCAGGCCGTCCACCGCGCGCCGCCGCGCCGCCTGTCGTAAAACGGGCGACCGATCATTCGGTTGTCTCGTCCGGGATCAGTTAAACCGGCCGCACCCCGGGATTGGCAAGGGGGCGGCCCCGGTTTTCTCCACTCGTCCGTCCGGCGGCCCGCCGCGAGGTGCGCAGGGGCGTCTTTCCGCAGGTCACGCCTGCCGGAGGAAGATCACACATTCGGGTGCGATTACCCCCGGGAGCGCAGGAACGGTGCTGCGCGGGGGAAAACGGACCCGAAGATGATGCCCGTCCGGCTCCCTCACCCACCCCCGGACGAAATGGACCAACGACCACCATGCCTGTCCTGTGCCGTCCCGCCGTCGCCGTGCCCGAACACGTGATCACGCAGGAGGAGACCCTCGACCTGGCCCGCACGCTCCACGCGGACCACGCGTCGCTGCCGCTCGTCCTCCGGCTGATCCGCAACACGGGTGTGGCCCGACGGCATCTGGTCCAGCCCATCGAGCAGACCCTCGCGCACCCCGGCTTCGAGGCACGCAACACGCGCTACGAGGCCGAGGCCAAGGCCCGCGTCCCCGCCGTCGTCGCCGAGGCCCTCGGCCACGCCGGGCTCGAACCGCGCGACATCGACCTCGTCGTCCACGTC
Source organism: Streptomyces sp. NPDC051909 (assembly GCF_040681095.1). Lineage (NCBI taxonomy): Bacteria > Bacillati > Actinomycetota > Actinomycetes > Kitasatosporales > Streptomycetaceae > Streptomyces > Streptomyces sp. NPDC051909. The sequence goes on along the minus strand of NZ_JBFAYA010000014.1, from coordinate 209,782 downwards.
TCCTGCACGGGCTTCATGATGCCCTCGCTCACCGCCTGGATGATCAACAACCTGGGCTTCCGCAGCGACACCCGCCAACTGCCCATCGCCCAGCTCGGCTGCGCCGCGGGCGGAGCGGCGATCAACCGCGCCCACGACTTCTGCCTCGCCTACCCCGGCGCCAACGCCCTCGTCGTCGCCTGCGAGTTCTGCTCGCTGTGCTACCAGCCCACCGACCTCACCGTCGGCAACCTGCTCTCCAACGGGCTGTTCGGCGACGCCGTCGCCGCCGCCGTCGTGCGCGGCTCCGGAGGATCCAGCGGCTCCGGCGGGTCCGACGGTTCCGGCGCCACCGAAGTCACCGGCATCCGCCTGGAGCGCAACGGCTCCCACCTCGTCCCCGACACCGAGGACTGGATCGCCTACCGGGTCCGCGAGACCGGCTTCCACTTCATGCTCGACAAGCGGGTCCCCGGCACCATGGAGCAGCTCGCCCCCGCCCTCGTCGAACTCGCCGCCCGGCACGGCCGCGACGCCGGCCGCCAGGACTTCTACCTCGTGCACGCGGGCGGCCCCCGCATCCTCGACGACCTCGGCAAGCACCTGGACGTGCCCGCCGACGCCTTCCGCTTCAGCCGGGCGACGCTGACCGAGTACGGCAACATCGCCAGCGCCGTCGTCCTCGACGCGCTGCGCCGGCTCTTCGAGGAGGGCGGACCGGCCCCCGGCGCCACCGGGATCCTGGCCGGCTTCGGCCCCGGCATCACCGCCGAGATCTCCCTCGGCAGCTGGACCGGCCCGCGCCCCGCCGACCCGGCCACGAGGCGCGCCGCCGACGCCGGTGACGCCGAGGTGCCGTACGCCCCCGGCGCGCCGGCCGCGCGAACCGCCTCCGGCGCCCCGTACGGAACCGGCGCCCTCGGCCCCGTACTCCCCGCTCCCTCCACTCCCGATCACGACATCCCCGTCCCCACGACCCCGGCGGTGGCCCGATGACGACGACCACGACCCCCCACACCAGCGACGAGCCCCACGTCCACTTCTGGGCCGTCCCCGACCTCACCGGACTCGACTTCGACCCGCTCCTGGCCAAGCTCCTCCACGAGGACCCGGTCACCCGGGTGCGCCTGCCGCACGGCGAGGGCCACGCCTGGCTCGTCACCCGCTACGAGGACGTCAAATTCGTCTCCGTCGACCCGCGGTTCAGCCGCCAGGCCGTCTACGGACGCTCCATCACGCGGCTCGCCCCCCACTTCATCCCCATGGAAGGCGCCGTCGGCTTCGCCGACCCGCCGGACCACACCCGGATGCGCCGGGTCGTCGCGCGCGCCTTCAGCGCCCGCGCCCTGCGCACGCTGCGCGACCACGCCCAGGACGTCATGGACCGGCTCCTCGACCGGCTCGAGCAGCACGGCCCGCCCGCCGACCTCATGGAACTGGTCAACCGGCCTTTCCCGCTCGCCATGGTCAGCGAACTCATGGGCGTCCCCGAGGGCGACCAGCCGCTCATGGCCCACTGGTCCGACACCATCATCTCGGCCGGCGCGGGCCGCGAGGCCAGCGAACAGGCCAAGGCCGAGATGGCCCGCTACTTCACCGAACTCATCGGCCGCAGCCACGGCACCGGCAAGGAGTTCCTCGCCGCCGTCCTCGCCGACGCGATCGACGAGGACACCCTCGACGAGCAGGAGGCCGTCGGCCTCGCCGTGCTCATCCAGATCGGCGGCGCCCACGCCGTCCGCAACAACAGCGCCAACATGGTCTACGCGCTGCTCACCCACCCCGAGCACCTCGCCCGGCTGCGCGCCGAACCCGCGCTGCTCCCGCAGGCCGTGGACGAGCTCCTGCGCTACATCCCGCACCGCAACGCCGTCGGCCTCTCCCGGATCGCCCTGGAGGACGTCGAGGTCGGCGGGATCACCATCCCCGCCGGCGACCCCGTCTACATCTCGTACCTCACCGCCAACCGCGACCCCGACGTCTTCGCGGACCCGGAGAAGCTCGACTTCGACCGCGGCTACAACCCCCACGTCGCCTTCGGCCACGGCCCGCACTACTGCCCCGGCTCCGCGCTCGCCCGCATCGAGTCCGAGATCCTGCTCGACACCCTGTGGACCCGCTTCCCCGGCCTCAGGCTCGCCGTCCCCGAGGACCAGATCCGCTGGCAGCGCGGCGCCCTCATCCGCGGCCCCGAGACCCTGCCCGTCACCTGGTGAGAGGAGAACCCCCGCGATGACCCTCAGCGGCCTCGTCGTACCCCCGGGCGAGGGCAGGACCCTCGCCACCCCCGCCCAGCACGTCACCTTCAAGGTCACCGGCGAACACACCCGCACCGCGTCCACCTTCGAAGTCGTCGTCCCGCCCGGCTTCGACGTCGGCGCCCACACCCACGGGCGCGCCGAGGAACTGTTCTACCTCCTCGACGGCGAACTGGAAGTCCTCGCCTTCGAGCCCGAGGTGCGCACCGCCGACAGCTGGCGCGGCTGGCGTTCCGCCGACGGCAAGCGGGCGCTCCGGGCCACCCCCGGCACACTCATGCTCGTGCCGCCCGGCTGCCCGCACGCCTTCGCCAACGTCGGCAGCCGCCCCGCCCGGATGCTCTTCCAGGTCGCCCCGCCCACCTACCACGAGACCTACTTCGAGGAACTCATGGAGATCCTCGGCGCGGCCGGCGGCGGCGAGGTCGACCACGCGGCCATCGAGCAGCTCCGCATCCGTTACGACATCGAACAGATCACCCCGCTCCGGCACGACGCCGGAGCCCGGCCGGAGGCCGCGCCCACACCATGACCCCCGACCCGCAGCACGGCCCGGTCGTCCACGACTGGGCCGTGGTTCCGCTGCCCGCCACCGAGTTCGACCCCGTACCGCACCGCCTCCTCCACGAGGAACCCGTCGCCCGCATCCGCCTGCCGCACGGCGAGGGCCACGCCTGGCTCGTCACCCGCTACGAGGACGTCAAGCTGATCAGCGCCGACCCCCGGCTGAGCCGCGCGCTCACCGTCGGCCTGCCGCTGCCCAGCACCACCCCGCACACCCTCGCCCCGGCCGGCGGCGTCGGCCGCGCCGACCCGCCCGAGCACACCCGGCTGCGCAGACTCATCGCCCCCACCTTCGGCCGGCGGCGCATCGCCGCCCTGCGCGAGCACACCGAACGGCGCGCCGCCACCTTCCTCCTCGACCTGGTGGAGACCGGCCCGCCCACCGACATCGCCGAGAGCTTCGTCGGCCCGCTGTCCGCCGCGGTCGTCGCCGAACTCCTCGGCGTCCCCGCAGCCGACCTCGACCGCGTCCAGGCCTGGCGCGCCGGACTGCTCTCCCACGACACCACCGCCGACGCCGGCGACGCCGTCAAGAAGGAGATCGCCGGCTACTTCGCCGACCTCGCCCGGCACCGCGCCGCCCGTCCCGCCGACGACCTGATCAGCGAACTCTCCGCCGCCCGCGCCGCCGGCGACGTCAGCACCGCCGAACTCGTCGCGCTGGCCGTGATGCTCACCCTCAACGGCCTCGACGCCGTCCGCAACATCGTCTCCACCATGGTGTACGTGCTCCTCACCCACCCCGACCAGACCGCCAAGCTGCGCGCCGAACCCGGACGCCTGCCCCGCGCCGTCGACGAACTCCTGCGCTACATCCCGCAGCGCAACGGCGTCGGCATGCCCAGGATCGCCACCGCCGACATCGAGGTCGGCGGCGTCACCGTCCGCGCGGGCGAGGCCGTGCACGTCTTCTACCCGGCCGCCAACCGCGACCCCGCCGTCTTCACCGACCCCGACCGGCTCGACCTCGCCCGCGACGGCGCCCCGCACCTCGCCTTCGGCCACGGGGCCCACTACTGCGCGGGCGCCCAGCTCGCCCGCATGGAGGCCGAGGTCATGCTCGGCATGCTGCTCTCCCGGCTCCCCGGCCTCGCGCTCGCCGTCCCGCCCGAGCGGATCGCCTGGCGCACCGGCACCGTCAACCGGGGCCCGGAGACCCTGCCCGTCACCTGGTAAATCACTGGCACCACGGCCCACTCGATGCTGGGGTGGGGTCATGGACCTCGCAGCTCTCCGCACCCTCCACGACCAGCAGCTCCGCCTCGGCGCCCGCCCCGACGGGCCCGGCGCCCGGGTGGAGCGCGACGGCCCGGTCGTCCGGCAGACCGGACCCGCGCACGGCTGGAACGGCGTGCTCTGGTCCGGGCTGACCCCCGACGACGCCGACGCGGCCATCGCCGCGCAGATCGGTCACTTCCGCGCCGCAGGCCGCGGCTTCGAATGGAAGCTGTACAGCCACGACGGACCCGCCGACCTCGCCGACCGGCTCCTCGCCGCCGGCTTCGTCCCCGACGCCCGCGAGACCGTGATGGTCGCCGAGGCCGCCGCCGTGTCCGCTCCCGTCGACCTCCCCGAGGGCGTCGAACTGCACCCCGTCACCGACGAGGAAGGGGTACGGATGGTGGTCGAGGTGCACGACCGGGCCTTCGGCGGCGACTCCTCCCCGATCGGCCGGCGCCTGCTCGACCAGCTCGCCGACGCGCCCGACACCGTCGCGGCCGTCGTCGCGCTCGCGCACGGCGAGCCGGTCAGCGCCGCCCGCCTGGAACTCCCGCGGGGCAGCGACTTCGCCGGACTCTACGGCGGCGGCACCGTCGCCCCCTGGCGCGGCAAGGGCCTCTACCGCGCCCTGGTCGCCCACCGCGCCCGCATCGCCGCCGCACACGGCCACCGCTACGTCCAGGTCGACGCCGCCGACACCAGCCGCCCGATCCTCGCCCGGCTGGGCTTCGCCGAACTGACCACGACGACCCCGTACACGTACGAGATCGAGTGAGGCGTACCAGCTCTAGCGCGCCCAGTGGGCGGGGCGCTGGAAGCCCTCGGGCAGGCGGGTGGCCGCGTCGCCGCGCGCCGCGTTCAGCTGGGGCTGGGTGAGGAACAGGGCCCCGGTCAGGTCCGCCCCCGACAGGTCGGCGTCCCGCAGGTCCGCGCCGATCAGATCGGCGAGCGACAGATCGGCCCCGGTCAGGTCGGCCGCGATCAGGAGCGCGCCGCGCAGGTCCGCGCCCCGCAGCTTCGCCCCGCGCAGCCGCTTCCCGATCAGGTCCGCGCCCCGCCGGTCCTTCGGCTTGCCGCCGGCCGCCGCGCGCACCAGGGCGCTGCTCCGCAGCAGCAGCGGGTTCACCTCCGCCCGTACGGGAGCGACGTCCAGCCTCTCCAGGGTGGCGGCGTCCGCAGCGGTCACGTCGGTCACCCGGTCGAGCGCCCGGTCGAGCTCGGCGTGCAGCGGGCGGGTGGCGGCCAGGGCGCGTGCCTCGGTGAGGTAGCGGAGCAGCTCGTACAGCTGGCGCACCACCGGGAACACCTCGTACATCTGCCGCGCGGTCCCGGGCGCCTCGCGCCAGGACACGCCGCCGTACACGACCTGGGAGACGTGCTGGCCGGCGCCGAAGCAGTCGTAGACCGTGCAGCCGGGGAAGCCGGAGTCCCGCAGCCGGGTGTGGATGCCGCAGCGGAAGTCGTCCTGGAGGTTGCGGCAGGGCTCGCCCGAGGCCTTGTTCACGGCGAAGTCGTTGGACCTGGCGAAGGGCAGGGCCACACAGCACAGGCCGAAGCAGTTCGCGCAGTCCCCCCGCAGCTCGTCGTGGCGCGGTGCGGACGGGCGGGTCTCGGACACGGTGGGAACGGCTTCCTTCGCAGGTGGGCGGAGGCCCCACCGTATCGCGCCCCACGGCCCGAGCCGCCGGACAGCCCTCGCGAAACCCGGTTGCCGCGCCCGGCGCCCGCCCTCCATGATCACGACCATGCCTGAGTTCACCACGTACGACGGAACCACCCTCGCCTACCGCACCCTGGGCAGCGGGGAACCCCTCGTCGTGCTGCCCGGCGGGCCGATGCGCGACGCGGCCTACCTCGGCGACCTGGGCGGACTGGCCGCGCACCACACCCTGATCATTCCCGACCAGCGCGGCGTCGGCGCGAGCGCGACCCAAGACGCCCCGGCGAGCTACCGCTGCGACCGGCAGGTCGCCGACGTGGAGGCGCTGCGCGCCCACCTCGGCCTGGAGCGGATGGACCTGCTGGGGCACTCGGCGGGCGCCGCCCTCGCCACCCCTGTACGCCGCGGCGCACCCCGAGCGGATCCGCTCCCTCGTCCTGGTCACCGGAGGCACGCGGGCGGTCGGCATCGAGATCTCCGACGAGGAGTGGGACGCCGCCGCCGAGGTCTTCGCGGACCAGGACTGGTACCCGGCGGCGCGGGCCGCCCTGGACGGCATCGGACCCGACACCCCGTTGCGGCAGGAGGTGGAGATCGTCCTGCCGTTCGCGTACGGGCGCTGGGACGAGGCCGCCCGCGCCCACGCGGCGGGCACCGCCTCGCAGACGAACTGGGCGGCGGCGAGCGCCTTCCACGCGCCGGGAGCCTTCGACCCCGAGGCCACCCGGGCCGCGCTGCGCGAGCTGACCGCGCCCGTCCTCGTCCTCGCGGGTGAGTACGACGCGGGCCCGAGCCCGGCGCGCGCCGCGGAGCTCGCCGCCTGCTTCCCGCACGCCGAGCTCGTCGTCCAGCCCGGCGCCGGCCACTACCCGTGGATCGACGACGCCGGAGCCTTCGTCCGCCCGGTCGCCGCGTTCCTCGACCCCGAGGTGCGCACCGTCACCGTCGACGGCGTCCGGCTCGCCTACCGCGTCAGCGGGCCCGAGGGCGCGCCGCCGGTGGTCCTGGTGCACGGCCGCGGCGAGAACAGCACCGACTGGACCCAGATCGCGGCCGAACTCGCCACCGACCGGCGGGTGTACGCGCTCGACCTGCGCGGCCACGGACTCAGCGACTGGCCCGGGCACTACGGCTTCGACGTCTTCCGCGACGAACTGTGCGGTTTCGTGAAGGCCCTCGGCCTGGTCCGTCCCGCCGTCGTCGGGCACTCGATGGGCGGGGCGGCCGTGTACCTTCTCGCCCAGCGCGAGACGGAGCTGATGGACCGGCTCGTCCTGGAGGACGCGCCGGTCTTCTTCCCGCTCGACCCGCCGCGCGGCTTCGTGGAGCGCCCGGACGGGCCGCTCGGCTTCGACTGGGCGGTGGTCGCCGCGACCGACGCCCAGTTGAACGAGCCCGACCCGGCCTGGCGCACGGAACTCCCCGAGATCTCCCGCCCCACCCTGATCGTCGCCGGCGGCAAGAGCAGTCATCTGCCAAAGGAGCAGCTGACCTGGATGGCGGAGGAGATCCAGGACGCCTGGCTGGTCACCATCAAGGCCGGGCATCTGATCCACGAGAGGCGGCCGCGGCAGTTCCTGGAGGCGCTGCGGGAGTTCGGCGTCTGAGGATTCTGAGGATTCCGAGGGTACGGGTGGGGCTCGGATCCGGTCAGGCGGTGTCCGCCTCCGTCGCCACCGAACGGGCCCAGCGGTAGTCCGCCTTGCCGCTGGGGGAGCGCTGGATGACGTCCGTGAGCACCAGTTGGCGTGGCACCTTGTAGCCGGCGAGCCGGGTGCGGCAGTGCTCCTGGACGGCTGCGAGGTCGAGGGGCGCGGCCCCGCGGCGGAGCTGGACGACGGCCGCCACGTGGTTGCCCCACTTCGCGTCGGGCACGCCGGCGACCAGCGCGTCGTACACGTCCGGGTGGGACTTGAGCGCCTGCTCGACCTCCTCCGGATAGACCTTCTCGCCGCCGGTGTTGATGCACTGCGAGCCGCGGCCGAGGACGGTGACGATGCCCTCCTCGTCGACGGTGGCCATGTCGCCGAGCAGCACCCAGCGTTCGGCGCCCTTCCGGAAGAAGGTCTCGGCGGTCTTCACCGGGTCGTTGTAGTAGCCGAGCGGGACGTGGCCGCGCTGCGCGAGCCGGCCGATCTCGCCGACCGGGACCGGCTCGTGGGTGGCCGGGTCGACCACCTGGGTGCGCTCGTTGACGTGCAGCCGGAAGCCCTTGTCCGGGCCGGAGTCGTCGGTGGCCCGGCCGTTCGAACCGGACTCGGAGGAGCCGAAGTTGTTGAGCAGGAGCACGTTCGGCGCGAGCGCCCGGAACTCGTCGCGCACCGTGTCCGACATGATCGCGCCGGAGGAGGAGAGGCTGAACAGCGAGGACAGGTCCGTGCCCTTCAGCGGCCCGTGCAGCGCGTCGACCAGCGGGCGCAGCATCGCGTCGCCGACCAGGGAGACGCTGGACACCTTCTCCTTCTCGATGGTGCGCAGCACCTCCTCGGGCACGTACTTGCGGTGGATGACGACCCGCTGTCCGTAGTCGAAGGCGATGAACGAGGTGAGTGTGGAGGTGCCGTGCATCAGCGGGGGAGTGGGGAAGAAGGTGATCCCCGCGCCGCCCGCCGCGACCCGCTCGGCCAGCTCCTCGGGCCGCTTGACCGGCTCGCCGCTCGGGTCCCCGCCGAACAGCCCCGCGAAGAACAGGTCCTCCTGACGCCACATCACGCCCTTGGGCATGCCGGTGGTGCCACCGGTGTAGATGATGAAGAGGTCGTCGGGGGAGCGGGGCGCGAAGCCGCGCTCGGGTGATCCGGCCGCCTCGGCGTCCGTGAACTCCGCGCAGTCGACGGAGGGCGATCCCTCGGGCGGGGTCCCCACCCGCACGAGGTGCCGCAGCTTCTCCGTCTGCGGCAGGGCGCCCGCGACACGCGCCGTGAACTCGGCGTCGAAGACGAGCGCGGCCAGATCGGCGTCGCGGTAGAGGTAGACCAGTTCCTCTTCCACGTACCGGTAGTTGACGTTCACCGGCACCAGCCGGGCCTTGAGGCAGGCGAGCACGGTCTGCAGGTACTCGACGCCGTTGTACAGGTGGAGTCCGAGGTGCTCGCCGGGCTTCAGCCCCGTGTCGACCAGGTGGTGGGCCAGCCGGTTGGCGGCGGCGTCCAGCTCGGCGTAGGTCAGCCGGCGCTCGGCGCCGGTGCCGGGGTGGTCGACGTACACCAGCGCCTCGCGGTCCGGGACCACGTCGACGACCGATTCGAACAGGTCGGCAAGGTTGTACTCCACCGTTCCTCCTGATCCTGGCCCGCCGGGTGCTAGGCCGGTCATTAGAGCGCCGATGGGCGGAGGTGGGAAGGGCCCGCGCAGAAGAATCTGACTAGGTGTCAGAAAACTATTGAAGTGACCTCGCGACTCCTGCAACCTGTTCCAGAAATGGCGGCGGGCGACGACGGGAGACATCCATGAGCGGCGGCACCGAACACCTCACCGTGCGGCGCGAGGGCGCCACACTCGTCCTCACCCTGAACCGGCCCGAGGCGAAGAACGCGCTCTCGCTGGCGATGCTGGTCGGCCTGTACGACGGCTGGCTCGCCGCCGACGCCGACGACACCGTCCGCTCCGTCGTCCTCACCGGCGCCGGCGGCTCGTTCTGCGCAGGCATGGACCTCAAGGCCCTCGCCGGGGACGGCATGGCGGGCGGCGACCGCCACCGGGACCGCATGAAGGCCGACCCCGACCTGCACTGGAAGGCGATGCTCCGCCACCACCGCCCGCGCAAACCCGTGATCGCCGCCGTCGAGGGCCACTGCGTGGCCGGCGGCACCGAGATCCTCCAGGGCACCGACATCCGGGTGGCCGGAGCCTCGGCCACCTTCGGCCTCTTCGAGGTCCGCCGCGGCCTCTTCCCGATCGGCGGCTCGACCGTCCGGCTGCCCCGCCAGATCCCCCGCACCCACGCCCTCGAAATGCTCCTCACGGGGCGCCCGTACACCGCGGAAGAGGCCGCGCGGATCGGGCTGATCGGACGGGTGGTGCCGGACGGTACGGCACTGGAGGCGGCCCTTGAGATCGCGGAGCGGATCAACGCGTGCGGGCCGCTGGCGGTGGAGGCGGTGAAGGCGTCGGTCTACGAGACCGCGGAGATGACGGAGACGGACGGCCTGGCGGCGGAGTTGAGGCGGGGGTGGCCGATCTTCGCGACGGCGGACGCGAAGGAGGGCGCGACGGCGTTCGCGGAGAAGCGCGCGCCGGTGTACAGGCGGGAGTGATCCTTCCCCACCCCACCCCGCCCCACCCCGCCCCGTCCCGTAACCGGGGGCTCTGCCCCCCCGGACCCCCGCGCCTCAATCGCCGACGGGGCTGGATTTGTTCCCCCCGTCCACCCAAGGAGCCCGCCCATGACCGTCACCCCACCGCCGGAGGCGCTCCGCGCCCCCCTCGTCGTCGAGTTCCCCTTCACCCGCTCCCTCGGCCCCGTCCAGTCCGCCTTCCTCACCGGCCTGCGCGAGCGCACCCTGCTCGGCGTGCGCACCGAGGCCGGGCGGATCCTCGTGCCACCGGTCGAGTACGACCCCGAGACCGCCGCCGAACTGCGCGAACTCGTCGCACTCGGCGACACCGGCACCGTCACCACCTGGGCCTGGAACCCCGAGCCCCGCCCCGGGCAGCCGCTCGACACCCCCTTCGCCTGGGTCCTGGTCCGACCCGACGGCGCCGACACCGCCCTTCTGCACGTCCTGGACGCGCCCGGCCCCGAGGCCGTCCGCACCGGCATGCGGGTCCGGATCCGCTGGGCCGCCGAACGCAGCGGCGCCATCACGGACATCGCGTGCTTCGAGCCGTACGATTCCACGTCCGCCGACAGCGCCCCCGAACCCCGCCCGCACGACGGCGTGTTCGCCGACCCCGTCACCGGCATCGTCACCCCCGCCCGGCTCGACTACGACCACACGCCCGGCCGCGCCCAGAGCGCCTGGCTGCGGTCCCTCGCCGAGCGCCGTACCGTCGGCGAACGCTGCCCCTCCTGTGCCGAGGTGTACGTGCCTCCCCGCGGCGCCTGCCCCACCTGCGGCGTCGCCACCACCGAGCGCGTCGAGGTCGGCCCGCGCGGCACCGTCACCACCTTCTGCATCGTCAACATCAAGGCGCGCACTCTCGACATCGAGGTGCCCTACGTCTACGCCCACATCGCCCTGGACGGTGCCGGCCTCGCCCTGCACGGCCGGATCGGCGGCATCCCGTACGACCAGGTCCGGATGGGCATGCGGGTCGAGCCGGTGTGGGCCGAGGGCGGCCGCTACCCCGACCACTACCGGCCCAGCGGCGAGCCGGACGCCGACTACGACACGTACAAGGAGCTGCTGTGAGCGCTGCTCGCCCGAGCCGGGAGGTGGCGATCGTCGCCTTCGCACAGACCGATCACCGTCGACGCACCGACGAACTCTCCGAAGTCGAGATGCTGATGCCCGTCCTCCACGAGGTGCTGCGGCAGACCGGCCTCAGGGCCTCCGACATCGGCTTCACCTGCTCCGGCTCCTCCGACTACCTCGCGGGCCGCGCCTTCTCCTTCACCATGGCGCTCGACGGCGTCGGCGCCTGGCCGCCGATCTCCGAGTCCCACGTCGAGGCGGACGGCGCCTGGGCACTGTACGAGGCCTGGGTCAAGCTGCTCACCGGCGAGACCGACACCGCCCTCGTCTACGCCTACGGCAAGTCCTCGCCCGGCTCCGTGCGCGACGTGCTCTCGCGCCAGCTCGACCCCTACTACGTCGCCCCGCTCTGGCCGGACTCGGTCGCCCTCGCGGCGCTCCAGGCCCGGGCCCTGTTCGACGCCGGCGACACCGACGAGCCCGGGCTCGCCGCGATCGCCGCCCGCAGCCGCGCGGACGCCGCCGCCAACCCGCACGCCCAGCTCCCCGGCACGCGCCCGCAGGGCCCGTACCAGGTCGCGCCGCTGCGCACCGGCGACTGCCCGCCGATCGGCGACGGCGCCGCGGCCGTCGTCCTGGCCGCCGGCGACCGGGCCCGTGAGCTGTGCGCCCGGCCCGCCTGGATCACCGGCATGGACCACCGCATCGAGGCCCACGCGCTCGGCGTCCGCGACCTCACCGACTCGCCCTCCACCCGACTCGCCGCAGAACGCGCCGGCGCCTTCGAAAGGCCCGTCGACACCGCCGAACTGCACGCGCCCTTCAGCTCCCAGGAGGTCGTGCTGCGCAAGGCCCTCGGCCTCGGCGACGAGGTCCGCGTCAGCCCCTCCGGCGGCGCGCTCGCCGCCAACCCGGTGATGGCCGCCGGCCTGATCCGGCTCGGCGAGGCCGCCGCCCGCATCCACCGCGGAGAGTCCGACCGCGCTCTCGCCCACGCCACCTCCGGCCCCTGCCTCCAGCAGAACCTGGTCGCCGTACTCGAAGGGGACTCGCATGCCTAAGGAACCGGTGGCCGTCGTCGGCGTCGGCCAGACCAAGCACGTGGCCGCCCGCCACGACGTCTCGATCGCCGGCCTGGTGCGCGAGGCCGCCCTCCGCGCGCTCGCGGACGCCGAACTGACCTGGGCGGACATCGACGCCGTCGTCATCGGCAAGGCCCCCGACTTCTTCGAGGGCGTGATGATGCCGGAGCTGTACCTCGCCGACGCGCTCGGCGCGGTCGGCAAACCCGTGCTCCGCGTGCACACGGCCGGCTCGGTCGGCGGCTCCACCGCCCTGGTCGCCGCCAACCTGGTGGCCGCCCGGGTGCACCGCACCGTCCTCACCCTCTCCTTCGAGAAGCAGTCCGAGTCCAACGCCATGTGGGGCCTGTCGCTGCCCGTGCCCTTCCAGCAGCCGCTGCTCGCCGGCGCCGGCGGCTTCTTCGCCCCGCACGTGCGCGCCTACATGCGGCGCACCGGCGCCCCCGACACGATCGGCTCCCTCGTCGCGTACAAGGACCGCCGCAACGCGCTGAAGAACCCCTACGCCCACCTCCACGAGCACGACATCACCCTGGAGAAGGTGCAGGCGTCCCCGATGCTGTGGGACCCGATCCGCTACTCCGAGACCTGCCCGTCCTCCGACGGCGCGTGCGCGATGGTCCTCACCGACCGGACCGGCGCGGCCCGTTCGCCCCACCGGCCGGCCTGGATGCTCGGCGGCGCGATGCGCAGCGAACCGACCCTGTTCGCGGGCAAGGACTTCGTCTCCCCGCGGGCCGGCCGGGACTGCGCCGCCGACGTCTACCGGCAGGCCGGGATCACCGACCCGCGCCGCCAGATCGACGCCGTCGAGATGTACGTGCCGTTCTCCTGGTACGAGCCGATGTGGCTGGAGAACCTGGGCTTCGCCGAGGAGGGCGAGGGCTGGAAGCTCACCGAGGCCGGGGTCACCGAGCTCGACGGCGACCTGCCGGTGAACCCCTCGGGCGGCGTCCTCTCCACCAACCCCATCGGCGCCTCCGGCATGATCCGCTTCGCGGAGGCCGCCCTCCAGGTACGCGGCCGGGCCGGCGAACACCAGGTCGAGGGGGCGCGCACGGCGCTCGGCCACGCGTACGGCGGGGGCGCGCAGTTCTTCTCCATGTGGCTCGTCGGAGACCGGCCCCCCACCGTCTGAGGGGTGTCGGCGGTCCGGGCCGGTCGCTACGCTGAGGCCCCGACCAGCCGCACAGCGTGACGCGGGGAACGCGAGAGGAGCACGGACGTGGCGGACAGCACCATCACCGGCCCCATCACCCGGCGTGGGCTCACCCAGCGGGGGCTCACCGGGCATGACCTGCCGGACCTCGATCTGGCGGGAGCGGACTGGCGCTCCGGCAGCCACGGCGTGGGCGACGTCCAGATCGCGTTCGTGGAGGGCTTCATCGCCATGCGCAACGGGCGTCTGCCGGAGGGCCCGTCGGTCGTCTTCACCCCGGCCGAGTGGCGCGCCTTCGTGGTGAACGCGCGTGACGGAGAGTTCGACCTCACCTGAACCGACCCGGGGGCGCGGCCTCGCGCCGGTGTGGTGTCGCGGGGGCGCGCGGGCCCCGTGCACGCCGCGCCCGTGAGCTGCGCGAACCCGGCCGAGGGCGGAGGCCGTTGATCACGCTCGGGCCGGAATCGCGCATCCCCCACAATCCCGCCCCCTCGGGGCGCATCCCCGCGTACGCTGGGCCTTTGATGGGGCCACCGCCCCGGACGCACCCCCTGTGCGCCGGGCGTGCGCCCCCGGCGTGGGGGTGGACGATGGCAGCACACACCGGCGGACGAGCCGGCCGGGGCTTCGGCCTCTTCGAGCGCGAGGCCGAACTCGCCGCGGCGGAAGAGGCGTTGAACCAGCTCGTCGGGCACGGCACCGACGGTGCGGCCCCGGGACCGGCGGGAGCCGGCGGCTTCCTCGGTGTGCCCGAAGCCGGTGTCGCGGCCCGCCCCGGCGAGCGCCCCGACCGTGTCCCCAGGCCCCGGCACGCCCTCACCCCTCCGACACTTCGCCTGGTCAAGGGCTCGACTGGAGCCGACCCCGCCGCCACCGACGCGACCGCCACCCCCGACCAGGGTCCCGGTCCCGTCCACGGCCCCGTCGGCCGCACCGTCCGCCGGGGCGGCGTCCTCGCCTACGCCGCGCCCGCCGGCCTCGGCAAGACCACGCTGCTCGCGGAGATCCGCCGCCGCGCCGCGGCCAAGGGCTGCACCGTGCTGTCCGCACGCGGCGGCGACCAGGAACAGCGGGTCGCCTTCCACGTCGCCCGCCAGCTCCTCCAGCCCCAGCTGGCCGCCGCCTCCCGCACCGAACTCCGGGAACGCCTCGGCGGCTGGTACGACATCGTCGGCCCCGCCCTCGGCCTGTGCACCGCCGCCGAGGGCGCCCCGCCGGACCCGCAGGGCCTGCGCGACGGACTCGACTGGGTGCTCACCCACCTGGCTGTGCGCCGCGCCCCGCTCGTGGTCTTCCTCGACGACGCGCACTGGGCCGACCCCGAGTCCCTCGGCTGGCTCTCCGCCTTCTCCCCGCGCGCCGAGGAGCTCCCCATGCTCCTCGTCGTCGCCTATCGGCCGGACGAACTCCCCGACACCGGGGACGAGTTCACCGGTCGCCGGTCCGGGCAGCGCCCGCTCGGCCTGGAACCCCTCACCTCCGGCGCCATCGCCCGCCTGGTCCGCGACCGGGTCGGCACCCACGCCGACGACGCCTTCTGCCAGGAATGCTGGGAAGTCACCTCCGGCAACCCCTTCGAGGCCGTCGAGCTCGCCGCCCGTATCCGCGACCGCGGCCTGGAACCCGTCGCCGACCGGGCCCACGCCCTGCGCGACCTCGCCGCCGCCGTCAAGGGCAGCGGACTGATCGCCCAGATCGAGCGCCTTGGCACCGCCACCGTCCGGCTCGCCTGGGCCTGCGCCGTCCTCGGCACCGAGATCTCCCCACAGCTCGCCGGCGCCGTCGCGGGACTCGGCGGCGAGGACGTCGCCCGCAGCGCCACCCTGCTGCGCCAGGCCCGCGTGCTCGCCGAACCCGTCGACAGCGAGTCCGACGCCCTCGAATTCGTCCACCCGCTCATCGCCTCCGCCGTCTACGACGCCATCCCGGCCGCCACCCGCGTCGCCCTCCACGGCCAGGCCGCCTGGTGCGTCGTCGACGCCGGACTCGGCCCCACCGCCGCCGCCCGCCACCTCGTCGAGACCCACCCCGAGAGCGACCCCTGGGTGGTGCAGCACCTGCGCGCCGCCGCCCAGGAGACCCTGCGGGCCGGCGCGCCCGACACCGCCCGCCGCTATCTCGTCCGCGCCCTGCGCGAACCCCCGGACTACGACGAGCGCGCGGCCGTGCTCTTCGAGCTCGGCTGCGCCTCGCTGCTCACCGAACCCGCGACCACCGTCAACCACCTGCGCGCCGCCCTGGAGGAGCCGGTCGCCGACCCCGCCCTGCGGCACGGCATCGTCTACCGCCTGGCCCAGGTCCTCGCCCACAGCGACCGCCTCGTCGAGGCCTCCGAACTGCTCGAACGCGAGTCCCGGCAGCAGACCACCGACGCCCGCAGCCGGCTGCGCATGCAGGCCGAGAAGTTCCTGTGGGACGCCCTGCGCGCCGACGAACCCGAGTCGCCCGCCCGCTCCCGGCGCCTCGCCACGCTCGCCGACCGGCTCAGCGGCCGCGATCTCACCGAGCGCTACATCATCGGCCTGCGCGCCTGGGACGCCACCCTGCGCGCCGAACCCGCCACCCTCGCCCTCCGCCACGCCGAGCGCGCCCTCGAAGGCGGCCTCAGCTGGGCCGACGAGAGCCGCAACTTCGAGGTCCCGGTCCTCGTCGCCCTGCTCCACCTGTACGCCGACCGGCCCGGCCGCGCCGAGGAGCTGTTCGCCGCCGGGACCGCCGAGTTCGAGAAGCAGGGCTGGCGCGGCGCCCACCTGGCCTTCGCGTACACCCTCATCGGGTACATCCGCTTCCGGCGCGGCCGGCTCATGGAGGCCGAGGACTTCGCCCGCGCCGGACTCCGGCTCGCCGAGCGCGTCGGCCCGCGCACCCCCGCCCTCTGGTACGCGACCGGAGTCATGATCGAGATCCTGCTCGCCCGCGGCCGCACGGACGAGGCCGAGCGGGTCGCCCGCGAGCACGACTTCGGCGACCCCTTCCCCAACGCCGTCACCATCCCCGACTGCGAGACCGTCCACGCCGAGCTGCTGCTCGCCACCGGCCGCACCGAGGAGGCCCTCGGCGCACTGTCCGCCGTCGGCCAGCGCCTCGACCCGCGCGGCAAGCGCAACCCCTCCTGCTGCCCCTGGCAGCTCCACCTCGCCCTGGCCCAGGCCCCGACCTCCCCGGCCCGGGCCCTCGCGACGGCCCAGGAGGCCGTCGCCCGGGCCCGCCAGTACGGCGCGCCCTCCGCGATCGGCCAGGCGCTCCGGGTGAACGCCGAGGTCTCCGAGGGCGCCCTGCGGATCAAGCTCCTGGAGGAGTCCGTCGACTGGCTCGACCAGTCCCCGGCCGCCTACGAGCTGGCCCGCTCCCTCGTCGCCCTCGGAGCCGCCCTGCGCCGCACCGAACGCCACGCCGAAGCCGCCGAGCACCTCTACCGTGGCCTGGAGACCGCCCAGACCTGCGGCGCCGACGGTCTCGTCGAGGAGGCCCGCGCCGAGCTGGCGGCCGCCGGGCTGCGCCCCCGGGCGCTGCGCACCACCGACACCGACGCGCTCACCGCCCGTGAGCGGGCCGCGGCCGAGGCCACCCTCGCCGGGAAGGACCCGGCCGCCGCCGTCGGCGTCGACCGCACCACCGCCACCCGGCTGCTCTCCGCCGTCTACCGCAAGCTCGGCACCGACCGGGCCGGTCTGGAGGGCGCGCTGCGCGCGAAGCGGGTCACCGGCCCGTGACCCCGGCCCCGGCGCGCCGCGACGCGCGCCGGGACACGTACCATGGCGGTATGTCCTTCCTCCGCCGCAGCGCCGCCACACCCGCGGGCCCGGACTTCGACGTCCTGGCCATGGACCCCGGGGACTGGCCCGGCAATCTCGGCGCCGGTCTGCTCCCGGCCCCCGACGGCAGCTGCCAGGGTGTGTTCCTGCGCTACGACCTGTTCGGCGGCCGCGGCCCCGCGATGATCATCGGCAACCTGCCGGAGGGCTCGCCGGCCCGCGAGCTCGCCGACGGGCAGGTCCCCTTCGAGGTGGCCCAGCTGCTCGCCGCCCTGGAGAACGACGAGCCGGTCGAGGTGCAGGGCCGCGAGGACCTGCCGGTCATGCAGGGCGACAACCTGCTGATCGTGCGCCGCCTCAAACTCTCCGAGAGCCGCATCTCCTGTGTGCAGTTCGACCGCAGCGACAACGTCCTGGTCACCATCGCCAGTTGGGACCGGCCCATCACCGACGACCTGTACGCGCTCCTCAAGCCGCTGCCCGCCGAACTGTTCCAGCAGGGCTGACGGGGAAGGCGGGGGCCGATGAGCGCGGTGCGCGTCGACAGCTGGATCTGGGCCGTGCGGCTCACCAAGACCCGTTCCCAGGCCGCCGCGGCCTGCCGCGCCGGCCACGTCAAGGTCAACGGCGAGCGCGCCAAGCCCGCCCAGGCCGTCAAGCCCGGCGACGAGGTACGGGTCTTCCACGGCGGGCGGCAGCGGATCGTCGAGGTGAAACAGCTGCTCACCAAGCGGGTCGGTCCGCCGGCCGCCGCCGAGGCCTATGTGGACAACAGCCCGCCCCCGCCGCCCCGCGAGCACGTCGCCGTGGCCGCCGTCCGTGACCGGGGCGCCGGCCGCCCCACCAAGCGCGACCGCCGCGACCTCGACCGGCTGCGCGGACTTCAGCCCTGATCCCTCGTCGACGCTCCCGCGTCGATCCCTGCGGGCCGCCCCCGGAGCCTCCGGAGGCGGCCCGCAAGGCTATCGGGCCTGGCCCGCCGGCGCGCCGAACAGCGTCGCGAGCCGCGCCGAGCCGGTGCCGAGCCCCTGCGGGCCGCGCCGCGCCAGCGTCGTACCGGCGCCGCGGTGCACGTCGTCCGCCCCGTACCGCCGGACGCTGCGATGCCAGTTCAGGACGGCCGCCAGCCAGTCCTCCAGCTCCCGCAGATACGCCTCGAAGGCCGCCCGGCCGGTCGCGTCAAGCCCGAAGTCGGCGTACAGCAGCGGCACTTCGTGCCTCTTCACATGCTCGTACTGGCTCAGCCGCCCGCGCATCAGGTCGTCCACCATGCGCACCGCCGTCGGATAGTCGCAGCCGAAGAAGGTCTGCGCCACGAGCACCAGATTGTGCAGTTCGCCCTCGACCTCGATCTCCTTCTGGTACGAGAACAGATCGTTGACCATCGCGCCGTAGTCCATGACGGAGCCCTCCAGGGCCCGCACGGTGCCGGTCCGGAAGATCTCCGGCGGCAGCGTCCCGGACCGGCGCAAGCGGCTGAGCAGCATGGTCAGTTCGGAGCCGAAGGTGCCGCGACGCATCTCGATGTAGTCGACCGGGTCCGGCACGCGGTGCTGGGCCACGTTGAACAGCTCCCACAGCCAGCTGTCCAGCATCGCCTCAAGGGCCCCGCGCAGGCCCGCCCGGCCCGCCTCGTCCATCGGTGCGATGGTGCGCGCCCAGAGGTCGGCGAGCGCCTGCTCCAGCGGATGGTGCGCGGAGGGTGTCGCCGCCGAACCGGCCTGCTGGAGCAGGGCTTTGAGCCGGTCCGTCTGCTCCTTGGCGCCCGGCAGATTGCGGGGGCGGCCGAAGACGATCGGGTAGTAGTCGTCCGCGTACGTACCCCAGGTCAGCCAGCCGGTCGCGAGCTCCAGCTCCTCGGGGGAGGCGCCCGGGGCGATGCCCGCCGCGCACAGCGCGAAGTCGAAGCCGTCCAGCATCCGCCGGTCCCAGATGTCGTCGAGCAGCCCCATCCGCTCCGCCCACTCCTCCGAGCGGCGCTTGGCCTCGGCGTGGTGCGGACTGAGCGTCAGGGGGTACGGCAGGTCGAACGCGGGGAGCAGAGAGGGCCCCACCTTCTGGTGCGGCACATGAGTGAGCGCGCGCGCCCGGCTCCGTGCCGGCCGGCCGATCACGTTCCTGATGTCGAGGGCGGAGGTGCCGAGCCCGACGTTCTGTGAACCGCCGCTCACCAGACCCTCGTTCATATAGCGGCTGGACCGCAGGTGCCACTCGTGCCCGCCGGACTGCCAGTCCTGGAGACCCTTGGTGTACGCGGCGATCGCCGCCGCCTCCGCCGGGCCGAGGCCCTGCTCCACGCACAGCGCGGGCACCTCGGTGAGCGCCGTGTTCTCGAACTGTTGGAGGCGCGAGGTCAGCAGGTCGTTGACGGCGTCGGCCGCCTCCTGCGTCGTACAGCCGAGGAACCTCTCCAGGACCAGGACGCCGTTGCTGTTCTCGCCCTCGTCCTCGACCTCCCGCTGGTACGAGAAGAGGTCGTTGCGCAGATGCACCGCGTCCGAGAAGGCGTCCCGCAGCACCCGCAACGGGCGTGCGTCCGCCACCTGTTCGGGCACCTCGGCGCCCGCCGCGTACTCGACGAGCCCCGCCGACCAGGGCGCGCCGCCCACCTTGCGGCGCATCTCGATGTACTCGACCGGATTCGCGATCCGGCCCTCGGTGATGTTGTCGAGCTCCCACAGCGACTCGTAGAGGAGCGCCTCGGTGGCCTCGGCGAACCGCACCCGCCATTCCTCCGACATCGCCGGCACCGTGCGCCGCCACAGATCGGCGAGGCCCGCCTCCACCGGATTGGCCGGCTCGGGCATGCCGGCCGCCGGATCGGCCGGCATGAACAGCGGCAGCCGGTCCAGATAGGCCTTGCCGGCCGGCCGGTTCGGGGTGCGCTTGAACACCTCCAGGAAGTGGTCGTCGAAGAAGAACACCCACGTGTACCAGTCGGTCACCAGGGACAGCGCCTCCGCGTCGCAGTCCGGGTGCGTGTACGAGCAGAGCAGCGCGTAGTCGTGCGCCTGGAGGTCCGCCTCCTCCCAGATGCCGGAGCCCTCCAGCATCCCCATCTCCCGCGCCCACGCGCAGGTGTGCGCACGGGCCGTCTCCAGATGGGGATTGAGCCGGGCCGGATACGGAACATAGAAGTCCGGCAGAACGAAGGGCTGAGCCATGCCAGGGAGGCCTTTCGGTGAGCGTCGGGCGGGCGTCCGGCCGAGCACTACCCCTCGGTCGGCGGCCCCACGCAAGCACCGGAACAGTCATATGAACGCCATGAGGTGCCGGCCGGACCGCGCCCCACCACGCGGTCCGCCGGCACCCGTCGGTTTTCGGCCCGGCTCCCTCAGTCCTGGGAAACCCGCACGTCAGCGGCCTTCACAAAGGCCACCCGATGGCCGAACTGGATCTCGTAGTACTCCTCTTGACCGCGCACCACCGCATGGCCCGTTGTGTCGAACGTCGGAGCGAAGAGGTACTCGCCCGGGGTACGGTCCCCGACCACGTACCGCTGCCCCGCGAGCAGCGCGTACGGCAGTGGCGTCACCGCCTGCACCGGAACCCCCACCGGATACGCCGAGGCCTCCGGATACGCCCTCCCGTACACCGGCACCGACGCCAGACCCTCCCTCGGCGTCAGGACGAGCCCCCGCGCGTTCACCGCCGTCGGCTCGTGCTTCGGATTGTGGAACCACGCCTTCTGCCCGAGGTACCAGATCGCCGTCCAGTCGCCCCGCCGCTCCGCCACCGCGAAGCTCTGGCCGGTCGAGGCCCGCGCCCCGGTGTCGTTCACCCCGGTCGTCGAATCCTGCCCGCCCGGCCGCAGCCCGATGTCCTTCACCAGCGGCGCGTCGGCGCTCGGCGCGGTGTGCAGGCGCACCGCCCCGCTCCCGTGCGGCGCGCACGCCTGTCCGGCCGCCCCGCAGCCCGTGTACACCGGCTGGTGCGACGCGTAGTCCGGGCGGATCGTCACCACCCCGGCGTCCGGCCCCGCGCTCGGCGTGATCGGCCGGCCGAGCAGCTGGAAGTAGTGCGCCCAGTCCCAGTACGGACCCGGGTCCGTGTGCATCCCCTTGATGCTCGACGGCACCGTCCCCGGCACGTTGTCATGGCCCAGGATGTGCTGCCGGTCCAGCGGGATGCCGAAGCGCTGCGCCAGATGACGCACCAGGCGCGCCGAGGACCGGTACATCGCCTCCGTGTACCAGGAGTCCGGAGACGTCAGGAAACCCTCGTGCTCCAGACCCACCGACTTGGCGTTCACGAACCAGTTGCCCGCGTGCCAGCCCACGTCCTTCAGCGCCAGGTGCTGCGCCACATGCCCGTCCGAGGACCGCAGCGAGTACTGCCAGGACACGTACGTCGGGTCCTGCACCAGCTTCAGGGTGGTGTCCCAGTCCGCCTCGGTGTCGTGGACGACGATGTAGTCGACCGACTGGGACACCGGCCGGTCCGCCTTGTCGTGGTTGCCGTAGTCCCCGTCGCCGAACTCCTCGTACGGCGCCGGCACCCACTCGCAGGCCACCGTCTCCGGGCACTCCACCGGACCCTTCGCGGCGTCCCGGAGCCCCAGCGCGGCCAGCTGCCCGGTGGCCGGGGTCACCGCCGGATCGGCCGCCAGCGTCACCCGCTGCCCCGCATCCGTGGTCCGCGACTCGCCGCCGCGGATCACGTCGTAGACGTCGTTCGCGTACGCCGCGGCCGTCGCCGTGTCGTCCGCGCCCGAAGAGCGCGCCACCGCCCCGTACCAGTCGGCCGGGTCCGCGCTCGCCGGCAGCCCCGCCGCCCGCTGCGCCTCCGCGAGCAGCGCCGCGCCACCGTCGATGTTCGCCGCCGTGCTCGTGCGCAGCTCGGCCGCGGTGTGCCCGGACAACCGCGCCGCCCGGTCGAGCGTCCGCAGCCGCGCCGGCGGCTCACCGGCCCAGGGAGGGGCCTCGGACTCGACTCCGGCTCCGGTCCGGGGCATCCGCGCGTCGTCACCGCGCGCGTCCTCCGTACCGTCCGCGTGGTGCGGTGCCGAGGCCAGCGCGGTCACCGCGTCCGTCAGATGCATCGGGCCGTAGCCCCCGGTCACGCTCGGCGCGCCGCCGTGCGCGTCCCAGCGCGACTGCAGATACGACACGGCGAGCAGCACGCTCTGCGGTACGTGATGCCGCTCGGCGGCCACCGCGAACTGACGTTGCAGCGAACCCGGTTCGGGATCGTCGGCGGTGGCCGACGGCACCTGGGCGAGCAGCGGCAGCAGCAGGACGACGGGCGCGGCACGTCTGAGGGACGCGGAACGGAGCAAGGCAGCCTCCAGCGACAGGGGGGAACGGGGGCGTGCGGAACCGAACCCGTACAGGGGTAGCGGTTTCCGGACGCCCCGTCAATCACCTGTCCACATCGGCGATTTCCCAGGTCGGAGCGGCTGCACGGCCGACGGGACGGAGTTTCGCCCGGGCGGCCCGCCCGCCTGCGACGCGTCACTGGTGTGGACCACTGGGGGCGCCGCGCCGGACGTGCGGGACCCGTGGAAATCGACCGGCGCGAACCGACCGGCGGAGAACTCGAAGCGCCGCGTCCCGGTGTGTCGGCACCGGGCACGCGGCGCGCCACCCCCGTACTGCGTCGGACCGCTTCGCTAACGCGTCCCGACCGCCGCGCGCACGGCCCGCCGTGCCATGGCGCAGTCGTCGTGCAGCCGCCGCAGCAGCAGCCGCTGCTCCTCGCCGGGCGAGACCGTCCCGGCCGGCACCGGCACCGAACCCGCCGGCGGCGCCTCCTTGATCGTGCGCTGCACCGCCGTCTCGTACGTCCGGATCTCCCGGGTCAGCACGATCATCAGGTTCACCAGGAACGCGTCCCGCGCCGCCGGACCCGCCTGCTGCGCGAGCTGGCTGATCTGCCGACGGGCCAGGGGAGCGTCCCCGAGCACCGCCCACAGTGTGGCCAGGTCGTACCCCGGCAGGTACCAGCCCGCGTGCTCCCAGTCCACGAGCACCGGACCCGCCGGCGAGAGCAGGATGTTCGAGAGCAGCGCGTCACCGTGACAGAACTGGCCCATGCCCTGCCGTCCGCCCGCGTGCGCGAGACCGTGCAGCAGCTTCTGCAGGTCGTCCCGGTCCCTGTCGGTGAAGAGGCCCAGCTCGTGGAAGCGCGCGACCCGCGCCCCGTAGTCGAGCGGCGCGTCGAACGTCCCGGCCGGCGGCCGCCAGGCGTTCAGCCGGGCGATCGCGCCGAGCGCGGCCCGCAGGTCCGCCCGCGGCGGCGCCTCCAGGGGGTGGCGCGTCAGTGCCGCCGCCCGTCCGGGCATCCGCTCGATCACCAGGGTGCAGTTCTCCGGGTCCGCCGCGATCAGCCGGGGCGCCCGCACAGGCGGACGGTGCCGGACGAACGAGCGGTAAGCAGCTATTTCGTGGCGGAACCGCTCGACCCACGCGGGCGAGTGGTCCAGTAAACACTTCGCGACCGCGGTCATCCGGCCGGTCGTCCCGACGATGAGGACGGACCGGCTGCTGCGCCGCAGTACCTGCACCGGGTTGAACTCCGGGCAGATCCGGTGGACGGACGCGATGGCCATGCGCAGCTGGGCACCCTGGGGGCCGGACAGGTCGATCCGCCCGCTGGGCGGCTGAACGGTGCTGCCCGCCCAGCGCCTCGGCCGCACCGCTCCCTGGACGGGAGCCGGGGCGAGATACGGTCCGGAACCGGCCTGGAGGGTGCGGTGCAGCGGCCGGGGCGGAGCGGACACGGAGGACGATGCTGTGTACATGGAGGAGACAGATCCCTTCGTGTGCCGACGAGTTGCGTGCGTCGCCCCGCCCGCCCGAACGGTCCGCACCCTGGGGAAAATGAGGGCCGGTCGACGGGGCGGGGTGGCGCGTTCCTACCTGACACCCCCCTGCGGGTGGCGGAACATCGAGCGCACCATGGCGAACCCTGGCGAATTGTCGCCAGGCCTATGCCAGGGGGCTACTGTCAACTCAGCCGAGAACCTGGGGGCTTAGACGTGACAGGGAAGACCAACACCCGCCTGGCAGACCTCTTCGGCCTGGCCGGCTGGTCCAAGGGCGAACTCGCGAGACTCGTGAACCGGCAGGCGGCGGCCATGGGCCACCCCCAGCTGTCGACCGACACCTCGCGGGTACGGCGCTGGATCGACATGGGGGAGACCCCGCGGGATCCCGTGCCCCGGGTGCTGGCAGCACTGTTCACCGAGCGACTCGGCCGTGTCGTGACCATCGAGGACCTCGGGTTCGTGCGACACGGGCGCGCCGGCAGGCGGCGGGACGTCAGGAACACCGACAACCCTGACGGGCTGCCCTGGGCGCCCGAGCGTACGGCAGCGGTCCTCACCGAATTCACGGGAATGGACCTCATGCTCAACCGACGCGGCCTGGTGGGCGCGGGCGCCGCGCTTGCCGCCGGCTCCGTACTCACCAACGCCATGCACGACTGGCTCCACGCCGACCCCGCACAACGCGGCGCCGCCCCCCGCGCCGTCGATCCCCTCCACGCCGACCCCGCTGGGTACGACCGTTACGAGGCCGCCCCCATCGGGTCGGAGGAGATCGAAGCCCTGGAGCGCTCCGTGGAGGTGTTCCGCGCCTGGGACGCCTCCCGTGGAGGCGGCCTCCAGCGCAAGGCGGTCGTGGGCCAGCTGAACGAGGTGGGCGGCATGCTCGCCTACCACCACCCCGACCACCTCCAGCGCCGACTGTGGGGCGTCGCCGCCAACCTGGCGGTGCTCGCCGGCTGGATGTCGCACGACGTCGGCCTCGAACCCACCGCACAGAAGTACTTCGTGATCGCGGCGCACGCGGCCCGCGAGGGCGGCGACCGGCCCCGCGCCGGCGAGGCGCTCTCCCGCGCCGCCCGCCAGATGGTGCACCTCGGCCGCCCGGACGAGGCCCTGGACCTGATGAAGCTCGCCAAGTCGGGCGCCGGAGAACGTCTGTTGCCGCGCACCAAGGCCATGTTCCACACCATCGAGGCCTGGGCACAGGCGTCCATGGGCCAGGGCCAGGCCATGCGCCGCACCCTCGGCGAGGCCGAGGACCTGTTCGTCTCCGACAAGGGCGAGGACAAGCCCAGTTGGATGCAGAACTTCGACGAGGCCGACCTCCACGGCATGCAGGCGCTCGCCTACCGCACCTTCGCCGAGCACGACCCGTCCGCCGCCGCCACGGCCCAGCGGCATGCCAGACTCGCCCTGGAGCTGCGCCGGAACGGACACAACCGCTCGAAGCTCTTCGACCACATCTCGATGGCCTCGGCCTGCTTCATCGCCGACGACCCCGAGCAGGCGGACCGCTACGCGCGCCTCGCCCTGGTCACCATGGGCGACACCTCCTCGCACCGCACCTGGGACCGGCTCCGCGAGATGTACCGGCTCACCGGCGAATACGCGGGCTACACCAAGATCGACCACCTGCGGGAGGAGATCGAGACGGCGCTGCCGAAGGCGCCGACCAACCGCCCCAGAACCGGAGAGGCGTGAGGAGCGGGCGAGGCGGGTCGGAGGCCCGCGGGGCACATGCGGAAGGAGCGGGCCGGGCCCGCTCCTGATTCCGGGGTACGCGTATCAGTACGGGTACGAGTCCTGTGGCCGGACCGTATGTACCCGGGTCACCGCCCGACCCGGACCACCATCACGCAGGCGTCGTCCTCGCGCGGCCCCTCGCCGAACTCCTCCACCACGGCCCGGACGCACTCCTGCGCGTCCCGTGCCGCGGCCAGCCGCCCACCGAGCCCGAGCAGCCGCTCGGTACCGGCGACGTCGTCCGGCCTGCCGGCCGTCCGGGTCAGCCCGTCGGTGTGCAGCAGCAGCAGGTCGCCGGGGAACAGCCGGGTCTCGGCCTCCTCGTACGCCGCACTCGTCGTGGCGCCGAGGAGCACCCCCTCGGGCCGACCCAGGGCACGCCCCGCCCCGTCGCGGAACAGCAGCGGGGCGGGGTGGCCGGCCTGGGACCAGGTGAGGACCTGGGCGGCGGGGTCGTAACGGCAGCACATCGCACTGCCCAGAGCGGGCTGCACGGAGCTGTCCAGAAGCTGGTTGAGGTGCCCCATCAGCGCGCCGGGCCGGATTCCGGCCACCGCCATCCCGCGCAGCGCGCCGAGCAGCATCGCCATGGAGGAGGTCGCGGCCACCCCGTGGCCGGTCAGGTCGCCGACCGTGAGCAGCGCGTCCCCGTCGGGGAGCGCCAGCGCGTCGTACCAGTCGCCGCCGATGAGTCCCGGTGTGGCGGCCGGGAGGTAGTGCCCGGCGACGTCGAGCGGCGCGGGGCCGTCGTGGGCGAAGCGGAGCGAACCGCGCCAGGGCGGCAGCACGGCCTCCTGGAGCTCGACCGCCACCCGGCGTTCGGTGTGCTCGATGTGCTGGTGGCGCTGGAAGCTGTCACGGGTCTCGCGGACCGCGCGCTCGCTGCGGCGGAGTTCGCTGACATCACGTAAGACGGCCCACATGGAGGCGGTGCAGCCGTCCGCGTCGAGAACCGGCTCACCGGTCATGTGGACGGTGCGGACCCGGCCGTCGGTGCGGACGATCCGGAACTCGCCGTCGATCGGCTTCCCGTCGATCAGACAGTCCGTCACCAACGCCTGGAGCAGGGGCTGGTCCTCGGCGAACACCATCGAGGGAAGTTCGTCCAGGGACATCGGCCCGTTCTCCCGCGGGCGGCCGAAGATCTGGAACAGCTCCTCGGACCAGTGCGCGTCGTCGGTCAGCAGATCCCACTCGGCGCTGCCGACCCGGGAGAGCAGCGATCCGGTGATCCGCTGACCGGGCACGCCTTCGAGCGCGGCCTCGGCGTAGGCGGCGGCCGTGTCCGACGGAGCGGGGGCCGGGCCGGGGAGTCCGGCCTTCAGCTGCCCGAAGTGAGCGCCGAGATCGTCGAGTTGATGCACGGCCAGATCGCAGAGGGCGCGCTGCCACCGCTGGTGCGGGTCGTCCTCGTCCGCCACGGAGTCCCGGCGCACCGCGTCCACCTCGCCGCGCAGCCGGCGCGCCTGTGAGATCAGCGCGTCCACCGCGCCCGACTCGGGCGGTTGGGCGGGACGGTCCGCGAAGAGGGGGGACGGCATGTCGTACTCCGATGCAGGCGACGTGGCGCGGCCAAGTCTGGAAAGTGAAGCCCGGGTACGACTTTGGCACAGCCCGGGACACCTCGTAAGTGATTTGGCAGCACTCGATCCGGTGGTGCTTATGGCATATGCCTCAGGCCCACGGAGAGACCAGACGACATTCGGCCAAGGCCGCACGGGTTACGGTGCTGCTGTGGTGAGCGATGAGGTGAACGCAATGGGTACGGCCGTACTGCTGGCCGCGGCACCGGCCGGACGGGGACGGGCCATGGACGCGGCGTCCGTGCTGCCCGCGCTCGCGGCGGTGCCCGCGACCGTGCTGGCCGGGGCGCACATGGCGACGGTCGTCGAACTGGCGGACCCCCTCGATCCGCAGACCGTCCTCACCCGCCTCCGCTCCGCCGCGGCCACGCCGGGCCCGCTGGCCCTCTACCTCGCGGGCCAGGTCCAACTCGACCGCCGCCAACGCCTCCCGCACCTGGCCCTGGCGCGCAGCACCCCGACGACCCTGCGCTACACCGGCCTTCCCTGGCACTGGCTGGCCACCGAACTCGCCCCGCGGCGCCCCGGCACGACGCACGTCGTCGCCGACCTCTCGGTCGACCCCGAGCTCTGGCACCGCCTCACGACGGACCCGGCCGCGCTCGCTCTCGGCCCCGCGGTCCCCCTCTACGCCCGCCTCACCCCCTTCCCCCGCCGCGGCCCTCTCACGACCCCCGACTACCTCCGCCACTTCGCGACCCGCTGGCGCACGGGCGCGGTGTTGCCGCCGGCCGCACTGCACGAGGAAGCGGCGGCCGTCGCGGCGGCGGCCGCGCCGCAGCTGGAGTCGGTCCTGGTGGCGCCACCGACGGTGGTGCCTGTGCCTGTGCCTGTGCCTGTGCCTGTCCCTGTGCCGGTCGGGGTGGCGGTCCCGGCCTCTGCGCCGGATCTCGTGGAGTCGCCCCCGACGCGGAGGCTGGTGCCGCCGGCCCGGGGCGCGTCCGCCGCGCCGAGTGGCGACGGGCGGGTGGAGACCCCCGCCCCACGCCCGGCCCCGCAGGCCGCGCCCGCCGCCTCGACGCCGGCGGCTCCGCCGCCGCGGCCGGTCCCGGAAGAGAAGCCCGCGGCGCCCGCGGCACCGGGCGAGCCGGAGCGCACCACCGCCGGGCACGCTCCGCAGCCGGCCCCCGCCCCCGCCGGACCCCCGCTGCCCGGCACGCCGGTGGACCCGCATCCGGCGATCCTCTCCGCCGCCATGGCCGGGCGGCACGGGGAGGCGGCCGCCGTGGCGGCGGCGTGGGAGAGCGACGCGCTGCGGCGGTACGGCCCTCGGTCCGGAGAGGCGTTGCACTGGGTGGAGGTGCGGGCGGATCTGGCGCGGTTGGCGGGCGAGCCGGCGCGGAGTTGCGAGCTGTGGATCGCGGCGGCGCAGGTGCGGCTCGGGCTGCGGCAGGGGCCGGACGAGCCCGACGTCGAGGGCGCCGTGGACCGCGCGCACCACCAGTGGGAGCAGATCGAGGACCCGGCCAGGGCCCGCGCCCTCGGTCCCGCGCTGGTCGAGCTGCGGCGCGCCGTGCCAGGGCGCCGCGCCGGGGCGCTCGCGGCGCTCCAGCGGAGGCTGGGCGGGTGACGCCCGTACCGCGATGCCGCCGGGCACGGTCCTCACCACCCGGAGGGGCGTACGTCCGCAGGCCTGCCATCATCGAGGTATGACCCCCGGCCCCGGCGACCCCACCGACCCCGTGCCCGCGCCCACGCCCGCCCCCCTCGTGACCGAGCGGCTCGTGCTGCGTCCCGTACGCACCCGTGACCTGTCCGCCGTGACTCGGCTGTGGACCGACCCGGAGGTACGGCAGCACCTGGGCGGACCGGTGATCGAGTCCGTGATCCGCATCCGCCGGCAGCGGATCGTCGGCGCGCCCGGCGTCCACGTCGTCGAGCGGGCCGCCGACGGCACCGTCCTGGGCCTGGTCACGGTGGAGCGGGCGGGGCGGAACGGGGAGACGGAGGTCTCGTACCAGTTCCTGCCCGAGCACTGGGGCCAGGGGTACGCCCGTGAGGCCGTCGCCGCCGTCGTCGAGCGCGCCCTGACCGACGCGGCCGGCGTCGTCGCCGTCACCCAGGAGGCCAACGGGCGCTCCCGCCGCCTCCTGGAGGCCGTCGGCATGACCCACGCCGAGTCCTTCGTGGAGTGGGACGCCCACCAGGTCCTCTACCGGCGCCGCCGGGCCGCCTGAGGGTCTGCCGGTCAGACGGCCGCGAGCCGCTCCACCGCCCGCTCGATCCGGGCCGCCCGGGTCTTCGCCGTCCGCGCCTGCCACAGGCTGAGGATGATCAGATACCGGTCGGTCTTCCCCAAGGCCTTGAAGGCGGCCGCGGCGCGTGGCTCCGCCGCGAGCGCGCCCGCCAGGTCGTCCGGCACCGTCGCGTCCTTCTGGGAGGGGTACGCGGCCTCCCATCGTCCGTCCGCCCGCGCCGCCCGCACCTCGGCAAGCCCCGGCTCCCGCATCCGCCCGGCGGCGAGCAGCACCTCGACCTGCCGCACATTGACCTGCGACCAGAGGCTGCGGGGACGGCGCGGGGTGATCTTCTGGAGATAGGCGTGCGCGTCGCGCGCCTTGCGCTTGCCGGTGATCCAGCCGTACGCGAGCGTGGCGTCCAGGATCTCGTCGGAGGTGGGGGAGGCCAGGCCGGAACCGCTGCGGCCGAGCAGCAGCCACACCCCGCCCGGGGTGTCGCCGTGGTGCGCCGCGAGCCAGTCCTCCAGCTCCGCGCCGTCGGCGAACCGTACGACCGGCAGCCCCTCCACCGACTCCGCTTCCCCGTCCGTCCCCATCGAACGCTCCTCCCCGTGACCGCGGTTGTGATCGTGGTCGTGATCGTGGTCGTACCCACGATAGGCGTGGACGGCCGACGTCCGATCAGAAGCGGGCGTGCGTCGTGATGTCGGACTCGAACTGCTCGATCATCTCCGGTGTCACGGTCGGGCGGCACTGCTCGATCGCGTCCAGGTAGTCCGTGGTCGTCGCTCCGGGTGCGGGCGGCTCGGCCGTACGGCCGCCGACACGGCCGCCGACCGCGACGAGGTCCCGCTCGAAGGAGCTCTGCGCGGCGATCCGCGCCGCGTGCTCGATGTCGGCCGGTGTGAAGAGCTCGCTGGCGGCCACCAGCGCGTCCACGTCGACCTCCGGCCGCACGTCGGTGTAGCGGGCCCAGATCGCCGCGCGGGCCGCCTTGTCCGGCGTACCGATCGGAATGAGGTAGTCGAAGCGGCCCGGGCGCAGGAAGGCCGGGTCGAGCGAGCGGATGGAGTTGGTGGCGCACACGAGCAGGCGTTCGTCGCGCTCCCGGAACCCCGGGATGAGCTTGAGGAGTTCGTTCGTCACCCCGTGCACGCCGCCGGGCTGCACGGGCTCGGTGCGTACGGGTGCGATCTCCTCGACCTCGTCGATGAAGACCAGCACCCGCTCCAGCTCGCCGATCCGGGCGAACGCGGCGCGCAGCGCGGCCGCCAGGTTGCCCTCGCCGGCGAGCCGGGACGGCAGGATCTCCACGAACGGCCAGCCGAGGCGGGAGGCGATGGCCCGGGCGAACGTCGTCTTGCCGGTGCCGGGCGGTCCGAAGAGACCGATCGCGCGCGGCGGACGCACCCCGTGCCGGGCGGCCCGCTCGGGCTCGGCGAGCGGCAGCACGACACGCCGCTCGATCAGGTCCTTCTCCCGCTCCATGCCGGCGACCTTCGCCCACAGGTCGGCGGGCAGCAGCCGGCCGCCGAGGTCGTCGAGGAGATGGGACGCCGGGCCGTGCAGCGGTTCGACCTTCTCGAAGTAGGCGACGGCCGGCTGTCGTGTGTACCCGGCGTTGAGCAGCCCCTCGCCGAGGAGTTCCTCCTCGGGCAGCACGTACGCGATGCGCCCGACGCGTGCGGCCACCAGGCGCCGTTCCAGTTCCACCAGGAGCGCGCTGGCCAGACCGCGGCCGCGCCAGGCCGACGAGATAGCCACCCGCATCACCCAGGCGCGTTCGCCGGCGACACAGGCGAGCGCCGCGCCGATCGGCGCGCCCTGGTGGACGGCGACGACGGCCGGCTGGCGGGAGGTCAGCGCGCCGATGCACTCGGCGAGCGAGAAGACCGACTCCTGGCCGAGTTCGGCCGTGGTGTCGATGAGATGGACGACCGCGGCGAGATCGCTCTCGCGGTAGTCGTGGATGAGCCAGTTCACGGTGGTACCGCCCCTCTTTGGTGCCTTCGTGCCTTGTCGCGCCGTGCTGTGGCCGAGGCTAGGAGGGGCGGTGGCGGCCGGTCGTGCGCCACCCTGCACAAGCGGAGCGGGCCGAATGCGCCGGTCCGGCTCTGTACATGCGAGAAGCCCCTGGAAGGCGTGCCTTCCAGGGGCTTCTCGCGTTCCTACCGTCAGTAGGCGGGCGCCAGCTTCGGGTTCGGGCCGTGCCCGTTCACCTGCTGCTCGCCGTCGGTGGCCCAGAAGACGATGAGGACGATGGCGCCGACCAGCGGCACGAACGAGATCAGCAGCCACCAGCCGCTGCGGCCCGTGTCGTGCAGACGGCGCACCGCGACCGCGAGGTACGGGATGATGATCGCGAGCAGGTAGAGGCCGCTCAGGATCCGGATGTCAAGGGCCGCGTCGATGATCGACAGGACCGTAATGGCGATGAAGTTGAAGAGGTAGAACATCCAGAATTCCTTGCGGCGCGCCCGGCCGCTGAAGGTGGCGTACTTCTTCAGGACTTCGAGGTACCAGTTCACTTTGTCCCCCCAAGGACTGGGTGTATGAGCGGGAGAGCCTGTCCCTGTGGAGCAAGGCTTACGCAGAACTTATGTGGCCGAAACCGCGTGGGTCAATTCGTTACCTGGCGGTGGCCGTTCACAGACCTGACGGGGACGACAGTGAACGGCGCCGCCACCTCTGTCGAGGGGCGACGCCGTTCTCTCGGGTGAGGATCGGGTCGGTCGTCACGTCCTTCTCTTGCTCATCAGCAGACCGCCCGCGGTGAGGGCGAAGAGACAGACACAGGCGCCGGTGATGACATTGCTGAGGATCGCGCCGGTCCCCGGGTCCCGGGAGACCACCCACGGGGAGACGATCAGCCATGCACCGAGCAGCAGAACCACGAAGTTGAGGTCCTGTGACCGCTCCGGAGCCATCGACATGCACAGGCCCAGACCGGCGAGGGCGATGCCGACGATCAGGTTGCTGATGGCGAGCTCCGGCTTCGCGGCGGAGAAGTGGACCGTCCACGCGGAGACCGCGGCGTAGATACCGGCGAGGATCACCAGTTCCTCGACCGCCGCCACACCTCGGGTCTGGAGTACGCGGGTGTAACGCTCGCGCATTTCTCCTGCGTCGGGGTGGCCCCTGATATCACCGGGACGGTGAGAGACGTCGGCCATACGACTCGCCTCCTTCTGGCGTTCTGCACGTCTGACCGCGCTTGCGGCATCGATGCCGCGGTTTCATTGTGCTCTTATCTGGCCTTTATGTGTAGATGTGTCCGATAAGGGAACTGCACAGAAATCCCCCTCCGAAAATGGCCGGAATCTCCAATTCCGCCCTTTCGTTCAACAAAAGTTCAACGAAAGGGCGGTGAAACCGCGGCCCGGCCGCTCAGGGACGGACGTACGGGCGGGTCATGATCTCCATGTTGTGGCCGTCCGGGTCCGCGAAGTAGGCGCCGCGGCCGCCGAAGAGACGGTTGATCTGCCCGGGCTCGGTGTGATGGGGGTCGGCGTAATAGGTGACCCCCAGCCGCTCCAGGCGCCCGATCATCGTCTCGAACTCCTCGTCGGGGACGAGGAACGCGTAGTGGCTGGGCATGATGGGGGCGTCACCGGCCTCGTAGTAGTCGAGGGTGACGCGGTTGCCGGTGTCCACCGGCACGAACGGCCCGAAGGGCGCTCCGACCTCCAGGCCGAGCACCTCGGCGAGGAAGGCGGCGGAGGCCCGCTTGTCACGGGCGTAGACGACGGTGTGGTTGAGCTCGACGGCCACAGAGGGTCCTTTCGCAGAGTGCGCGCTGATGTCCTCCTGCTGTCCTGTGCTCCGCACGCACCGAGGTGCGTGGCACAGGACGAACGGACGACCGCGGCGGACCCCGCGCCCACCGGCCCGGGGCGCTCACGCCACGGCCGGGCGCCTCTCTCGATCACGGCCCACGGCCGACCCGGCAGTCATGTGATCAAGGTAGCCCGGTCACCGGCGCCACGGCAACGGCGTTCTCCGGCCATCGGGCGCGTACGCGGGCGAGTGCGCGAGCGGGCCCCGGCGTAGCCTGGAAGTGGCCTCGGGGGTCGCACGTTCCACCGCCGGGAGGCGGACGACGATGACCGGAATCGTTTCCAGGAGCTTCGACTCCGCAGACGAGACCCGCCCCTTCGAGGGCGGCAAGGGCAGGCTCGACCTGCTGAACACGGACAGCGGAGCAGTGGGCCGGGCCGTGTTCGAGCCGGGCTGGAAGTGGTCCGAGCACGTGAAGCCGATCGCCGGCACCGACAGCTGCCAGGCGCACCACGTCGGCTACGTGGTCAGCGGCCGCATGACCGTGGTCATGAACGACGGCGAGAGTGTCGATCTGACCCCGGGCAACTTCTACGAGATCCAGCCGGGTCACGACGCCTGGGTGGTCGGCGACGAACGCTGTGTGGCCCTCGACTGGGTCGGCTTCGTCGACTACGCGACCGCCGCCGGTTCCTGACCTTCGTTCGCCGGGACCGCCCGGACACGGCCTAGGTGTGGCCGAAGCGGACGCCCTCCCACGGGACCCGCTGCTCCGGGAGCGGGAACGGTGAACGCCGGTCCGGGGCGCGCGGCGCGGCCGCTTCGACGACCGGGGCGGCGCCCTCGACCTCCTTCAGCCAGGCGCCCAGCGCGTCGCGCAGCCCGTCCGCCACCCGCCGGTGCGAGGTGAGCCCGACCAGGTTCTCCAACTCGTACGGATCGGCCGCCAGGTCGTACAGCTCCGCCTCCCGGTAGCGGTCCACCGGGCGCTCGTGCCAGGTGTCCGGTCCGTCCGTCGCCGTCACCACGTACTTCCACCGGTCCGTACGTATCGCGCGCCCCATGACGTCTTGGCTGATCTGCACGAACACCGAGAACGGGCGGTCGAGTTCGCTGCCCCCGCCGACCAGCGGGCGCAGCGAACGCCCGTGCACGCCCTCCGGCACCGGAATCCCGGCGGCGTCCAGAAGCGTCGGCATCAGGTCCACCGTCGACACGGGCTGCCGGATGTGGCCGCCGCCCCGGAACCCGGGGCCGGTGAGCACGAACGGCACGCGCACGGAGGCCTCGTGGGCCGAGCGCCCGTCATCGCCGTCGCGGGTGCGGAAGTGCGAGCCGTGGTCGGCGGTCCAGGCGAGGACCGTGTCGTCCTCGATGCCGAGACTGCGCAGACAGTCGCGCAGTCGTCCCACCCCCTCGTCGACCCGTTTGATCCGGCCCAGGTAGCCGCCGATGTGCCGGTGTGCGCCGCCTTGCGCGACGCCCGGGCCGAGTACGGCGAGGTCCGGCGGCAGCCACCGCCCCTCGAAGCGTTCGCGGTAGCCGGCCGGTGCCGGGCAGTCGTCCGTCGCGTTCTGGTGGTACGGCTCCAGGAGCGACAGGAAGAGCAGGAACGGCTGCTCGTGGTGGTCGGCGACGAACCGGACGGCCGCGTCGATCAGCGCGTCCGACCGGTACCCGGGCAACCGGACCGGCTCGCCCGCCTCGTCGTACAGCACCGTCCGGTACGCGTCGGACGTGAACTCCAGCCGGTCCGAGGCGAGCCACTTCTCGTACCCGCCGCGTCGCTCCGGCGGCACCGGCCCGTCCGGGTGCTCCCCGCCCGCCAGATGCCACGTGCCGATGTAGCCCGTGACGTACCCCGCCGCCCGGAACGCCGTGGCGAGCGTCGGCACGTCCGCCCCGAGCGGGAGCCCGTTCCGGTGCACCCCGGCCGCCGTCGGGAACCGTCCGGTCTGCAGCGCGGCCCGCGCCGGTGCGCACGCCGGATTCGGTGTGATCGCCTGCTCGACCAGTGTCCCCTCGCGTGCCAGCCGGTCGAACTCCGGTGTGACCCCGGCGGGATTGCCGTGCGTACCCGTGGTGTCCCACCGCTGCCGATCGGTGAGGACCACGATGACGCGGGGATGACTCGTCGGCATGCGGATCCCTTCGTGGCGGGGGCGGTCCGCGATTAATTTCGCAGAGGAAGTAATGGCCGCGCCAGGGTTGTGGCCGAGAACGGCCGAAGTCACCCGGCTGCGACAGGCCTCCTCAGCGGACGGGCCCGCACTCGTCGACCAGGAGCGGAGGTTCGGTGAGGAAGACATCGGGGGAGACGGGGCCGTACGCCACGTTGAAGGTGTCCAGCCAGTACGTCCAGTCCCGGACGCCCGCCGCACTGCTGAACCGGTAGTTCAGCCGCCACCGCACCCACTGCCCCGGCTCGAGCCGGACCGCGGGCGGCCTGCGCCGCCGGGGCGGTAGCCCGCCCAGTTCCGGGATGCTCGTGTGCACCCGGAGCCGGTCGCCCTCGTCCCGCAGCACGAGCCCGACGTCCCGCAGCCGCGTCTCGCCCGTGCACGGCGTGAAGTCGTCGTCCTCCCGGAGGCGGACGACATGGGCGAACCCGGGTGTCAGCGGGGTCGACGAGGGCAGCGCGAAGCCCGCCGCCAGGCCGTTCCTGAGTGCGGCGGCCGGCCCGCCCCGGGACCGCTTGGTCCAGCTGACCCGAACCCACTGCGCCGTGATCTCCATGACGTCTCCCTTCCGAGGGCGAGCCTACGAAAGGGAGCGGGGGTGATCCCGGTCAGGCTCCCTGGCCCGGGTCGACCGGGGCGCTGCCGCGGCCCTGCGGCCGGCCGGAGAGCTCGGCGTCGAGGGTCTCCTGGGCGATGCGCATCGACTCGGCGTAAGCCGGTTCCCGCAGGCGCCTCCACATCACGTCCTCCGGCACGTCCTCGACGTGGGCGACGACCCACCAGATGTTGCCGAACGGGTCCTTGACGCGGCCGCCGCGCTGCCCGAAGGCGCTGTCGGAGAGCGCCGTGACCACCTCGGCGCCCGCGGCGAGCGAGCGCGCGAAGGCCTCGTCCGCGTCCGCGACGAAGACCCGCAGCAGGCTGGGCATGACCGGCCACTCGAGCCGCCGGTCGAAGGCGAGGACGACGGTGTCGCCGACACGGATCTCGGCGTGCCCGACCGACCCGTCCTCCGTCGCCACCCGGGCCGGCTCCTCCCCGCCGAACGCCTGGGTGACAAAGTCGAGAAAAGCTCCCGTGTCGTCGGTGACGACCCAGGGGGCGACGGAGGTGTAGCCCTGCGGGGCGGCGCTGCCGGTCTGTGCGGACATGGTGGGGGGTCCTTCCTGCGGAATCCGTTCCGACACCACGACGGTAGTGACCAACTGGGCCGGTTCCCGACCTATATGGCCCGTGGCGCGCGCGGTGCCCGGTCTGCGGAACTCTTGCTGTAATCAGGTGCCACCCCTTCCGAGACGAGGCAATGGATGAGCCCCACCTTCCGAGGCCCGCGACCGCTCGACGACGGCGCCCGCGAGCCGGCCGCGAGCCCCGGTTCGGTCCCGGACCATGGTCCGGGACCGGACCGGGGGTCGGGCGCCGGCCCGGGCGCCGCCGGATCCCGCCCCGCCGGGGACTGCCGGCGCGAGACCAACGCGGCCACCGTCCTGCGTACCGTGCTCGAACACGGCCCGCTCGCCCGCAGCGCCATCGCCCGGCACTCCGGCCTCAGCCCCGCCGCCGTCTCCCGGCAGGCCACCGACCTGCTCCGGCACGGCCTCCTCCGGGAACTCCCGGAGCGCGCCGAGACCGCCGGACCCGGTCGCCCGCAGATCCCCGTCGACCTGCACCTCGGCGGCGCCGCCGGACCCGTCGCCGGCGGCGTCCATCTCGGCGTCGACGTCTCCTCCTTCGGCCTCGTGGACCTGCGCGGCCGAGTCGTCGCCCGCCGCCGCTTCGCGCACGCCGACGCCGACCCCCGCGTGCTGCCCGCCGC
Source organism: Streptomyces sp. NPDC051909 (assembly GCF_040681095.1). Classification (NCBI taxonomy): domain Bacteria; kingdom Bacillati; phylum Actinomycetota; class Actinomycetes; order Kitasatosporales; family Streptomycetaceae; genus Streptomyces; species Streptomyces sp. NPDC051909. The sequence goes on along the minus strand of NZ_JBFAYA010000014.1, from coordinate 172,699 downwards.
CATCGCACGGGAGTTGCGCTCCTTCCTCTCCCAACACCTGGGAACCCGACCCCTGTTGGGTGTCGGCGCCGCCCTCGGCGGCTGGGTCGATCCCGACGGCGGCCGGGTCGTCCGGCACGACGCCCTCGCCTGGACCCACCGCCCCCTCGCCGCCGAACTCGCCCGCGGTCTCGGCGGCCCCACCGTCCGCGTCGACAACCACGCCCGCGCCGTCGCCCAGTCCGAGATCCTCTTCGGCCGTCCCGAGGCCCGCCGCAGCCTCGTCCACCTCTTCGTCGGCAATGTCGTCGACGCCGCGCTCGGCATCGCCGGCGTGGTCCACCAGGGCCCGGACTCCGCTGCCGGCGAAGTCGCCCATCTGCCCGTACCCGACTCCACCGCCCCCTGTGTGTGCGGTCGTTCGGGCTGCCTCGCCGCGACCGCCTCCAATCGTGCACTCGCCGAGACCGCGTACCGGAGGGGCATCGTCCCGGAACCCGACACCTTCCTCGTCGTCGACGCCGCCGCCACCGGCGACCGCCGCGCGGACCGGCTCCTGCGCGAACGCGCCCGCGCCGTGGGGCGCGCGCTCGCCCTCCTGCTCGACGTCCTCAACCCCGACCTGGTGGTCGTCACCGAACTCGCCAGCCTCCTCGACCCCTGCTATCTGGAGGAGATCCAGGGCGCCGCCGTCGACCTCTCGCACGTCTGCCACGACCCGGAACGCATCGTGACCCCTCACGCGGGCCCGGCCACCATGCCCGTCGCCGCCGGCACCGTGCTGCTCAACCCCCTCTTCCGCAACCCTCTTCAGAGCCTCGAAGGCCTCGCGGCGCGGGGGTAGGACACGGGGACTCGAACCAGGCCGGAACCAGGCCGGAACCGGGCCCGAACCGGCGCCCGGCCCGGCTTGAACAGGCGCCGCCCATACGGCTGTTATCGTCCTCGCATGCCGCAGCTGATCACCCCCGCCAGCCGACTCCACACCTCCTGGCTGGCGGCCCGCGCCGAGTGGCACGCCGGTGCCGGTGATCACCAGGCCGGGGGCGGCGTATGGCTCGCCGCCGAGCAGGAGCTCGCCGACCCCGATGTCTTCGCCGCCTGGGTCGGGCGGCTGTGCGGGATGTCCGACCGTTCCCGGACCCTGCCCGCCGGCCAGGTGCACGACACCCACTGGTGGATCGTCGAGGACGACACGTACCTCGGCGCGATCGACCTGCGCCACGAACTCAACGACTTCCTCCTGCGGACCGGCGGCCACATCGGCTACAGCGTGCGCCCCTCCGCCCGCCGCCGCGGCCTCGCCACCTGGGCGCTCGGCGCCGTCCTGGCGGAGGCCCGCGCCCTCGGGCTCGACCGGGTGCTGCTCACCTGCGACGACACCAACACCGCCTCCGCCCGCACGATCGAGCGCAACGGGGGAGTCCTGGAGGACGTCCGCGAGACCGAACTCGGCCGGAAACGGCGCTACTGGATCGAGCTGTAGGCGTCGGTGACGCAGTCCGCCGGGCGGCCGGCCCGCTCGTACGCGTGCCGGAGCGCCGCGGCGGCGTCCTCCCGCACCACCTCGTCGTAACCGAAACGCTCCTCCGCGAGCCGTACGACGTCCCCGACCGTCACGACCGTCGGCTCGCCCCGCCCCGCCGCGTCCCGCGCGGTCACGAGGGCCAGCTCGGCGGAGCGGGTCAGCGCCCGCGTGTACGCCTGCCAGGCGAGGGCCCGCGCACGCCGGGGCGCGAGCGGGCGCGCCGCCCGCCCCTTCCAGCGCGCGCCGACCGCGACGATGAGGACGCCGGTCGCGACGACCAGGGCGCCGAAGGCGGCATCGGGGCTCATCTGCACATCGCCACCCTTCCCCCGGGGCCCGGGACCGAACCGGGGAAGGGGCTTGGTTGCCGTGGTGACACGTGTAAGTTCTGGAGTGTCACCCTCTCCGCAGCGCCGAGCGAGCGGCCGCCGCACCGGCCGGACCGGGAAGGCACGCGCATATCTGGCTGGGCGCGTGAGCGGCCGCCGAGCCGCGGTCTGGCGGGGTGGCCGTACGGCGCGCAGGCGCCGCGTCCGTTCGGCACCTCAAGCCCCGCTGTGGCTAATTGGTTTGACCGGGCGGCGGTTCGGCGCTGCACTGTGGCGGGGTGCCGCGCGGGTGGTGCCCGTGACCAGGGAGGCAGCAGCACCGATGCAGATCCGGCCGACGACCGATCAGGACTACGACGTCTTCGTCGACACCCTCCACGCCGCGTTCGCGCGCTTTCCGGAGGCCGCCGGTGAGGACGGCCGCGGGGTCTGGTGGGCGGCGCTCGAGATGGACCGGGGGCTGCTGGCCGTGGCGCCGGACGGGCGGCCGGTCGGGACCGCCGCCTCGTACGCCTTCGAGCTGACCCTGCCGGGCCAGAGCCTCGCTCCGGCCCCCGGCGTGACCGCCGTCGGCGTCCTGCCCTCGCACCGGCGCCGGGGCGTGCTCACCGCGATGATGCGGCATCAGCTGACCGACCTGCGCGAGCGCGGCGAGTTCCTGTCCGTGCTGCTCGCCTCCGAGGCGCTGATCTACCGCCGCTTCGGCTACGGCCCGGCGACGTACACCGCGCGCCTCACGGTGCCCCGCCATCAGAGTGCCCTGGCGCCGTCCCGGGCCGGTGGCAGTGTGACCGCCACCGGCACCGTCGAGGTGCTGAAGAGCTCCGAGTGCGGCGACATCCTCGAAGAGGTCTACGACCGCTACCGCCGCGCCCAGCCCGGCGCACTGTCCCGCCCGCACCGCTGGTGGGCGCGGGCCGCCGGACAGCCGCCGATCTCGCCGGCGCCGCGCTACATCGCGCTGCACCGCGACGCGGACGGCGTGCCGGACGGGTACGCCAGCTACGAGCCGGGCGAGTCCGGCACCCTGAAGGTCGACGAGGTCATCACCGCGGACGACGCCGTCTTCACCGCCCTGGTCCGCTGTCTCCTCGACCACGACCTGTTCACCGAGGTGACGTTCAAGCACGTCCCGACGGACCACCCGGTGCGCTGGCAGTTCGAGGACTTCCGCGCCGGCCAGGTGGCGGGCGACGGCGACTGGCTGTGGGTGCGGCTGCTCGACGTCCCGCGCGCGCTGAGCGCGCGCGGCTGGTTCGCGGACGGCGAGCTCGTACTCGACGTGGACGACCCGTTCCTCGGCGAGCGGAGCCGCTATCTGCTGACCGTCCGCGACGGCAAGGCCGAGTGCGCCCCCACCGACCGCGAGCCCGATCTGTCCCTGGACATCAGCGACCTCGGCTCGGTCTACCTCGGCGGCACCGCGCCCAGCACCCTCGTCCGGGCCGGCCACATCCGCGCCCACCACCCGGCCGCGGCCCACCGCGCCGACACCCTCTTCCGCGCCGACCGCTCGCCGCACTGCCTGCACTGGTTCTGACCGGCGCATGGTTCAGGGCGCGGGCACCGGCCCCGCGTAGCAGTGGATCGTCACCGTCCGCCCGGGGGACCAGCACTGGGTGGCCGTGGTGAGCAGTCGCCAGCCCGCGCGCTCGTAGAGGGCGATCGCCGCCGTGTCGGAGGCCACCACGTCCAGGACCGGGTGACGACCCAGGCGACGGGCCTCCGCCGTCACGTGGCGGAGGAGGCCTGCGCCGACTCCGTGGCCGCGTGCGGCGGGGGATACGAACAGACGTCCCACGACGGCCGGTTCGGCGCCGGTCCGCTCCCTCCACAGCCGCGCCGCGAGGTCGTCGTCTCCGGGCCGGGACAGGACCACATGGCCGGCGACCCGGCCGTCGAGCTCGGCCACCCATGAGCCGACGGTGTCTCCGGACGCGAGCCAGTCGGCGGGCCGCGCGGGCCAGTTCACCGGGTAGCCGTCCCGGTGGTGCACATCGGCGAGGAGTCCGATACAGGAGGGCAGGTCGGCGGCGGTGCGGGGGCGTACGGAGCAGGCGGTCCGAAGGGTCATCCGGGAAGGAAACCACATCGGCCCTCCGGCCCCGCGGCCGATAGGATCACCCACCCCGGCCGCCTGAAGACCCCCACGAAGGGAACAGCCATGCCGAAGCGGTTCGCCGAACTGTCCACACCCCTGATCGCCGACGCCTGCGTACGCCTCGGGGTGCCGCTGCGCGCCGCGCCCGCCGGCGTCGTGCCCGTCGTCCCCGGACAGCGGCTCGCCGGGCGGGTGCTGCCCGCACGGCACTACGGCAGCGTGGACGTGTTCCTGGAGGCCTTCACCCTCCACGCCGCACCCGGCGACATCCTGGTCATCGACAACGCGGGGCGCCGCGACGAGGCCTGCGTCGGCGACCTCGCGGTCCTGGAGGCCGAGGCGGCCGGCGTGGCCGGCCTCGTCGTGTGGGGGCTGCACCGGGACACACCCGATCTGGTGGAGATCGGGCTGCCGGTCTTCTCCTACGGGGCTCACGCGCCCGGCCCCGTACGGCTCGACCCGCGCGGGCCGGAGGCGCTGCGCAGTGCCCGCGTCGGCGAGCACACGGTCGACGCCGCCGACCTCGTGTTCGCCGACGACGACGGCGTCCTGTTCGTGCCCGCCGACCGGGCCGACGCGGTGCTCGGCACCGCCGCGGACATCTTCCGCACCGAACGCGAGCAGGCCCGGCGGATCAGGGCGGGGGAGACCCTGCGCGACCAGACCCGCTTCGCCGAGTACCTGGAGCGGAACGCGCAGGACCCCTCGTACACCTTCCGGAAGCACCTGCGCCGGATCGGCGGCGCCATCGAGGAGTGATCCGGGTCGGCCGACCGGGACCCCCGCGGGCCCACCGGGGGCCCGGTCTCAGCCGGCCCGGAAGCCGATCGAGCCGTCCGGCAGCACCGCCTCCACCTCGGCGCCGTGCTCCACGGTGCGGCTCACCGTGCAGTACTTCTCATGCGTGAGGCGCACGCCCCGGGCGAACACCTCGGCGGCCCGCGGGTTGTTGTCGGGCAGCTCGAACTCGTAACTCACCCGGATCCGCCCGACCCGGCCGTCGTCCTCCGGACCGACCACGCCCTCCACCACGATCCGCAGGTCGTCGTGGTCGACGGCCCGTGCCGTGCGGTCGATGACAAGTCCGCCGCAGCCACCCATCGCCGCGAGCAGCAGTTCCACCGGCGTGAACGACGGCTGCGCCGCCGTGTCGTCGGCGGCGGCGATCCGCACCTCCGCGCCCCGGTCGTTGCGGGCGGTCCAGGTGCGGTAGCCGGTGCGGACGGTCTCGATCCGGTACTCGTCGGCCATGGGGGCGGATCCTCCTCGATGCGGGGGCACGTGGGCGCGGTGCGGGCCCGCGGCTCAGGCGCGGGCCCGCACCCATCCCATCACTCCGGGCCGGACGGCGCCGGTACGGGCACGCGCGCGCCCCGAACGACGGCCCCCCACGCCTCCGCCACCGCGCCCCAAACCTCCCGCAGGCGCGGCTCCGCCTCCCGTACGGACAGCACGGCGGCCGACGGATCGAGCCCGGCGTCCCGGACGTGCGCGTCGTCGGCGTCGGCCCACACCGCCACCGTCGGGGCGAGGACCTCCGGATGGAACTGCACGCCCCACGCGTGCGGGCCGACGCGGAAGGCCTGGTACGGGCAGTCGTCACCGGCGAGCACCGGCACCGCCCCTGGCGGCAGGGCCTCGATCTCGTCCCAGTGCCACTGCGCGGCGAGCGCGCCCTCCGGTACGGCGCCGAGCACCGGGTCGTCGTCGGCGGCGGGCAGCCGACGCAGCGGTACGGCGCCCAGCTCGGGCCCCTGCGCGCGGCGGACCACCCGGCCGCCCAGCGCGTGGGCCATCAGCTGGCCGCCCAGGCAGATCCCGAGGACGGGGGTCGGGGCGGGGCCGGCGACCGCCTCGCGTATCAGCTCCCTGACGTGGGGCAGCCAGGGCGCGGCGACGTCGTCCTCGCAGTTCGCCGAGCCGCCCAGGACGAGCAGCCCGGCCCAGCCGTCGAGGGAGCCGGGCAACGGCTCGCCGCGCCAGGGGTGCACGGTCCGGACGTCGAGCCCGGCCGCCCGCAGCCGCGCGCCGACGAGGCCAGGCCCGGCGCCGTCCTCGTGCTGGACGACCAGGACGGGGGGTGTGGTGGTGTGGGTCAAGGTCGTCCCGCCTCCGCGCAGTGAGAGTGACCGGTGATCGGAGCAGCCTCCAGGGTCGCCGAGGAATCGTTTCCGCGAGGCCGATTTCGCGTACTTGTCGCCGGCCCTTGGCCGCGATCGACTGAGCCGATGGACATGCGGCACGGCAGGACGGCGGAGTCGGGACCTCTCGGCGCGGAACGGCCCGAGCAGAGCGCGTACATGCTGCGCACGGCGGCGATGGAGGCAGGGCGCGCGTACAAGGAACAGCTGCTCGGGCTCCTCGACATCCGGCCCGGCCAGACGGCCCTGGACGCCGGCTGCGGCCCCGGCACCGACCTGCCCGCGCTCGCCGCACGCGTCGGCGCGACCGGGCGGGTCATCGGCGTCGACCACGACCCGGCGATGCTCGCCGAGGCCCGGCGCCGGACCGCCGGAGTCGCGCACGTCGAACTGCGCGCGGGTGACCTGAACGCCCTTCCCGTGGCGGACGGTTCGGTCGACCGCGCCAAGATCGACCGCGTCCTCATGCACGTGCCCGACCCCGCCGCCGTCCTGGCCCGGCTGCACACGGCCACCGCGCCCGGCGGGCTCGTCGGCCTCGTCGAACCCGACTGGGACACCCTCGCAGTCGACTCCGAGGACCTGGACACCAGTCGCGCCTTCACCCGGTACACCGTCACCGAGGCGGTCCGCAACGCCACCGTCGGCCGTTCCCTGGGGCGGCTCGCCGAGCGGGCGGGCTTCACCGTCGAGACGGTGTGCGCCACGGCCCCGGTGTTCCGGGACTTCGAGGTCGCCGACTACACGCTCGGCCTCGCCCGCAACATCCGCAAGGCCGTCACCGCCGGATACGTGACGGAGGCGCGCGCCGACCGCTGGCTCGCGAGCCTCGCGGAGGGTCCCTTCCACGCCTCGTTCACGCTCGTCACGGTCCTCGCCCGGCGCTGAGCACCCGTGAGAGGCCCGGGACCTGAGTACCGGGCGTGAGTACCAGGCGTGGGTACCTGACGTGAGTACGGGGAGCGCGGCCGAGTGAGTACGGCGTCCGATGCCGGGGCCACCGCCCCGCTGCTGAACTGTTCCCATGACCGACGACGCCCCGCGCACCGCCCGCCCCCTCCGCACCGTCACCGCCACGGCCACCGCCACCGGTTCGGCCCTCGCGGTCGCGCTGCTGCCGGTCGTCGTCGGCGCGCTGTTCGCCCGCTCCATGGGCGGCGACCCGATGGTGTCCGTGAACGCGCTGATCGCGGGCGGCGGCCAGCGTGCCCGCCTCTCCCGTTCGCAACTGCGCGTCTCCCGGGGCCGCGCCGTCGCGCGGGCGCGCGGCGCATGGGACCGGTCCCCGCTGCGGCCGAGGCCGCGTCATGACGAGGTGGCGCGTCCCGCCTGCCGCCGGTAGACAATGGCCCACGCCCGGCGGAGCGCCGGGGAGGGCAGCGGAGGGCAGGGGTGGGGACGGAACCGATCGTGTGCGCGTCCGTGACGTACCCGGAGGCGTGCCCCGACTGCGGAGCGCGGCTGGTCGGCCACGGCGTCCAGGCGCTGGTGGGCGACCGCCTGCGCTGGGACGTCGAGTCCTCCTGCGTCGCCTGCGGATACGCCGTCGCCGCCTGCGACACCGGCCCGCCGCCGCCCGGGCACCGGGTACGGCTCCTCGCCGAGCACGGACCCGCCGTGCTGCGGCTGGGCGACGAGCCGGCCTCCGGGCGGGTCTCCGTCTCCGTCGTCATGCGGGTGCTGCGGGCCCTGCCCGGCTCGCGGCCGGACCTCGCGCAAGCCAGGGACGAGGCCCGGCGGATCCTGGCGGGGGAGTGGACGGGGACGCTCCCGGAGACCGAGCGCCTGGCGCGCGGGCTGCGGGCGGCCGGCGTCGCCGCCGAGGCCGTGCCGGCGACGGAGCCCGCCCAGCGGTCGGGGTGACCTGACGGGCGCCGCCCCCGCCGGCCCGCGCCCCGGCCACGTGTGGACTTGACGGTCCAGCGGTGAAAGCTGCGCGGTTCCGGCCCCGGCACGCACCCGAACGGGTGATGATCATCCCGGTCGCCGGACCGCCTTCCGCACACCCCGTCCCCGTCGAAAGGCCACCCCTCATGGCAGAGCAGGACCGCTCACCGCAGCCCGAACAGGACGCGCCGCCGCCACGCGACGGCCTGGGACGGCGCAGATTCCTGGGTTACGTCCTGGCGGCGCCGACCCTGACCGTCGCCGCCCGGATCGGCGCCGACGCCCTCGCGCCCACACCCGCCGCAGCCGCCGTCCCCGAGGCCGCGCCCGCCGTCGTCCCCTCGCTGCCCGGTCCCGCCGAGATCCTGGACCTCAACGACCTGCTCACCGCCGCGACCCTGCCCACGGCGAACCTCATCACCATCCGCCTCGACCCGGACGGCACCGCCCACTTCGCGCTGCCCCGCGCCGAGGTCGGCCAGGGCATCACCACCTCCACCGCGATGATCATCGCCGAGGAGCTGGACCTGCCCCTCGACCGGATCCGGGTCACCCTCGCCGACGCCCGCCCCGAACTGCTCTTCAACCAGCTCACCGGCGGCTCCAACACCACCGTCTCCACCTTCACCCCGGTCCGGGTCGCCGCCGCCGTCGCCCGCGGCCGGCTGCTGCGCGCCGCCGCCCTCGAACTCGGCGAGGCCGTCTCCACCCTCACCGCCAAGGCCGGAGTCATCACCTCCGCCGCCGGAGTCTCCCTCACCTACGGCGAACTCGCGGTCAGGGCCGCCACCCTGACGGACACCCAGGTCTCCGTCGCCCTGAAGGAGTCGGGCGACTTCACGGTGATCGGCACCCCGCAGCGGCGCCTCGACGCGCTGGAAGCGGTCACCGGACGTAAGAAGTTCGCCATGGACGTGCAGGTCCCCGGCGCCCTGCCGACGATGGTCTGCCGTCCGCCGACGATCAACGGCACCGTCCGCTCCGTCGAGAACGCCGCCGAGGTCGCCGCCCTGCCCGGCATCACCGACGTCGCCGTCGTGTCCACCGGAGTAGCCGTCCGCGGCCGCACCTTCGGCCAGTGCATCGACGCCGTCCGCGCCCTCAAGGTCACCTGGGGCCCCGGCACCGCCGAGGGCGCCTCCGACGCGACCGTCCTGGAGAAGCTGCGCCGCGCCGAACTCCCCCTCGTCGTCCCGCCGCTCGATCTCCTCACCAAGTCGGTCGACGTCCGCTTCACCTTCGCCTTCGCCAGCAACGGCGCCCTGGAGACCAACTGCGCCGTGGCCGACGTGCGCCCCGGCTCCGCCGAGATCTGGGCCAGCCTCAAGTCGCCGATCGTCGCCCAGGAGAAGATAGCCCTCCAGCTGGGCCTGCCGGTGAGCGCCGTCACGGTCCATGTCACCGAGGGCGGCGGCTCGTTCGGCCGCAAGCTGTTCCACGACGCCGCCGGCGAGGCCGCCGAGATCTCGCAGGCCATGGGCAAGCCGGTCCGCCTCATGTGGCACCGCACCGACGACTTCCGCCAGGGCCGTACGCACCCGATGGCGACCTCCCGGGTGCGTGCCACGTACGCGCTCGGCGAGGTTCTCACGTACGAGCAGCGGCACACCTCCGTCGCCACCGACTTCGGGCACGGCGTCGGCGAGATCATCACCTCGGAGGCGGCCAGGCTGCCGGTCGCGAACCTCACCTTCTCCGAGACGATGTTCCAGCTCACCCAGACCAGCCCCTACCACTTCGGGGTGACCACCCAGCTCCTGAACGAGGTCGACCACGGCTTCAACACCGGGTCCATGCGCAACATCTACTCACCCAACGTGCGCACCGCCCAGGAGCTGGTCGTCGACGAACTCGCCGAGCGCATGGGCCTGGACCCGCTCGCCTTCCGCCGCCGCTTCCTCAAGGACGAGCGGGCCCGCGCCGTACTCGACAAGGTCGCCGAACTCGGCGACTGGGGACGGAGGATGGAGCCCGGCACCGCGCAGGGCATCGCGATCCACCCCGAGTACCACTCCGTCGTCGCCGTCCTCGCCGAGATCGACTGCCGCCCGGCCACCACCGGCCGCCAGATCCCGAACGCGTACACCGGACCGCGCGTCACCAAGGTCGTCTGCGCCGTCGACGTCGGCCTCGCCGTCAACCCGCGCGGCCTGGAGGCCCAGATGATGGGCGGCATCAGCGACGGCATCGCGATCACCCTCAGCTCCGGACTGCACCTGAAGGACGGGCACTTCCAGGAGAGCAGCTGGGACAACTACTTCTACACCCGGCAGTGGAACACCCCGCCGGAGCTGCGGATCGTCGTCATGCCCTCGACCGGCGACACGCCGGGCGGCGCGGGCGAGCTCGCCGTCGCCGCGTCCGCGGCCGCCGTCGCCTGCGCCTACGGGCGGGCCACCGGCACCATGCCGACCAGCTTCCCGCTCAACCACACGGCGCCGCTGCCCTTCACCCCGACGCCGACCGTCCCGCCGATCCCCGCCGCCCCCGCCGACGGCCGCGACCAGATTCTCTGACGCGTCCCACGGCCCTATGACTCACTACGGAGCCACCGTGCCCCAGCACACCTTCATCCTCAACGGCAAGGCCGTCACCGCCGAGGTCGAGGACGACGTCCGGCTGCTCTGGGTGCTCCGGGACGTCCTCGGCGTCACCGGACCCAAGTACGGCTGCGGGGTCGGCGTCTGCCGGGCCTGTACGAGCCACCTCAACGGCCGGGCCTTCACCCCCTGTTCCGTCCCCGTGAAGGACCTCGCGGACACCGACGAGGTCACCACCATCGAGGGCCTGCCCGGCACCGTCGGCAAGGAACTGCACCCGATGCAGGAGGCCTGGCTCGACATCGACGTCGCCCAGTGCGGCTACTGCCAGCCCGGCCAGATCATGACCGCCGTCGCCGCCGTCCGGCGCGCCCACGAGGCCGGACGGGAGGTCGACGAGGCCGATCTCGACCAGATCCGCAACATCTGCCGCTGCGGCACCTATAACCGTATCCGTGAGGCCATCAAGGAGGGCGCCCGCCGCATGGCCTGATCCGTGCGCACACGCCGGCACGGCCGGCGGCCCTCCGCCACAGCAGGAGCCTCCGCGACCGCAGGGGAGAGCCGCCGGTGTCCGGAAAGATCGTCCAGTTCATCTCCATCTCGCTCGACGGGTACATCGAGGGTCCCGGCCACGACATCTCCTGGCACCGGGTCGACGAGGAGCTGCACGCGTACTTCAACCAGGAGATCGCCGCCATGGGACGCCTGATCAGCGGCCGGCGCACCCACATGCTCATGGCGGACTTCTGGCCGACCGCCGACGAGGACCCGGAGAACCCCCCGGTGATGCGGGAGTTCGCCGGGATCTGGCGCTCGAAGCCCAAGACCGTCTACTCCACCACGCTGGAGCGGGCCGACTGGAACACCACGGTCGTGCCCCGGGTGGACGCCGCCGAGGTCCGCGCCCTCGCGGCCGCCACCGACGGCGACCTCTGCCTCGGCGGCGCTGAGATCGGCGCCGCCTTCCGCGAACTCGACCTGATCGACGCCTACCACATCTGCGTCCACCCCGTCCTGATCGGTCGCGGCACCCCGCTCTTCCCGCCCACCGACACCACCGCCGACCTGCGGCTCGACCGCACGCGCACCTTCGGCAGCGGTGTCGTGCTGCTCCGCTACGAGCGCGACCGCGGCGAGTGACGGCCCGTTCCCCTGCCGGTTCCCTCGACCGGGCAGGGTAGGCTCCCGTGATCAACGATCACGGGGGGACCACCATGCTCACTTCTTCCTTCACGGCGTCGATACGGGGCGGCGCCGTCGCCCTCGCGGCCCTGGCCGCGCTCTGCGTGTCCTGCGGCGCCGAGCCCGAGCCGCAGCCGCTGCCCGGCGCCTCCGACTCGATCGCCACGGTGCCCACGTCCGCCGCGGAGGCGGCCGAGGCCGCTGCGAGCGCGGAGGCCGCGGCCGGCCAGACCACCCCGCCCGCCGAGCCGGATCCCACGCCGGCGCCGGAGAAGGTGCGGGACGCCTTCGCCGGGCTCCAGGCCACGCTGGACGACTCGTGCGCGACGAGCGGATGCGCGTACTTCCTGGGGCGGGTGCACGACGAACTCCTCCGCCTCGACCGCGCCATGAAGGCCGACCCCAAGGGGCCCGGGCACTTTCCCCGGCCGATCGAGCTGATCGCCGAGCTGGAGGCCGAACTCGGCGGGGACAGCTCCTTCGAGAACCTGAAGAAGCACGAGACCCTGCTGGTCGGCACCCGCGACAAGATCAACACCTGGATGCAGGACCACCCCGACGACTACCGCTGACGGGAAGCGGGCGGCGGCGGGACCGCGCGCTGCGGACCGGAGAAGGCCGCTGACAGCTTGCGGGCGTGGACCACTTCTCACGCGCGTGGAGCGCGCTGCGCGCGGCGGTCGCCGGACTCGCCGAGGAGGACTTGGGGCCTGGCCGGCGGATCATGGCCGTGCCCGCGTCGCCTGGCACGGCCCCTCGCCGCGTTGCCGATGGCGCCGGTGTACCCCCGATCACCCGTCATACCTGAGAGCCACCCTGGGAGTTGGCTCTCCGGCGGGACGCGGACCACACGCCCCGCTTCCTACCTTCCTTTCGCAGCGGAACTCATGCCGCCGACGCACCCCCGCTACGGAAGGAACCGCCCATGGCGCCGCCCCTCGCCCGGACCCCCGGCGACGCCCGCCCCCGACGCACCGCACGCCTCCGCCGCGGGCTGCTCGCCGCCCTCGTCACCGCCGCCGTCGCGCTGCCGGTCGCGGGCGCCGCGGGCCCCGCCGAGGTACCGGCACCCTCGCCGCCGCCCACCACCCCGCTGACCGCCGGAACCCCGGCCGAGCTCACCGCCCGGCTCGACGCCCGATACGCCGACCGGCGCGCGGCCCTGCGGGCCGCCGAGCAGACCGCCGACGCCTACGGAGCCCACCGACGGGCCGCCGCACTGCACGCCATGGCGCAGCCGGGACGCCGGATCCTCGCCTTCGACGGACGTGACGGCGGCCGCAGCGCCGAGGTCGTCGGCGACCTCGCCCGTGCCGACCGGATCGCCGTACTCGTCCCCGGCGTCGACACCGGCCTCGAACACTACGCCCGCTTCCGCGCCGGCGCCCTGGCGCTCCAGGACACCCTGCGCGAGGACACCGGCGGCGACCGCACCGCCGTCGTCGCCTGGCTCGGCTACCGCACACCCGCCACCGCCAGCGCAGCCTCCCTCACCCCGGGCCGCGCCGAAGAGGCCGCCCCCGCGCTCACCGCCTCCGTCGCCGAACTGCACCGCATCCGGCCCGCCGCCCGCATCACCCTGCTCTGCCACTCCTACGGCTCCGTGGTCTGCGCCCGCGCCGCCGCCGGCACGCCCGCCGCCGCGATCGTCCTCTACGGCAGCCCCGGCACCGGCCACGACGACGTGGCCGCCCTCCACACCCGCGCCACCGTGTGGGCAGGACGCGCCACGGACGACTGGGTGGCGCGGGTGCCCCACGTCCGCATATCCCTCCCGTCGCTCGCCCGCTGCGGCAGCGAACTCGGCTTCGGCGCCGACCCGGCGGACCCCGCCTTCGGGGCCCGCCGCTTCGCCGCCGGGGACGGCGGCCACAGCGACTACCTCGTCCCCGGCTCCGTACCGCTGCGGAACCTGGCCCGGATCGTCGAGGGCGAGGAGCCGGCCGATGCGTGAACTCGCCCGACGGATCGACGCGGCCACCCCACCCGGGCGCGACCGCGCCCTCGACGCGCTGCGCGCCCTCGCCATCCTCGGCGTCGTCCTCGGCCACTGGCTCGTCACCGCCCTGGTCGCCGACAGCGGCAGCCTGCGGGTCGAGAGCCCGCTCGGCCGGATGCCCGAACTCACCGGCGTCTCCTGGGTGTTCCAGACCCTCGCGGTGTTCTTCCTGGTCGGCGGCCTGGTCGCCGCCCGTGGCCACGCCGCCGCCCGGGCCCGCGGCGAGAGCCACCGCCGGTGGACCGCCGCCCGGCTCGCCCGGCTGTTCCGGCCGGTCCCGCCACTGCTCGCCGTATGGACGGCGGCGTCGGCCGTCATGCTCGCCTGCGGGGTGCCCTGGCAGACCCTCTGGACGCTCGGCAAGCTCGTTCTCTCCCCGCTGTGGTTCCTGCTCGTGCTCGCCGCCCTCACCGCCGCCACCCCGCTGGTCGCCCGCGTCCACCCGCTGTGGCCGCTCGCCGTCGTCCTCCACGTCGACCTGGTCCGCTTCGGCCTCGACGGCCCCGACTGGCTCGGCTGGATCAACCTGCCCGCCGGCTGGCTCGTCCCGTACACCCTCGGCGCGCTCGTCGCCCGGCGCGGCACCCCCACGCCGGGTGTCGCCTGGACCCTGCTGCTCGGCGGGGCCACCGCGACCGGACTCCTGGTCGCCTTCGCCGGCTATCCCGGATCCATGGTCGGCGTGCCGGGCGCCCCGGTCTCCAACCTCAACCCGCCCACCCTCGCCGCGGTCACCTTCGGCCTCGCCCAGTGCGGCGCGGCGGTGCTGCTCCTCGACCCGCTCCGCCGCGCCCTGCGCCGGCCGCGCGCCTGGGCCGCCGTCGCCCTGCTCAACCTCGGCGCCCTCACCGTCTTCCTCTGGCACCAGACCGCGATGATCGCCGTCACCACCGGCGGACTGTTCACCGCCCGCCTCCTCGGCCGCCCGCCGCTGCCCGGACTCCACACCCTCCCCGACGGCCCCACCTGGATCCTCGCCCGCCTCGGCTGGCTGCTCCTGTTCGCCTGCGCGCTGCTCGTCTGCCGGGCCGTCTTCCACCCCTACGAACGCACGCACACTGCCCGCGCCCCGAAGCCGCGGCCCGACTCGGGGAAGGAGACACGACATGCCTAGGCTGTGGCAGCGGGACGCACAGACGAGCGGGGGCACCACGGTGACGGACATCGCGCGATGGGAGGCGGCCCTGCGCGCGGTGCCCGGCGTCCTGCGCGCCGACCTGCGGCCGGGGCGCCGCGACCCGCTGCCCCGGCACCGCCATCTCGGCCGGCTCGCCCACGGGCACATCGTCCTGTTCTGCGTCGTCATGGGCATCTGGGACGCGAACGACTACGAGAGCTTCATGCAACCCGCCACGGGCGCCGTCTCGTTGCTCGTCGTCTTCCAGAGCGCCGCACCCGTCCTGGCCCTGAGCAGGCCCGTGGCCGCCCTGTGGGTCTCCTCGGCCGCGCTCACCCTGACCGCCGTGCTGACGTCAGCGGTGTTCGGCCTCGCGTGGCCGTGGAGCGTCCCGGGCATCGCTCTGCACACCCTCGTGCTGCTCCTGCTCGCCCTGCGGGTGCGCCCCGCCGCCTCCGTCGCGGCCCTCGGGATCTCCGTGCTCACCGGCATCGGCGCCGCCGTCCCCCACCCGGTGCCCGGACTGAACACCCTTCCCCAGGGCGTCGTCTCCTTCGCCCTCGCCGTCGTCCTCGGCTGCTCCCTGCGCGCCACCCGCGTCTCGCGCACCAAGCTCGTCGAGCAGGAGGTGCTCACCTCCGAGGAACGCGCCCGGCGCGCCCTCCTGGAGGAGCGCGGCCGGATCGCCCGCGAGCTCCACGACGTCGTCGCCCACCACATGTCCGTCATCTCCATCCAGGCACAGGTCGCCCCGCACCTGGTCGCCGACCCGTCCCCGGAGCTCCGCGAGAACCTCGCGGGCATCCGGCAGAACGCCGTCGACGCCCTCACCGAACTCCGCCGCGTCCTCGGCGTGCTGCGCGGCGAGGACGCGCGGGGCGATGCCGCCGCCGGCGTACGGCACGCCCCGCAGCCCACCCTCGACCGGCTCGGCGAACTCCTCGGCAACGTACGGGCCGCGGGCCTCGACGCGACCGCCGAGTCACGCGGCGAGCCCCGCCCGCTCTCGCCGGGCACCGAGCTCTCCGCGTACCGCATCGTCCAGGAGGCCCTGAGCAACGTGATGCGGCACGCGCCCGGCGCCCGCGCCACGGTCGCGACCCACTACCACCGCGAGGGCCTGACCGTACGCGTCACCAACACGGCCCCCGACGGAACGCCCGCCCCCGCCCCCACGGCCCCGCGGGCCGCGGGCGAACCCGGCCACGGACTGCTCGGCATGCGCGAGCGCACCGCCATGCTCGGCGGCGAACTCGCCGCCGGACCCACCCCCGAAGGCGGCTGGGACGTCACCGCGTTCCTGCCCGCTCCCCTCGACCCCAAGGACGGTTCATGAGCGACGCCGGCACCGGAGACATCAGGGTGCTCATCGCCGACGACCAGGTGATGGTCCGGCAGGGCTTCACGGTGCTGCTGAACGCCGAGCCCGGGATCACCGTCGTCGGCCAGGCCGTCGACGGCGCCGACGCCATCGCCAAGTCCGCCGAACTCGCCCCCGACGTCGTCCTGATGGACATCCGGATGCCCGGCACCGGCGGCATCGAGGCCACCCGGGTCCTCACCGCCGACGACGGCTCCGGGGCAGCGGTCAAGGTGCTCGTCCTCACCACCTTCGACCTCGACGAGTACGTGTACGAGGCGCTGCGCGCCGGGGCCGCCGGATTCCTCCTCAAGGACGCCTCGGCCGAGGAACTCGCCGACGCGGTACGGGTGGTGGCCCGCGGTGACGCGCTGCTCGCGCCGGGCGTCACCAAGCGGCTGATCGCCGAGTTCTCCCGGCTGAGCGCCGCCGCCCCGCGCGCCCCGCTGATGGACCGGGTGGGCGCCCTGACGGAACGCGAGACGGAGGTGCTCACCCTCATCGCGCACGGTATGTCCAACGCGGAGATAGCCGCCCGCCTGGTGGTCGCGGAGCAGACCGTGAAGACCTATGTCGGCCGCATCCTCACCAAGCTGTCGCTGCGCGACCGCACCCAGGCCGCCGTCCACGCCTACGAGACGGGCCTGGTCCGCCCCGGCGGCGGGCGCTGACCGGAGCCCGGAGCGCCACCGGCCCCCTGTCCTCCCGGCACGGGAGGACAGGGGGCCGGTGCTGGGCCACGGACCGGTCAGACGGCCGGCGGGACCCGGGGCGGGCGGCCGGAGCCGCGGGTCAGGACATAGCCGCCGATGCCGGCGAGGGCGGCGAGCACGCCGCCCGCCGCCGTCCACAGCCAGCGGTCCGACCACCAGCCGGAGGACCAGCCGTCCTCCGGGGCGCGGGCCTCGACGGCCTCCGGCTGCGTCGCGCCCGGCACCAGCGGCACGGCGAGCGCGCCGTCCGCGGCGTAGGCGCCGTCGAACTCGCGCGAGGTGGCGCCGACCAGGGCCGAGAACGGCTGGCCGGAGTCCTCCTCGGGCAGCCGGGTGGCGGTCAGCCGCACGAAGTAGGCGCCCGGCAGCGGGTCGTTCGACCAGGTGTCCGCGGCCGCCCGGACCGGGCGCAGCACACAGGCCAGCTCCACGGTCGCGGCGTCCTTGGCCGCCACCCGGGACTGCATCCCGTACATACACGGCTGGCGCCTGCGCAGCCCGTCGTACACGTCGATCCGCCAGGTCGAGGAGCCGTGCCGCAGCGCGGCCTCGGGCAGCGTCACGGTCGCGGTGACCGTCGGCCGCTCGTCGGTGTCGGCGGGGAACATCCAGTACAGGTAGTCGCCCGTGGACGCCTGCGCGGTCGCCTGCTGTCCCTGCTTGAAGAACGCGGCGGTGCGGAAGGAGGTGCCGGCCTCGGTCGGACCGGCCTGCTCGGCGGCCTCGCCGCTCGCGCTGCCGCTCGGGGTGGGGCCGGTCGGCGTCGCGGTGTCGGCGAGACCCGGCGCGGCGGCCGGGCCGAGCAGGGCGGCGCCCGCGAGCGCCACGGCCGCGAGCATTCTGCGTACGGTACGCATCAGTGGGTCCTCCAGACAGCGACGCGCCAGCGGGACAGCCAGCCCCAGATCAGACCGCCGAGGAAGCCGGCGAGGGCCAGGGCGCCGAGCAGCCACCAGCCGCGGCCGAGGCCGAAGGCGGCGAGGTCGGAGGCGGAGCCGGGGCCGTCGACGACGTCGATCGCCAGCTCGACCGGCATGCCCGGGGTGGTCTTCACCGACGGGGGAGCGGAGAAGGAGTTGCTGACCTGGAGGCAGACGGTCTCGGCCGCGGGCTTGGTGTCGTCGGCCAGGGCGTCCTCGTCCTCCTTCGTCGGATATCGCAGACCCGTCGAGATCACGTCGGTGCGTCCGTCGCCGGCCTCGGAGCCGCGGACGATCTCGCGGCCGTGGAGGGTGACGGCCCTCAGCAGCACGCCGTAGTCGTCGTTCACGGCCCGGTCGGCGGAGACGCTGACCGAGGCGCGCAGTTCCTGACCGGGCAGCACGTCCACCCGGTACCAGCGGTGCTGACCGAAGCTCTGCCGGTCGGTGTAGAGACCGGGCTTGAGGACGGGCGCGTCGGCGCAGCGCTCGGCGCCGTCGGTGGCGACCGGGGTGACGACCGGGTCGGCGGCGCGGTCGACCAGCTGCCGCACGCGGCCCGACAGCTCCTCGGTGCGGTGCACCGAGGTGTAGGTGCCGCCGGTGGCCTCGGCGATGCACATGAGCTGACGGCGGGTCTTGACGTCGGGGACGAGACCGAGGGTGTCGATGACCAGGTGGATGCCCTTGGCGGCGATGTCCCGGGCCACCTCGCACGGGTCGAGCGGGGCGCAGGTGTCCTCGCCGTCCGTGATCAGCACGATCCGCTTGGTCGCCTCGCCGCCCTTGAGGTCGTCGGCGGCGCCGAGCAGCGCCGGGCCGATCGGCGTCCATCCGGTGGGGGCCAGGGTGGCGACGGCGGTCTTGGCCTCGGTGCGGTCCAGCGGGCCGACCGGATAGAGCGCCCGGGTGTCCTTGCAGCCGCGCTTGCGGTCCTGGCCCGGGTAGTCGGCGCCGAGGGTGCGGATGCCCAGCCGCACCTCCTGCGGGACCGCGTCCAGGACCTCGTTGAAGGCCTGCTTGGCGGCGGCCATCCGGGACTGCCCGTCGATGTCGCGGGCGCGCATCGAGCCGCTGACGTCGAGCACCAGCTCGACCTTGGGGGGCTCCTTCACGGTGTCCGCGGCCACCGGGCCCGCGTCTGCGGCGGCGGTGGCGGCGGTGGCCGGAAGAAGTCCGACGGTCAGGGCGGCGAGCAGCGCACAGGCTCCGGTCGCCAGCCGTTTTCTCGTGATCATCGGAGGATCGTAGGGATGATCGTCCGAAGAACCAAAACGGGGTGGTGAACCCGTGGTGAAAGCCTCCTGAGCGGGGGTCAGGACCGGCTGTCGAGGAAGCCGATGAGGGTCGCGCCCCACCAGTCGAGCTGGCTGACGCCGGCCGCGGCGGCGGAGCGCGGCAGCAGCCGGCGCGGTACCGCGCCGCGCGCCCGGAAGTGGTCGAGGAGCTGGCCGATCCGGTGTGCCTGCAGAGCCGGCGTAAGTGCGGGTCTGTTCCACGCCTCCGCGCCCCATCGCCTCTCAGATACCTAGGGGGGTATTTGACAGCGCCGACGGAAGACGCTTACCGTCGAAGGCGTAATACCCAGGGGGGTATATGGAGGTGGATCTCGCTCATGGCTCGTGAAGTGGACCTGGATACCTTTGCCGCCGCCTGGAGTGCCGGCGCCGTCGTTCTCGACGTGCGGGAGCCGGAGGAGTATCGGGCGGTGCACGTGCCCGGTGCGCACCTCGCTCCGCTGTCGACGCTGGCCGCCGCACCGCCCCGCGTTCCCGAGGGGCGAACCGTGTATGTGATCTGTGCGAGCGGTAACCGCAGCCAGTGGGCCGCGGACCGCCTTGTCGCCGCAGGGGTGGATGCCCTCTCCGTCGCCGGCGGGACCCGGGGTTGGGTCGGTGCGGGGCGCCCGGTCGTGACGGGCTCCGCCCCCGGGGCGGTCTGACCTTCCCCTGTTCATGCGCCCGCCCCTCCGGGGAGCGGGCCACCTTTTGACCTCTCCGATACCCCCCAGGGTATCTGAGCCATCTCTGACGGAGGTTTCCGTGTTCTTCGCGCAGTACTACCTCGACTGCCTCTCGCAGGCGTCCTACATGATCGCCGACGAGACGACCGGCCAGGCGGTGGTGGTCGACCCCCGCCGGGACATCTCGGAGTACCTGGCGGACGCCGAGGCCCGCGGCTTCACCGTGGTCGGCGTGATCAACACCCATTTCCACGCGGACTTCGTCGCCGGGCACCTGGAGGTGGCGGCCGAGACGGGCGCGTGGATCGGCTACGGCCGCCGTGCCGAGACCGAGTACCCGATCCGCAAGCTGGCCGACGGCGAGACCATCAGCCTCGGCGATGTCACTCTGGAGATCATGGAGACGCCCGGGCACACCCCGGAGTCGATCAGCGTGCTGGTGTACGAGCGCGGCGCGGACACCGTCCCGTACGGCGTGCTCACCGGCGACGCGCTGTTCATCGGCGATGTGGGCCGCCCGGACCTGCTCGCCTCCATCGGCGTCACCGCCGACGAGCTCGGCGCCATGCTCCACGACAGCGTGCAGAACAAGCTGATGGCCCTGCCCGACGAGGTGCGGGTCTTCCCCGCCCACGGCGCCGGATCCGCCTGCGGCAAGAACCTCTCGACGGAGAAGCAGTCCACCATCGGACAGCAGCGCGCCACCAACTACGCGTGCGCGCCCATGTCGCGGGACGAGTTCGTGGCCCTCGTGACGGCGGGGCAGTCCGCCGCCCCCGGCTACTTCGTCTACGACGCGATCCTCAACCGCCGAGAGCGCCCGCTGTTCAACCCGGCGGCCGCGCCGAGGCCGCTGACCGTCGAGGACTTCACCCGCCTTCGTGCCTCCGGCGCTGTGGTCGTCGATGCCCGCGACCCGCAGGAGTTCGCCGCCGGACATCTGCGCGGCTCGGTGAACGTGCCGGCCGACGGCCGCTTCGCCGAGCAGGCCGGAACCGTCCTGCCCACGGACACGGACCTGCTGGTCCTCGCCCCGCAGAACCGCGAGGAGGAGATCGTCACCCGCCTGGCCCGGATCGGCTTCGACCGCGTGGCCGGCTACCTCCGCTCCCCGGACGACGCCCTGACCGCCCTGGCGGACGAGGTCGCCCCGGCCAGTCGCCTGACCGCCGCCCAGGTCCGCACCGCCCTGGCGGGCGACAACCCGCCCGTCGTCATCGACGTCCGCAACTGCGGCGAACGCGCCGAACACGGCTTCATCGACAGCGCCCTGCCCATCGCGCTGGGCGAACTGCCCCGGCGCCTCGATGAGATCCCCCGCGACAAGCCGCTCGTCCTGCACTGCGCGGGCGGCCACCGCTCCTCGATCGCCGCGAGCCTGCTGCGCCACCACGGCTTCACCGACGTCTCCGACATCCTCGGCGGCTACGCCGCCTGGGCCCTGTCCACCACCCCCGCCGCCGTCTGATCCGGCAGACCGCAGCAGCCGGCGCACCCGCGACGGGGCCCTCGACGCCCTGACGGGCACCGCCGGGGGCGCCGGCCCTCCCTACCCCCGCATATACCCCACCCCGTATTTCTGTTCGGGGTCGGTTCACCACGACGGAGATTTCATGACGACCGACGCCTCCCGCGCCGCAGGCCTCACCCCCGCCACCCTCCAGCAGCTGATCAAGGACGGACACGGACCTCGTGTGCTGGACGTGCGCACCCCCGGCGAATTCCGGACGGTCCACATTCCCGGCTCCTACAACGTCCCGCTGGACACCCTGCGCGAGCACCGCGCCGAACTCCTGGCCCACCTCGACGAGGACGTGGTCCTCGTCTGTCGCTCCGGGGCCCGTGCCGCCCAGGCCGAGCAGGCCCTCGCCGAGGCCGGTCTGCCCAACCTGCGCGTCCTGGACGGCGGCATGATGGCCTGGGAGGTCGCCGAGGCCCCGGTCAACCGGGGTGAGGCGCGCTGGGACATGGAGCGCCAGGTCCGCCTGGTCGCCGGCTCGGTCGTCCTGGTCACCGGCCTCGTCGGTGTCCTGGTGCCCGGTGTGCATCTGATCGGTACGGCGATCGGCGCCGGCCTGACGTACGCGGCGCTCAGCAATTCCTGCATGATGGGCGTCCTGCTCTCGAAGCTGCCCTACAACCGCGGCCCGCGCATCGACATCCGTACCGTGATCGCCTCCCTGCGGGACCGCTCGTGATCGCCCTCGTCCTCGTGGCGTCCGTCCTCATCGGCGTCAGTCTCGGCATCCTGGGCGGCGGCGGTTCCATCCTGACCGTGCCGATCCTGGTCTACCTGGCCGGGATGGACACCAAGGAGGCCATCGCCACCTCCCTGTTCGTCGTCGGCGTGACCAGCCTGGTCGGGCTCGTCCCGCACGCCCGGGCCGGCCGGGTGCGCTGGCGCACCGGCCTGATCTTCGGCGCGGTCAGCATGATCGGCGCCTACGGCGGCGGACGCCTCGCCGAGTACATCCCCGGCACCGTCCTGCTCGTCGCCTTCGCGCTCATGATGCTCGCCACGGCCTTCGCCATGCTCCGCAGGTCCCGCAAGCCGAAGGCGGCCAAGCCCGCCCACACCGAGCTGCCCGTCAAGCACGTGATCGTCGAGGGCCTCGTCGTCGGCGCGGTCACCGGCCTGGTCGGATCCGGCGGTGGATTCCTCGTCGTCCCCGCCCTCGCCCTGCTCGGCGGACTGCCCATGAGTGTCGCCGTCGGCACCTCGCTGCTCGTCATCGCGATGAAGTCCTTCTCCGGACTCGCCGGACATCTCTCCGGTGTGACGATCGACTGGAACCTGGCCCTGATGGTCACCGCCGCGGCCGTCGCCGGCAGCCTCATCGGCAGCCGCTTCGCCGGACGCATCCCCCAGGACACCCTGCGCAAGGCGTTCGGCTGGTTCGTCGTCGTCATGGGCGTCTTCGTCCTCAGCCGGCAACTGCCCACGGTGATCTGGGTCAGCCCCATCACCTGGACCGGCATCGGCCTCGCCGCGGCGACCACCATGGTCTGGGGCGCCGTACGGGCTCGCCGCCCGCGACCCACCACGGACGCGCCGCAGGCAGGCACCCGGGAATCGGCCGTACACCCCTAGCGTTATACCCCAAGGGGTATTCTTGAGTCGATGGTCGGTGAGAAGGAGGAACCCGGTGAAGGTGGAAGAAGAGGCGGCGACCGCGGTCCTCAACCGGCTGCGGCGCGCTCAAGGACAGCTCGCGGGCGTCATCGCCATGATCGAGGCCGGCCGCGACTGCAAGGACGTCGTCACACAGCTCGCAGCCGTCTCCCGCGCCCTCGACCGGGCCGGTTTCAAGATCGTCGCGAGCGGCATGCGCCAGTGCCTGGCCGAGAGCGAGGAAGGCGCACCCCCGATGAGCGAGCAGGACCTGGAGAAGCTCTTCCTCACGCTCGCGTGACACACGACGGCGGCCGGCGGACATCCGCCGGCCGCCGTCGCTGCGCACCCCGGCAGACGCGTGCGCGCCCGGCTTGCGACGGCTGGCGCCCTGACCGCATAGGTTCGCCGGTTGGCGGCGTCGGTGCTCGGACCGGCTGGGCTTGGTGTGGGAATAGTTGGAGCGTTCGCGGAGCCGAACGAACTATGCTCCCAGCGTGTCTGGTCCGACGTTGGTGATCGAGTTGACGGAACCGCCCTCCCCGGCTGCGCTGCGGCGGTTCCGTGCGTTGATGGTGGACCTCTCCTCCCACTTCGTCGAGAAGCGGCCCGGGTTCTTCGACGTCAACGTGCCCGCAGAGCGACTGGGTGTCGAGGGCGGGCGAGAGGGGGATCGGCGAAAGCCGTTCCCGCTGCCACTCCTCGGCGACACCTCCGCCTCCGTGGACGAGGAGCTCACGGCGCTGGTGGGATTCGATCCGCAGCGCGAGGACTGGCGTCGGCCCTTCCTGGTCCACTTGATGGGGCCGGGTGTCGGCGATGAGAGCCTCTTCGAGGCTGAGCACGCGGACGAGCCCGAGGTGGAGGCCAAGCTCGGCTTCAAGCCGACCCATGCCGTCAATGTCAGCGCCGGCTGCAATCGCGAGATCGACCACGTGGCCACGGCCCTGCTGACCGCCGCTGTCATGGATGTCATCGGGGGCGTGGCCAAAGCCGAGCTGCTGGACGGACAGGCGTCGGTCGTCGCGAGCCTTCCAGGGGTGGTGGGGATCGCGGACGACGACTGGATGGCGCTGGGGACGGCGGAGTTTCTGCGGGCCTGGGTTGGGCATCCCGCCTTCCGGCTGGTCAAGTAGCAGACGAATCGGCGGCGGAGCTGGTGCTGTGACCTGGAACATTCGCCCTGTTGCCTGATCACGCGGCGAGAGCGGGTCGCCCGCCCCAGCGGATGCCTTTCGCGCTGCGGATTCGGGCTCGTTCCGTCGCCCGGGGCGAGACGATCGCCGAGCTCCGCAAAAAAACGGCTTCGTGAGGCAAAGGCCGAGATCCCCGAACTGGCCACCTGCGCAACGTCGCCGCATCGTC
The DNA here is from genome assembly GCF_040681095.1 of Streptomyces sp. NPDC051909. Lineage (NCBI taxonomy): Bacteria > Bacillati > Actinomycetota > Actinomycetes > Kitasatosporales > Streptomycetaceae > Streptomyces > Streptomyces sp. NPDC051909. The sequence goes on along the minus strand of NZ_JBFAYA010000014.1, from coordinate 148,460 downwards.
CGTTCGGCGGATGAGCCGGAACGATCTCCGTGCCGAGGAAGGGAACGTAACGAAGACGCGCACGACACCGGTATCGCGGTCTTGGGCTCGGATGGTGTCCTGATCAGCCAGGTGCACTTCGAGAATATCTGGGGTGACGCCGTGGAGGCGGACCCCGGCGGAACCTGGGACTCGCAAGGCAGAGGCGTGGAGCGGCGACGTCACGCTCGTGAGGAACACGTACAGCAACGTGTACCTCGGACTCCTGGCAGCGGCAAGCAACATCGGCGTGCAACCCGGCCCCTTCGTGGTGCGTGACAACGTGCAGCCGGAAACCGACACCCCCGTCACATGCTGGCCCCAGATCTACATGGCCGCACCGACAAACAGCCTCGGCCCGGCGACGATCACCGGAAACAACCTGAGGACGCTGGCCTGGGGCATCGTGCTCGGCCGTGTGTCCCATGCCGACGTCGAGAGGAACACGACCACCTTCATCCCCGGCTTCGGATGCGGGGTCTCGACTGGGGTGGAACTGAACGATGTGCCGAGTGGCCTGATCACCCACAACACGTTCATCGGCGCGAATCCCGTCGCAACCCTCAACTCGTCGGCGGCCACCGTGTGCGGAAACCGCACGACCGCAAAGGGCAGGTACGACCAGCCTGAGCCCTGCTGAGGTGCCCGTCCGGAGGGGCGCCGAGGCGGCGGGGCTGTCGCCGACCCGGGTACACCGGCTCACAAACGGCGCCCACCTCGACGCCCTGGACGCCGCGCTCGGGCTGCTGCTTGCGGCGGGTCGGCCGGCCCCGGAAGACCCGGATGGCAGCGACGACGTGGAGCTGTCCGGCCGTGCGAGCCGCTGAGTGACAGACGTTCCTGAAACTCGGCAGCCCAGCCCAGCCCAGCCCAGCCCGACCCGGCGAACCCATGCGGTCACAGCAGTAGGTCACCGGTTCCCTCCCCATGACCAGACCGACAACTGACCGCCCAGCCCTGGGAAGGCCGGGCCCACCACGGTGGCACCGACCCGTCCGCGCGTGGGACTTCCGCCCCGCCGGCTACGTCACGCCGCACCGGACGAGGGTCCGTTGCCACCAACGGCCGGACCTCGCGGCGTACAACGGAAGTGTCGGGACCCGTGGGGTCACTTCAGGCATCGCCCGCCACCGGTCCAGCTACAGACAGCTGCCGCACCGCAGCTCGGACCGCGTCACCGACGGCACCCCGAGCCGGGCCTTCCTCGGTCGTATTCCCCAGGTCCGCGCTCGTCGCTCAACGGTGCTCGGGGTTCTCGAAGTCGAATCGGCAGCCGGCGTCCCACCCGGAGCGCTGGTTGCCGTACGCCGGGATGCCGCCGGCGTCCTTGAGCATCCGGGCGAGGTGCAGCAGGTTCCACGTCATGAACGTGGTGCTGCGGTTGGTGAAGTCGTTCTCCGGGCCACCCGAGCCCTCGTCCAGGTAGGACGGGCCTGGCCCGGCCGGGCCGACCCAGCCTGCGTCCGCCTGCGGCGGAATGACGTACCCGAGGTGCTGCAGGCTGTAGATCACGTTCATCGCGCAGTGCTTCGCGCCGTCCTCGTTGCCGGTGATCAGGCAGCCGCCGACCCGGCCGTAGTACGCGTACTGGCCACGATCGTTGAGGATCGACGAGCAGGCGTACAGACGCTCGATCACCTTCTTCATGACTGAGGAGTTGTCTCCCAGCCATACGGGTCCAGCCAAGGTGAGGATGTCCGCGGCCATCACCTTCGAGTAGATGACAGGCCACTCGTCGGTCTCCCAGCCGTGCTCCGTCATGTCCGGCCACACACCGGTCGCGAGGTCGAGGTCCACCGCCCGCAGCACCTCGACCTCGACGCCCTGCCGCTCCATGATCCCGGTGCTGATGTCGATCAGCCCCTGGGTGTGGCTGCGCTCCGGCGACCGCTTGAGCGTGCAGTTGATCACCAGCGCGCGGAGATCACGGTAGGACGTGTCGGTTTCGGTCATCGATGTGTTCCCCTGCGGACGAGTGGGCGTGGGGCGGCGAAACGCGCCCGGCTGTCGACGTCGATAGGGCCCCGGGTCGGTCCGGCCGAAAATCCGGTCCACTGTCTCGCCTCGTCGAGCGGAATGACCGGACGCCGCGCCAACGGCGGCGAAGTCGGCCGCCCGATCACCCGCGTGGCCCGCACCGCCGCACGTCGCCGAGGATCCGGCTACACGAAGAATCGGTTACGCAGTGTAACCCTTTGGTAGCGTGAAGTGACTTCATGCTGTCGGGCGGCGTCGGGCAAGAGCGTCCACGGCTGCCCCGGTCCAGAGGAGATGAGCGATGGTTGACCTCTTCCGCTACATCGAACACGACTTCGCGGTACCTGCGCGGACCGACGCGATCGATGCCACGAACCAGTCCACCTTCCAGGAGTCGCTGGAAGATGCCGCGGGCGGCGGAGGGAGTGGTACGGACGAGGGCCAGGACTCGGCGGCCGACGAGCCACCGCCCTCGCCGGCCGCGCAAGTACGGGCACTCGCCGAGAAGTTCCTGAAGGAGAAATTCCCTTCGCCCACGTCCGACCCCACACAGTTGGGTGCGAAGCTGGGCGGGCTGAAGGCCGCGATCGAGCAGCTGCCCATCGTCAACACCCAGAAGGTCCGCCAGTTGGTGGAGGAGATCTTCGGCGCGCCTGTCGGCCAGGTGGTCGCCGGACCCGCCTTCAAGAGCGACCTCGAACTCCTGCAGAACACGGTCGTGGCCGTGAAGCTCGCCACGGGGTACGGCTCGGTCGACACGGCGACAGTGGTGCGACAGCTGCGTGCCGCGTCCTTTCTGAAGCACCTGGCCACCGACGTCTCCGCCGCCGCAGCGGCTCCGGGCACGCCGGCCGATTCCACCCCGCCACCGGACAAGCTGAACCTCACGGAGGTACGGCGTCTGCTGGCCAGGCCGCTGAGGATCCCGCCCGGTCCGCTGGCGGCGGTCGCGCACCCGGCCGGCGAGCCGCGCCTGCGCCGGGCGCCCGACGAGGACACGGCCGCGGAGTACGAGCGCACCCACACGCTGCGACGGGAGCGGGACCGGCTGCAAGCCGCCTACGGCAAGCTGCTCGCCGTGCGCCCCGAGGAGTTGGAGGTCGTCATCTCCGAACCTCCGCCGCAGGGCACCGCCACGGCCCCGGGGACCGCCACCGGAGAGGACGGCCGCCCCGACGGGGGCGACGCCTCGGCGGCCGCCGCCGGTCCGGCCGTGCTGCTCCTGGCCGAGGCGGCGCGGAAGCGGTTCGGCGAGGAGGAGCGCGCTGCCATGGCGAAGCTGGGGATCAAGGTGGACCGGACCGCCGTCCCGGTGGCCCTCGACCGGATCGGGCAGCGACTCGTGCGGCTCAACGAGGAACTGCTGCCCCTGGAGGCGCCCACGACCGCCAAGGTCTACCGGATCGGCGGCCAGCTCTTCGCCGAGACCACGCCCGTGATCCCCACGGCCGACGTGGCCCGGGCCCGGGTCCCCGACTTCAGCAAGGCGATCACCCGCCCGGCCGGGGTGGGCGACCTGTTCGTCGTCCGCCAGGAGACCGTCGGGTACCGGGCGGGCGAGATCTCCCACATCGAGAACGTCCTGGAGCACGAACAGCTTCGCCGGTGGACGCGGCGCTCCGAGAGTTCGGAGATCATCGAGACCGACGAGACCTTCACCTCACAGACCGACGAGCGCGACCAGCAGTCCACCCAGCGCAACGAACTCGCCGCCGAGACCCAGCGGGAGTCGGGCCGGCAGAGCAGCAGGGCCGGCGAGGGCATGACCTCCTCCGACTACGGCCGGCTGGTGGAGAACAGCAAGACGAACTTCGCCCAGACCGTGGTCGCCAAGTCGGTCGAGCGGCGCACCTCGGAGGTGCGCCGGCAGCGGGTGAGCCGCGAGAGCCGCAGCTACGTCGAGCGGGTCGGTCACGTGCTCGACAACCACCAGGGCGTGGAGAAGATCCGCGGGATCTACCAGTGGGTCGACAAGGTCTACAACCTGCGGGTCCTCAACTACGGCAAGCGTCTGATGTACGACGTCGTCGTGCCCGAGCCGGCCGCCGTGCTCGTGCAGGCACTCAAGGACGCCGCCAAGCCCGAGCACTTTCAGCTGGTCAAGCCCCTCGACCCGGGCCTGACCCCCGAACAGATCAACGCCTCCAACTACATGTGGTTCGCCACCCAGTACGGAGTGACCGGCTCCGTCGCTCCGCCGCCCGCCGTCTACGCACGGATGGTCTCGCAGCCACAACTGATCGAGGGCAGCAAGAAGGTGGCCGCCTACGGCGGTGAGTCCCACGTTCCCCAGCCGGCTGTCTTCAAGTTGCCCGTTCCCGAGGGGTACAAGGCGGTCAGCGGCTATGTGCACACCACCAATACGTACTTCCAGAATCCGGCACCCGGAGCGACCCTCGAGGTCTTCGTCGGTGAGAACACCTATCGGCGGATCCAGGACGCGGCCAACCCCTACCTCAACGCCTCGTTCCCGATGGCGGGGGAGACCGGCGAAGTCCCTGTCAGTGTCAGCACGTTTCTGCACGTCACCTCCATGGCGTACGCCGTCGCGCTGGTCTGCCAGCGCACCGACGAGGCCTACGCCCAATGGCAGCTGAAGACCCACGCGACCATCGTCAGCGGCTACCAGCGCAAACTCGCGGAGTACGAGGAGAAGCTGGCCCGCTACGTCGCCGCCGCGCGGGCCCAGCTCGCCGCCGCCGGCGGCCTGGGACACGACCCGGCCGTCACCCTCCAGGAGCTCAAGCGGGCCTTCGTGTTCCTGCTGCTCGGCGAGCACCCGCCGACCTGGCTGCCGACACCGGCACCGGCACCAGCCCCACCGGGCGCGGGACTCCCCGATCCCCTCGCCGTGCGCGAGTGGGGCTCCGTCGTGGCGTTCTTCGAGCGCGCCTTCGAGTGGGAGAACCTGATGTACACCTGCTACCCCTACTACTGGGCCAGCCCCCAGCGGTGGCAGGAACTGTTGCTCACGCAGGACGCCGACCCGCAGTTCGAGGCCTTCCTCAAGGCAGGCGCGGCCCGCGTCGTCGTACCCGTCCGGCCCGGCTTCGAGGCGGCCCTGGCCCACTACCACGAGACGGGGGACGTGTGGATGGGGGAGGAGATCCCCGACATGTACGGCGACCACTACCTGTCGATCATCGAGGAGATCAAGGCCGCCAACCGCGCTCCCGGCGATGAGGTGTGCGTGGATCAGTGGGAGGTCACCCTGCCTACGACACTGGTTCTCCTCAAGGAGGACGCCACCCTCCCGACCTGGCCGGCCACGTCCTGCGGTCCGGAGTCCTGACGCCATGGCGGAGGACCTGCGCAAGGCGGTGCGACGCCGGGCTCTCTGGTTCTACGAGACCCAGATCCGCCTGCTCAACTACGACCACTTCCGGTCCCTGCGGCCCGACTCGCAGGACCCCAGGCTGGACCTGATCTCGGAGCAGCAGTTCACGGCCACGTTCGGGGGCGGCCCGAGCGGCCGGCTCAAGGAGACCGGCCGGGTCTACCTCGACAGCGGACAGCCGGTGTGGACCCAGGACGAGGAGGCACGTCACGGCACCTTCGGTGCCTCGCTCGTCGGAAGGATGGGCGACTGGCTCGGGGCCCACGAGCCCCGACGTCTCGCCGAGCGTCTCGGGGACCTGCGCACGGCGTACGAGGCGACCACCTACGCCTCGGCGTGGGACTCGCCGTCCGTGCTGGACCCCTTCCCGCGCGAGCACCTGGCCATGCCCACCGAGGCGAAGCCGGAGGGCGAGCGGGTGGCCTACGCGATCGCCCGTGCCGAACTCGCCGCCGAGAAACCCTGGCTGATCCCCGAGCTGTACAAGTCCGCGGGTGAGGACGTGAGCAAGGCTCCGGGCTGGCTCGACAGCCTGGAGCGCTACGTCGACGAGTTCGAGATCGAGCTCGGGCTGGCCGTGGGAGGCATCGGCGGCGTCCGGCCGCCGTTCGACCCGGACGCGCCCGGGGCGTACCAGGCCTTCCTCGCCGCCATGCTGGCCGCCGGCACCGAACGCCCCACGGGCGATGCGGTGAAGGTCCGGCTGCTCGACCTCACCAAGTCGAAGCCCGAGGACGCGGAGGCGACGTACCGGCACCGGCACTCGGTGGCGACCAACGGCGCACCGATGGGCCCGGTCACGGCGTTCCCGTTCTCCAAGCGCGTGGCCTATTGGAGCGGAGCGATCCACGCCCCGCTCGGTGAGTGCCTCTGCCTCAAACCCAACTCGGACATGGGCCTGTGCCAGCTGGTGCGGCTGCTCTACCGGTACGGGCCGCTGCCGTCCGGACTCGCCCGAGGGACGACCCCGCGCTGGCGCGTCCGCACACCACCCGACGAACGGTTCACCCGCTTCATGGCGGCCCGCGCCGCCGACGTCTCCGCCGACCCCGGACTGTCCGCCCGGTTCCGGTCCGCGGCGACCCGCCTCCGGTTCATCCTGGAGGCGACCGCCGCCAACCCGAGGAGTCAGGACCCGAGCTGGTCCCCGCTGGCGGGCGAGATCCTCAAACAGGGGCTCCTGTCGTACAAGTTCTGGCTGGACGAAAAGCCCCGTGCCCAGGACAACGAGCGGCTCAACAAGGTCAAGACCGGGCTTGGCGAAGGGAAAGCGGTCGACCAGGAGATGGAGTTCTGGTCGGAGAACCACTACATCATGTTCGCGTCCTCGGAGTACCTCCTCGGACAGCTCTGGGAGGACGACACCTTCCAACCGTGCGGGCTGTTCGCCGACCCGGGTGACCGGACCGGTGCGAAGACCGGGGCGCAGCGCCGCGAGCGCGGACGTGCCCGGGTGCTGAAATGGCTCAACAACCGTCTGATGTTCGGCTGGATGGAGTACAACTCCTCCGGCTACTACCGCGAGCACCTCTGGGCCCTGCTCAACCTGGTGGACTTCGCCCTCGACGACGAGGTCCGCAAGAAGGCCGAGATGGCGGTGGATCTGATGCTCTTCGACGTGGCGCGGTTCTCGCATCACGGGTCCATGGGCGCGGCCGGTGGGCGCAGCCAGTTCAAGTCCAAGAGCCACGGATTCGACAACGGCCTCACCGATGTCGTGGAGATCCTTTTCGGCTCGAAGGGGGTCTTCAACGAAGGCAACGCCCAGGTCGGCGCGAGCTTCGCCTCCTCCACGTACGCCACGACCGTCCCCCGGGTGCTTCTGGAGATCGGTTCCCACCCGCCAGGGTTCGCCTTCACCGACCGGTCCCGCGTATCGGTCACCTTCGACGAGGCCCCGAAGTACGGCATCACCTGGTCACAGAAATCGGTGGTGAAGGACTCGCTGCTGCGCGGATACGCCTCCAAGCGCGCCCGCCACTTCCCCCATCTCGCGGAGGTGAACCGCGACATCGCCCGCACCCACGAGGGGTACGGCGCGGTCGAGGACGACACCGTCTTCTTCTGGGGCATGTCGGCGTTCTTCAACAAGCAGGTGCTGCGGAACTCGCTGCGCGTGGTCCACCGCTTCGGCCTGGAGAAGTCCAAGGCCTTCGGTGCGATCCGCTGGATCGTCGAGACGATCATCCCACTGCTCCGAGCGCCGGCCGACGGCCTGCTCGATCTGCCGGCACTGGTCACGGCACCCTTCACGGGAGGCGAGGGCCCCGACCAACTGGACGAGCGGACGGCCGACGACCTGTCCCTGCTCCTCGAAGGGTCGACCCGGAGCCGCGCCAACATCGTGACCTACCGCTCACCCGGGGCGATGCTCTCCACCACCCAGAACTTCCGCTACGGCCAGCTCAACTTCCAGAACAGCGTCCAGCAGGCCACGCTCAACGGCGCGGTCAACGTATTCGTCACCGCCGGATTCGGCGGGTTCGACATCCCCGACGCGGCCGTCTTCGGAGCAGGCGCCCTGATCGGCGGACTGGTCCTCGGGCCTGTCGGCGCCGTCGGCGGCGGCATCGCCGCGGTCGCCCTGAGCAACGAATTCCTCGAGGGCGAGACAATCGACGACACGGACGGACCCGACTGGTGGACGGGGTACTGGGCGCTGCCGCGCGTGGTCCAGCACGGCGGCGCCGCGATCATGCTGTCCGAGTTCCACGACATCCAGGACTTCCTGGCCGAGACCGGCTCGCACGCCTGGTTCCCCAAGGCAGGGTTCGACCAGGTGGTGGAGCGGCGTACCTCCGCGTACGACGACGCCGATTTCCCGCTGCTCGACATCGGCCACATCGGACCGAAGGGATTCTGGCTGTTCGGCAAGGTGGTGCACCCGGTTCCCGAGGGTTCCACCGCCGAACCCGAAGAGGGGTATGTCGGGGTCTTCTCCAACAAGCGCCCCGAGTGGCTGACGAAGGAGTCCGACCCCTACGCGGTGCGCCTGGAGAAGCAGGGCGAGGAGGGGATCTGGAAAGACCCGCCGGACCTCTTCGCCGACAAGGACTGGTATGTCAACGGCAAGAACGTGTGGATCGTGCAGATCGGCTCCAAGAGCGAGTTCGGCAGCTTCGAGGCGTTCATGGACCGCGTCTCGTCCGCCCGCGTGCACGTGGACGACACCGGCGACCTGGAGTGCACCTACGACGTGCCCCGGCCCGGCGGCGGGTCGGACCGGCTGCGCATGACCAACGGGGACGGAGGGGAGTTCGAGCTGAACGGCCGGTCTCTGGGGACCGACCTGTTCCCGCGGTTCGAGAACCCGTTCGTGCGGGGCGGCCTCGTGGAGTGGGGGCAGCGGGCCTACTGCCTGGAGTGGAACGGGCGCACGCTGCTGCACGACTTCGGCGATTTCCGGAGTCCGGTCCGGCTGGAACAGCCCGAGCAAGGGCCGCGTGACGCCGATACGATCATCGCCCTCGTGATCCATCTGCGCACCGGCGACGAGGCGATGGAGGCCTTCACGGTGGCGACGGCGACGGTGGAGGTCGGCTGCCACCGCCTCACGACCGACCAGGTGGTCGCGGCCGGCCCCATCGGTGAGGACACCACCCATGACGCCGAGTGGATCTTCCTGGACCGGCCCGTGCGCCGCAGCCCCGACATGACCATGACGCTGACCCACCCCGCGTCCGGCGGTGACCCCTTCGACCCGAGCCTGCTCGGCCTGCGGGAGCCGCAGCTGCCGGACCTGTCCGACCCGCTGGACCTGCCGGACCTCGACCCGGCCCTGCTGCTCGGCCCGCTGGCGCTCTTCGGCGAGCTGGGCGACCCCGAGTGGAAGGCGTCGTACTCACTGAAGGCGCTCATGGGCGACTGGCGGCTACGGGACTGCTCGGTGCCCTTCGGAGGCGTGGACGTGGCCGGGGACCGCCGCGACACGGGGCCGCGCCCGTTCGCCGTGCGCGTGGGGGCGTGGGACGACTGGGCCGAGGTGCCGGGTGCGGTGCGGGCCCGACGCTGGCTGCCGGCCCGCCAGCCGGCGGCCGGATCCGTGTGGCTGGACCACCTCGACCTGTTCCTCGTCGACGGCGACGGGGAGCTCTGGCACAAGCGGGCGTCGTGCGGGATGAGCGTCGGCGTATGGGCGCGGGTGCGACCGGACGGGGACGCGCCGGTGTGGTCGCGCACTCCCTCGTGGGCCGCCGTCTCGGACGCCGGAGGGCGGGCGATCGTGTGGGCGCTGAGCGAGAGCCGCCTGCTGGCGCGGGTCAGCGACACGCAGGGCCACTGGGGAGAGGGATGGTCCGATCTCCGGCCGAAGGTGCGGAACGGACTCACCCTGGAGCCGGTGCCCCTCGGCCCGGGCAGCGCGCTGAGCGCCGTGCCGGGCGACGGCCTGCTGTCCGCCACGGCCGTCCTGTGTCTGACCGGCGCGGACGGCGAAGTCTATCTGCACAAGGGGTGGAACCCCGGTGAGAGCGGTGTGTGGGAACGCGTGGAGACCACCGGGTTCGACCTCGCGGCTGGATCCCCCGTGGGACTGGCCGGTGAGTGCCTCGTCGCGCGCTCGGCGCAGGGCGGGCTCTGGCTGCGGGACCCCGGCGCGGTGGTCCTGTTCGGCGGCCCCTGGCAGGAGCTGGAGGGACCGGGACACACCGTGACGCGCTGCGCCGTGGCGGGCGGCGGGGGCGAGCTTCTGATCGCGGCCTCCGGGGCCGCGGGCCGGATCAGTCTCGGTCGGCGTCGCGGTGCCGAGCCGGTGCGCTGGTTGCCCGCGCAGGCCGAGGACGGCTGGCAGCCGCGCCCGGGGGGCGAGGTGACCTGGGCCCTCCCGGAACCGGGCGTGGCCTGGGCCTTCGCCACCGGGACCGACGGGACGGTGCGTTCGGCCTCGGCGACGGACGGCGTGTGGCGCCCGGTCGGGCGCGTGCAGGGCCCGAGCGAGGGCTCGGGCGGCCGAGTGGGTGCCGTCTGCCGGATCCCAGGACAGGTCGAGGTGATCACCGACACCGAGGAGGGACTGCTGCGCTGGACGTGGTGGTCGTAGTCCCGCTGGGTCGACAGCGGCATCGTCGCCGGTCGGGGCCGCGGCGGCCGTCGGACGTGCGCGCCCCGGGCGGAACCGGGGCGCGCACGGCCCACCCCTGGTGCCTGCCGCCGCAGGTCCGGTCTCACAGTCCCGCGAGGAGACGCCCGGTGTAGCCCAGCATGACGGTCCAGAACAGGCCGGTGTACCCGCGTTCCCCGAGCTTGTAGTTGAACCGCCGGCCCAGGAACGTCGCGACCAGCATGAGGGGCACGCACGCCAGGGCGACGAGGTAGTCGCCGCCGGTGAGCAGGGCCGCGTCCGTCCAGACCGCCGTCTTCGTGACGTCGCCGACGAGTGACACCAGGGACAGGGCACCCACGAGGTGCATGCGGTCCAGGTGCAGCGCGCGGACGGCGAGTCCCTTCAGGGGACCTGACGTGCCACTGAACCCGGAGGTCGCGCCGGACGCGAACGCCAGCAGCGGGGACCCGATCCGCCGGAAACGGCTGAGGTCGAGGGATTCGACGAGGAACGCGAGGGCGAAGCTCAGGATGACCGCGATCGTCACCCACCGCTCGGGCGCCGAGACGAGCAACGTGGCACCCAGGAAGGCTCCGGCCATGACGAGCACGATCACCGGCGCCGTCTTGCGGTAGGGCAGGGTGTTCCGGTACGCGATGACCTTCACCAGGTTGTTGGCGGCCAGAAGCAGCGCCGCCAGGGCCACGCCCGACTTCGTGCCGAGCATGAGGGCCAGCGTCGGCACGAGGATGAGACTGCCTCCGAACCCTGCGGAGGCGGACAGCGCGAACGCGGCGAAGACCGCCGCGAACACGACCGGAAGCAGATACGGTTCCATCGGCGCTCCTCAGTCGGGTCGGCCCCCCACACAAGGCCGCCCGCCCCTCGTCGCGGTCGACAGCCTGAGCGGTGTGACCTCCTTCCTCCACGATGAAACCGTCCGCGCCGACGCGCCACAGGGGCGGCGGTCCGGGAAGTCGATCGCCCGAGGCGACCAATTCCCTTCCAGTCGAGCCCTGTTCCGTCCGTGGTACGGCCGCGGCGGGAAGCCTCGCCCTCTGCTCCACTCGGGCCTGAGGAATCGTTTCGGATTTCCCCGCACGGGTGACCCATGGCCTCAAACGCGCACCGAACCGCTCGATGTGGGGCACAACTGTCACGCCAGCGAAACGCTCCGCCGTGAGGGAATCCGCCGCATTGCCACTGCCGTCCCTGCCACCGAAGGTTCCAGATGGACGCTGACCCGAGGCGTGTCGTCGTCGTAGGAGACTGCCCGCTGATACGGCTCGGCATCATCCAACTGATCACCGGCGAACCGGATCTCCTCCTGGCCGCGGCCGTGTCCTCCGTCGAGGAACTGGACACGCATCCCGTCGACGCCGGAATGGTGGTGATCAACCTCCGGCTCGCCACGCTCGAACTGGCCCGTACCGTGTCCCGGCTCTGTGCCCGCGGCTACGCGGTCGTCGTCGTCTCCGCCGCGGCACACATCGACCTCGCGCCGGCGATCCGCGCCGGCGCGCGTGGATGCCTGGACAGCCATACCGAACAGGCGGAGCTCCTCTCGGCCTTACGGACTGTGGCCGCGGGCGAAACCTATGTGCCGGGCCCGCTCGCCGTGCATCTGCTCCTGGCGCCCCTCCACATCACGGAGCGGGAACGGGAGATCCTGGGGCGGGTGGCCAGCGGTGACACCGATCGGGAGATCGCCGTCCTGCTCGGCATCAGCGAACACACGGTGCATTCGCATCTGGACCGGCTCCGCGACAAGATCGGTGCCCGCCGGAGGGCCGATCTCACCCGCTTCGCCATCGAATACAGCCTCGTTCCACCCACACCGGGCCGGGGTAGATCTACCCACCCGGCACGGGGTGATTAGGCCCTTGGCAGAGCACGCCCCCTGACGAAGACTGAATCCGGACGGCCGAGAGGCTCATTCGGTGCTGAGGGACGGCCCTTCCGGTCCGCCATCGCGCCCCGTCCCCTGGAACGTCCCGTCCACGCGCAACTCGCGTGCTCCCAGCAGGCGTTCTCCTCAGGGGCCTCCTTCACCTTCATCCGCACCACAGCGGGGAGGTCGAGTTGATACGCAAACCCGCCGGTGTCCCGGACGACTCCGAAGAGGACCGCGCGGCGCGTCGGCTGGAGGAGTTCCTGCGGGCCAGAGGGCTCCAGGACGAAGCCGAAGCCGACGAGTCGGACGAGACGGACGAGACGGACGACCAGGCCACGGAGGAGGAGGCTGACGCCTCCGGGGCTCCAACGGACCCCGAGGACTGCCCAGATCCCGCCGAGGCCGGCCGGCCGAGTCGTGACGCGGGACCGTGACGGCACGAGGAGAACAGTGATGCGTGGGAATCCCCAGGACAACACAGTCGCGCAGGGCGATCGCCAAGAGTTCCCCGGTGGCAAGGCGTTGGCACGCCTCATGCTCGAACTGGCCCGCACCGGCCACGCCGACGCCGCCGTGGAGGCGGCCGTCCAGGCCCGCCCCGACATGGACGAGGCGGCGGCCCAGGCCCTGCTCGAAAGCGTGGCGGGCCCCCAGGGCGGCCCCTCCGGCGGCCATGAGGACGGAGACGGCGGCGAGCCGGGCGGCGGAGGCGACGACGGGGGAGACGGGGGAGGCGGCTCGGGGAGCTCGCAGTCAGCCAAGCCACCTCCCGCCGGTGGTGGCGGCGGGCCCGACGCGGGGATGGAACAGCTCGCCGCGAACTACATGGCCGTGGCCGAGACGCTGTCGACGACTCCGCCGACTCCCAGTGGCCCCAACTGGCGTTCGCTCGGACCGTGGACGATACCCAACGGACAGACCTACGGCACCGGTAGCGGCTCTCGGGTCAATGTCTCCGGACGGGTCTCCTCCGTGGCCGTCGACCCCGGCAACGTCAACCACCTGCTGGTCGGAGCGGCCCACGGCGGCATCTGGGAGAGCCGTAACCGCGGGGCGTCGTGGGCCCCGCGCACCGACCACGCGGCGACCCTCACCACGGGTGCCATCGCCTTCCATCCGACCACTCCGACCACCGTCCTCGCGGGCACGGGTGAAGGAGACTGGTGGTCCGGCTTCGGCACGGGCATCCTCCGGTCCACCAACGGGGGACTCACCTGGGCGAGCCTGTGCACCAACCCGTTCGTCGGCCAGGGCTTCTACGACCTGAAGTTCGACCGGGCCACCCCCACCCGGGTCTTCGCCGCGACGAGGGGCGGCCTCTACGTCTCCACGGACACCGGAGCGACATGGACGCAACGGCGCACCGCGAGGACCTGGTCCGTCGCGGTGGCCCCGTCGGGCGCCGAGGCACTCGCCGCGTGCGCGGACGGCCTGTTCCGTTCCACCGACGGCGGCGTCACCTGGAACGCCGTGACCCTGCCGAGCGCGCCCGCCACCTACAACAGGCTCGCCGTGGCCATCGCCCCGTCGGACCCCACCGTCGCCTACGTGTGGGGCGCCGGGACCACCGCCTATCTGGCCCGGCGCGCCGGGGGCACCTGGACCGCGATCGGCGCACCCACCGGGGTGAACATCGGCCAGGCCTGGTATGACTGGTTCCTGGCCGTCGCGCCGGACAACGCCGGCCAGATCTACTGCGGAGCCATCAGCGCCCACCGGGGCGACCTCTCCGGCACCACCTGGACCTGGACGGACATCGCCAGCAAGGCCTCGCCCGGCCAGTCCATCCACCCCGACCAGCACGCCATCGCCTTCGAGCCGGGCCAGCCCCAGGTCGTCTACATCGGCAACGACGGCGGTCTCTACCGCAGCCCGGACCGCGGCATCACCTGGCAGCACCTGAACAACGGCCTGGAGATCACGGAGTTCGAGTACCTCGGGCAGGACCTGGGTTCGTCGCGGTGGCTCCTCGGCGGCACCCAGGACAACGGCACCGAGCGGTGGACCGGTTCGCCCACCTGGCTGCACTCGCGGGACGGTGACGGCGGCGACTGCGGGGTCAACCGCACCGACCCGCGCACGGTGTTCCACAGCTTCTTCAACATGGGCGTGGAACGCTCCACCTCCCGGGGCGACTGGGGCAGCTGGAACTGGCTGCCACCGCCGGTCCCCTCCGGAGAGGGGTCGCTCTTCTATCCGCCGTTCGAGTCGAGCGCCACCAACGGCAACACGGTCGCCCAGGCCGGCGGGGCCCTCTACGTCTCCCGTAACAACTGCACCAACTGGACGCGGCTGGCCTTCCCGACGGCCGGCACCGCCTCGGCGATGTACATACCGACGGCCGACCAGGTGTACGTCGGAACCACCGGCGGCCTGCTCTACGTCACGCGGTGGAACGGGACCGCGTGGGGCGCGCTCACCGCGCTCACCACGCCCCGCGCCGGCGCCTGGGTCAGCGACATCCACGTCGACCCGACCGACACGAACCGCATCTGGGTGACGCACGCGACGCGCAACGGCGGCCGCGTCTGGCGGTCGACCGACGGCGGCACGAACTGGGCCGACCGCACGGCCGCACTCCCCAATCTGCCGCTGAACGCCATCGAGGTGCACCCGGGAAACCGCGACCGTGTCTGGGTTGCCGCCGACCTGGGCGTCTACCAGTCCGTGGACGGCGGCGCCTCCTGGCAGATGTTCTCCAACGGCCTGCCCAACGCCTTCGTCGGCGATCTGCTCTATCACCGGCACGCCAGGGTGCTCCGGGCCGGCCTGCGCAACCGGGGCGTCTGGGAGATCCCGGTGGACGGCTGGATGACCCAGCCCGTGTGCGGCGTTCAGTGGACGGGCACCGTCGCGGCCAACTCGACCGGTCGCTGGTTCACCTGGGGCTGGCCCGCCACCTGGCACGTCCTGTGGACGGTCATGCCCACCACGATCCGCCCAGGTGCCGAGGAGCTGACCTGGAAGGTCCAGGTGGAACGAGGGGACGCCGAGTACGTCACGTACTGGATCTCCGTCACCAACCTCACCCCCGTCCCGGTCGCATTCGAGGGCCGGTTCGCCATCCTCAGCCGCTACTGAACCGGGAGAAGCGCGATGTGGACCAACGTTCATTACACCGGATCGCTCGGAGCCAACGCGAGCGTACGTCTCTTCACCTACGGATGGCCGGCGTCCTGGCACGTCGTCTGGTACCTGGTGCCGACCAATCCGCAGTCCGGTGCTCCGCAGGTGGACTGGGACGTGGCCGTCGAGCGCTATGAGGCCGGCTACGTGACGTACTGGATCACCGTGAAGAACCTCACCGCGGCCACGATGACCTACGAGGCCAGGTACGCCGTCCTGAACTGAGCCACTCCCCGCCGTACACGGAAGGACCGAGCCATGCGCATCACCATCGACATCGACGGCGCCGCCGAGCAGTCGTCCTCCCAGGAATGCTCCCCTCCGGTGCCGCGTCCCGAGCCCGCGGCGGGAGTGGACATGGGACCCGCCCCGAACTCCGGTGCCCCCATGGGGCAGCCGCCCACCGACCCCGGTCAGTCGCTGCCCTCCACCGACCAGCCGTACACGACCGACACCTCGTCGACCGGGACCGACCAGGCGGCCGGCGCCGCTCCCGCGATGTGACCGTGGATCGCAAGAGCCGCGGCCGGAGTCTGCGCCGAACGGGTTCTCGCGCCCCCGGCCCCGCCTGTCGGGCCGGGGGCGCGGCCGGCCCACGACTAGGGTGCCGTCCGTGGTCCCCATCGACGAGGAGACGTTCCCCGGCGGTGTCCTCCACGGAGGCACGGCACGGGACATCGCACGGCTGACCGACCCCGGGCTGGCCGCGGTCATCCTGGCCCCGCCCGAACGACCGGACTGGCTGGCCGAGTTGGCCGAGCTGGTGGTCTCACGGCGGCTCGTCATCGCCCGTACGACTCTGACCGCGGTCTCCCGCGACGAGTTCGCCGACTGGTCCCGCACCGCCCTGGCCGACGCGGACAGGGCGGTCGCGCATGCGCTCCTGGACGACATGGCGGGGATCGTGGAACAGGTCATGGCCGCGGCGGACGTCACGCGCGTGATGGTGCGGGTGTTCACCGAGGCCCCCACCCGGCGCTGCGGATTCCACGTCGACACGGTCCCGCCGCAGGCCCCCACCACCGGTGCCGTACGGGTCTACAACGGTCCGACGACCGAGTACGTGTCCCGCGACGACGTGCGGAGCACGCAGGACTTCTACGCCTACCTGTCGCGCCGGGAGCGGCTGTCGCGGGAGGCGGGGGCCGGGACCTGTGGCGACGAACCGGCCGGTGCGGCGCTCGGCCCGCTGATCGCCATGGACGAGACCCCTTCGTTCCTGCGGCCCCACGCTCCTGTCCACCGGGTGCCGCCGGACGCGACCGTCTACTTCAAGCACCTCGACGTACGGCGCCACTGGTCGCCGCATCCCGTGACGGACGCGTGGATCCACCGCTCGCCCATGGAGGGCCCTCCGAGGCTGGTCCTCAACGTGTCCCCGGCAGAGCGGGTTCCCGCCGCCCCCCGTCGGATGCCGGTCCCCGGTCGGGGGCCAGCAGCACATGGCTGAGTGCGGGCAGCGAGGGATCCAGGGAACGCAACAGCCGCAGGACGCGCTCGCCCGCCCGCGCGGGCCCGTGATGGGCCGTGAACCAGGACCTCGGTCCGCCCGCGGCACCGATCGTCCCCAGAACGGCCGGCACCACGTCCTCCACGCCGTCGAAGAAGGCCCCGGTGAACGCGTTGACGTACTGCCAGCCGCCGAGGATCGCCCGGTTGACGACGACGGGCACGTCGAGGCAGAGCGCCTCCGCGAGCACCCTCGGCGACGCGTCGAGGACTGCCGGTACGAACAGGCAGCGCGCGGCGGCGATCACGGCGAGCAACGACGGCCACTCCAGCGGACCGGACGATCTGACGCCCGGCAGCGTCCCGGCGCCGGGCGGGGCGTCGACGACCAGGACGCGCAGGTCCGTCTCCTCGGACAGCCGGCGCAGGCAGCGTGCGGCGAGCGGCCAGTTCTTGGCCCGTTGCCGCCAAGGTTCCGCGCCGGACACGTGGACCACGTCCGCGACCAGTTCCGGCGGCAGGGCCCGTGCCACCAGGCGGGGGTCGACACGGCGCGGGTCGGTGAAGTCGGACTCGCTCACCCGAACCCGTGGCCCGTTCGGCGGCAGGTGGCGTTCCGGCTCACGGAAGCAGTGCAGCCACGCCTCGCAGAGCAGCCCGTAGTCGCGCTCGTCACGGAACCCCGCCCCCGGGAAGCCCAGATAGCTGGTGGCACCGACGAAACGACAGCCCTCGTCCGCGAGCCGGTTCAGGCGTGCGTGCTGGTCCCGGGTGACGACGGGAGCCCGTACCACCACCCACGGCAGTACGTCGCCGCCCGGCCCGGTGACGCGCAGGAGCGGCGCGCCCGCGGAGAAATCCACCCGTCGTCCTCCCCACCGGGATCGATCGACACAGCGACAGGACAGGAGAGGCCATGACCGAGCCCATCAGACGCGACTTCTTCACGGAGCGCAACGGCGCCACGCGGATCGAGATCTTCGACGAACTCGGTGACACCGCGAAAGCCGCCCTGCACACCTTCTTCCGGCGGACCGGCGCACCGCACCTGATGGACGAGGTGGTCCTGCCGCAGTTCCGCGACGGCGACTCGCAGATCTTCGCCGCGGTCCGCGACCGGCCGTGGCCGCCGTGGGGCCTGGGCGCGCGCAACATCATCGGCGTCCTGCAGACGCACCTGGTCTCCGACGGATGCTGGGGGCTGAGCCCGGTACACGTCGCCGACGAGGACCTCACCAACACCGGCCTCTGCGCCGCCCTCTACAAGGAGGCCCTGGAGACACTGGCCGTCGACCCCGGCGCCGAGGTGCACTATCTCCTCGCCGAGGAGTCGAGGCTCGCCGACCTGGTCATGCGCCGCGTCGGCTTCGAGCGCACGGAGGACGTCTTCCTCACCGAGGCGGCGCGGTACCTCACCTATCGCGCCCCGGCCCGCGAGCTCCTCAAGAACCTGGGCCTGGCCGGGGCCGACTCGGTCGACCTTCTCGCGGGCGCGGTCGACGACGAGGTGTACGAGCGCAACGCGCTCTTCCACGGGACCGTCTACCTGGGATCGCGCTTGGAGTGGACGGCGGACCGCGTCACCGTCCCCTCCGAGATCGCCCGGCTGGTCCGCGGCGGCCACTACAGCAAGCCGGCCGGGGTGCCCACGGGGACGGGCCGGTTCGAGCGAGACGTGATCGCCGAGGTCGCCCAGGGCGTACGGGAACTCCTCACCGACGCGGAGCAGGACGATCTCCTCCGGTACGTCCTCGACAACGAGTCCGCGTTCTCGGCGGCCACGATCCAGCCGTACGGGACGGGAGCGGCGGTGGTGGACGAGCGGGTCCGCAGCAGCGCGGTCCTCCACGACCTCGGTCGCTTCGAGGCACTGTTCACGGAGCGCATCAAGGAGCAGTTGGAGACGGTACGCGCCCGTCTGGGCCACCCGGCGTTCCCGCTGGACCGCATCGAGCTCCAGGTCACGGCCAACGGCGACCGGGACTACTTCGGCATGCACCGTGACAGCGACGGCGGGGACACCCGCGAGCTCACCTTCGTCTACTTCTTCTCGGCCGAGCCGCGCCGGTTCTCCGGCGGGGAGCTGCGCGTCTTCGAGACGGTCGTCGAGGACGGGCGGGTCGTCCCCACGGACCGCAGCCAGACCATCGTGCCGCGCGCCAACCTCGCGGTGTTCTTCCCGAGCCGGCACGACCACGAGGTGCTGCCCGTCCGTGTGCCGGCCAAGGCCTTCGCCGACAGCCGGTTCAGCGTGACCGGCTGGATCCACCGCAAGTGAGCGGCCGACCGGGAGGGAGGGAATCCGGCGGGCGGGCCGGGCGCGAGGAGCCGTGGGAGGAGCCGTGGGAGGAGCCGAGGGAATGCGCCGCGTGGTCCGTGGAGGGCCATGTGGCGCTCCCGTCCGGCCGCGCACGGCGAGCCGTGCGCGAGACCCACCACGGCCCCTTCCCCGACGCGCCGGAGCTGCTGTCCCGCGCCGTGCGCGCGGACGCTCACGGAGTACGCGCCCGCTACCTCTTCGCCTCGGGCACGGCAGCCGCCGAGTTCTCCGCGGCCAGGGACCCCGCCCTGACCCGGCTCGGGACGGTGCTCACCGGACCGGTGCGCGCCGTCCCCGAGGCCCCGCTCGCCGCGCCCGTGATCGTCGTCTCCCCGCCGCGCTCGGGCAGCACCGCGCTGTTCGACGCCCTGGCCCGCAGCCCCGCCCTGTGGACGGTCGGCGGAGAGAGCGAGGGAGTGATCGAGGGCGTGCCCGGACTCCACCCGGCGGCCCGCGGCTACGCCTCGCACGCGCTGGACGCCGACGACGCCGACACCTGGGGACATGCGGTACGGGCCGGTTTCCTCGCCGATCTGCGCGATGCCCGAGGGCGGCGCCCGCCCGGGAGCGGTGTTCCCCGGGACCTGCCCCGCAGGCTGCTGGAGAAGACCCCCGAGAACAGCCTGCGACTCCCTTTCCTGCTGCGGCTGTTCCCGGACGCCACGGTCGTCCGTCTGCACCGCGACGCCCGTGACACGGTGGCCAGCATGGTGCGGGCCTGGACCCACCCGGGCTTCGTCAACATCCCGGACCTGCCCGGCTGGCCACGGCGGGCCTGGCACCTGCTGCTGCCACCGGGCTGGCGATCCTGGACGGGCGAGGATCTCGCGCGGATCGCGGCCCGGCAGTGGGCCGCCGCCGTGGAGGCCACCCTCGACGCCCGTGACCTACGGCCCGACGTCTCCTGGGTGGACGTCGACTACGCCGAGCTGAGCGCCGCACCGGCGCGGACGCTGCGGCGGCTGGAGGCCGCACTGGACCTGCCCGCCGCGACGTGGGGCAGGGACCTCCCCCTGTCGGCCACGACGATCAGCCCGCCACGCCCCGGCAAATGGCGCGACACCCCCGGCTTCGCCCCGGCGGCGCTCGACGTCGTGCAGCCCACCCTGCGGCGCCTCACGAACGGACGCACCACGATGCCCCAGTCCACCCCGGTCCCCCGGGCGACCCGAGCCGCCCCGGAGGCCGCGCGCCGTCGCCCCGCCTTCGCCTGCTGGCTCCACGACGCGGACGCCACCGCATCGGGCACCGACGATGCCTTGGGCGGGGGCGACGGCGCGGTGCTCGATCCGACCGCGTTGCTCCAGACCGGGGTCACCATCCCTCTGGGGATGGCGCGCCGGGCCCGCTTCCGGGACCGCTTCCTGACCGGCAGCCCCCTTCTGTGGACCGATGAGCCCGAGACGGGGGCGCTCGTACCCTTCTGGGTACGCTTCGAGGACTTCTGGGCGCTTCGCGAACTCGTCCCGGGCCGCCCCCTGCCACACGGCTTCCCGCCCCGGCTGCGCGCCGCACTCGCCCGGGCCGGTGCGCTCGGGACGACGGAGCTGCGCGCGCGGCGCACGGCCCTGGCCGATGCCGCCGTGGCCGACGCCGCCGGGGAGTTCGCGCGCTCGGACGTCTGCGGCATGGGCCGCCTGGTGCGCCCCGGGCACCGCGAGGCGCTGCTCGACTACTACGAGCGGCTCATCTCGACCGGCTCCTGGCCGCTCGGCGACGCACAGGTCAAGGGGCGATACGGCTGGTACAACGAGTCGTTGTCCCGCTTCTTCCACCATCAGTTCCGCACACTGGTGAGCCGCCTCGCCGGACGACCGGTGCGACCCTCGTACTCCTACGTCTCCGCCTACCGCGCCGGCGCCGTCCTCGACCGGCACGTCGACCGCGAGCAGTGCGAGTACACCGTGTCCCTGCTGCTCGGGGAGTCGGGACCGGCCATCTCGGACGGTTGGCCGCTGCTCCTCGACACCGCCCACGGGTCGCTCTCCCTGGTCCAGCGTCCCGGCGAAGCCGTGCTCTTCCGGGGCACCCGCGTACCGCACTGGCGCCCGCCGCTGCCCGACGGGAGCACCCACACGTCCCTCCTGTTCCACTACGTCCCGGCCGAGTTCTCCCGGACCCTGTACTGAGGCGGCTACTGCGGATCGAGGAGGCCGACGTGCCGGGCCTCGGCCTCCGAGACCCTGGGCGCGATCCGTTCCCACCGGGTGACCGTCCGCCGGCCCTCGGGACGTACGGCGCGCAGACGGGTACGGGTGAAGCCCTCGGGCGCCGGTCCCGCCCCGAACATCACCTCGGTCGCGGGGGCGGTCAGCAGCATGTCCCACACCAGGTGGATCCGGTCGGTGGCCCCGGCGTTCTCCGCCGCGTGCACGCACCCGTGATTGACCAGGTAGACGGTCCCGGCCGCCAGGTGGTGGAGGTCGCCGTCGAGCACCACGGTGGCCTCGGGGCCGGTGACGAGCGGCAGGTGGAAACGGGCCCGCACCCCCACGGTGCCGGAGTCCGACCGTACGACGCTGTGCTCTTCGTGCGGTGCGAGCGCGGCACCGGGACCGAGCACGTTGATCCGGAAGTTGACCAGATGCGGCAGCGCCTGCGCCAGCGCGGAGAGCGCGGGGCAGTACGTGCGGTGGTGGAACCGCTTGCCGAAACAGGACAGGTCGTGGTCCCGGGAGAAGTCGTCACAGCGGCCCGACGCGTTGAACAGACTGAACTGCTCCACACGGCCGCGCGGACCGGTCCAGGCCGTGACGTGGCCGGGGTCGCCCGCCAGCGAGGGGGCGTGCCGGGTGCGCAGTCCCTCCGCCTCCGCCACGAGTTCCCGCAGGGTCGCGGCGTGGGCGGAGAACAGTCGCATGCACCGGATGCCGGGGCGATGGTAGTTGGCGTCCCGGATGCCGCGCAGGAGCGACAGCGGATCGTGGTGGGTCATCGGAACGGACACCTCTCCAGAAGGAGGTCCAGGTCGGGGAGGTCCGCCGGGAGCGTCGCGAAATCGGCCAGCGCGACCGGGTCAAGGCCGGCACCGACGGGGCCGACGGGCACCGGCGGAGGTACCGGCAGGCCGACGGAGAGGAAGTAGTCGTGGAATTTGCTGTCGTCGCCGCCGGGCAGGGGCCGAAACCGGACCCAGGCGGCGGGAATCCCGTACGCGTGACTGAGGATGATGCCGTGCAGGCTCGACGAGGCGACCAGACTGGCACCCGTCAGCTGTTCGACGACGTCCTCGACACCGCCCTGTACGTCGACGATCCGCCAGCCCTCCGGAACACCCCGCCGGGCCCGGGCCTTGTCCGCGAAGTGCGGTACGACCGCGGGCCGTCCGCCCGCCCGGACCGGGCGCACTGGCAGGAACCTGGGCACCAGCAGCCCGGGGTCACCGTAGACCGGCGGGCAGACGACACCCGAGCGCAGGGCCGCCTCCCGGGTGAGCGGCCCCCGGACGGCGAGCAGTTCGACCCGCGGATCGACGGACTCACCGGCCTCCATCACGCCCGCCCCCCACACCACGGCGCCCGCGCTCGCGAGCGCGACCACGCTGCCGGTGACGAAGTGCTTCCGGCCCGGGGCGTGCGGAGCGACCCACCGGGCCGGCGCGCCGGAGATCCGGCGGATCAGCCAGGGAGTGAGCCGGTCACCGACATTGCCCTGACTGGGCACCCGGCACCAGAACGCGGGGACGGACTCGGACACGTCCGCCACTGTAGCGAGCGGACGGCGCTTCTCATCCGCACCTACCACCGGGATGTCGCGTGGTTGCGCTACGCGCTGGCGGCCGTCGAGCAGTGGTGCCACGGGTTCGCGGAAGTGGTCGTGGTGTCGCCGCGCACCGGATCCGCCGCGGTACGCCGGGCGATCGGCGGCGACGTACGGCTGACGGTCTGCCCGGACTACCGGGACGACTACCTGGGCCAGCAGGTGACCAAGTTGTACGCGGACGAGTTCACCGACGCCGATCTCATCTGCCACGTCGACTCGGACGTCGTCTTCGACCGTCCCGTCTCGCCTGCCGACCTGCTGGACGCCGGCCGCCCGTGGATCGTCCGCAGGGCGGTCGCCCTGCTCGGTCGGCACCGGCCCTGGCTCACCCCGACGGAGGAGTTCCTGGGCCGGCCGGTCGCCTACGACTTCATGCAGCAGCCGCCGTTCACCTACCCGCGCGCGCTCTACCCGGAGGTACGCGCCCTGTGCCTGGAACGTCACGGAATCCCGCTGTCCCGCTACGTGGCCGGGCGACCGCCCCGAGGCTTCTCCGAGTTCAACGTCCTGGGCGCCCACGCCCACACCGCCCACCGCACCGCTTTCGCCTGGTACGAGGCGGACACGCCGGCGGTTCCGCGCCTGTGCAGGTGGTACTGGAGCAGGGGCGGCCTCGACGGCGCCCTGCGTCGGGAGCTGGACGGGATCGTCAGCGGCGCGAGCGACACCGCTGAGCACGCCTGAACACACTTGGGGCGCTGGTCAGGAGTGGGACAGCAGCGGGAGAGAAGGGGAGTTGCACCGCACGGCCCTTCTCGCGATGGCCGACGCGGCTGATGGTCGCCTGCCACGTCGAACACAACGGTCGCCATTCGCCGGATGCCGGACGGCAGGACGATGAACGGGATGGCGTGAGCGACGGCCCGGGCCCAGCGCGGGACCCCCGCGACAGGCCTGTGAGCAGCCCGCCACGCGCCACGCCATCCGGTCCGCGGTGTCTCGTCGACGGCGGTCGGTACGGCGGGCGTCCGAGGTGGTTCTCCTCCGGCACGAATCGGTTTGACGTCGGGGTGGTGGGTCGACCGTTTGCGTCCTGGCGACGGCCTACGGGGTGGTGCGGGCGCGGATGACGTCGTAGAGGTGGGCGCCGTGTGCCCATCTCTTCAGGTCCTCGCGGCCGACGGTGATCAGACGGTGGCGGGAGGCGAAGTCGAGGGCAGGCTGCGTGAAGCCGTTGCCGACGGCCAGGGCCAGTACGGCGTACAGCAGGAACTTCAGAGGCGGGTCGAGAGAGCCGTCTTCATCGAACACCGTCCGTCCTCCCTTCGGGCGCGTTCCGTTCGTACGGCGCGGCGAACTGGGGCCGGCGAGCGCCGGGGAGCCGTCGGCGGGTGAGGGCGGGAAGCTGCAGGATCTGGTGGAGCGGGACACCCAGCTCGGCCCATGCGCGCAGCCGTTCACGGTCGGTCCAGCCCACGGCGTGCCGCTCTCCCCACTCCCTGGCGTCGCGGGTGAAGCCGCCGTTCGTCACGACCGTCGCCGCATTCGCCCGGTGGGCGGGGCCGGCTGTCCCCTTCACCTGGTACATCACCTGGGAGCCGACCTTCGCGGCGACCTTGGTGTGCTTGGCCTGGACGACGAGGCGCCCGTACGCCGGGTGGTCGGCGATGACATCGGCGGCCTGATCGCCCTGCTGCCCGACCTGTCGGGCCGACCAGCCGTCCCGGATCAGCAGGTCCCGCAGCGCGAACTCGAACTGCCGATCGTCCATCGCGTCGAGCTCCGCCAGGCTGAACCGCAGAACCGACAAACGCCGTGCTCGCGCTGAGTGTTCGTGCGAGGCCGCCACAGCACGCCAGACGCCGGCCGCGAATCCCAGTAGAGCGAGCACAGCCACGATGGGCCACCACCGCACCAGCACCTCGCCCACCCATACGAGCAACCGCACCACCAAGGAGGCCACCGCCGCGGCGACCAGGGTCGCGGCCCCGTACTCGACCGCGCCGCGCGGCCGACGGATCGCTAACCGCCGCCGCACCATCAGCGGCCCGCCGACGGCGTTGCCGTCACCCCGGGCGCGGGGGACTGTGCCGGCGCCGCCCCCTCGAGTCCGAAGAACTGCGCCCACAGCACCACCACGGCGGCGATGCCGCCGATCAGCCACGGGCTCATCTTCTTCGCAGACCGACGGGTCGGATTCCGGCGGATGTGGCCCCGCACCCGGTGATAGCCCTCAGGCGTCATGAACTGTCCCCTCCCGACATGAGGGCCGCACCGACGCGAACCCCCTGACATGGATGTAGCAGCGGCCACCGACACTGACCCGGGAGAACCGCACCGCGATCACTCCAAACCGGCCATCCCCGTCAACGACCTCCCCTGAGCGGTCGAACATGAGGTGAACGGCCAGGTGGCCACGGAGAACCGATCGCCGCCCCGGCCGAGTCCGCACCGCCCGGGCACCACACCGCAGCTGGAGAAACCCCTGTTCACAGCACCCTGCCCGGTGGAGCGAAGTTGGCGGGAAAGACAGGGGGCACGCTCCCCGCGTACGCGCGTGTGCGCCCCCACGCGCGGCCGGCTGGACGCAGTGCCGGGCAGATCTTCTCTGCAGGACGGGCGCCCGGTGGGGGTGGGTGCCGCAGTACAGCGGATCGCGGGATCGCGGTGAACCTATACGAAAGAGGCGTAGTAAGTTGAAGGTCATGACTGCGGGCAATCGGACAGAGGCCGCTGCGACGGACCCGCCGATGGTGACGGTGGGCATCGACCTGGCCGGCTACTCCGGCTGGCTGTGGCCAGTTGGTCGGACTGGGTTCCGCTGGCCGCCGCCGAAGCGCCGACGTCGCCGGGCGTCTACCTCGCCCGACGGGGGGCGAACGGCCCGGTGGTGTACGTCGGCATGGCCGGGGAACGCCAAGGTAAAGGGCTGAACGGCCGGTTGCGGCGCTACACCAGCGGCAAGGCGCTGGCTTCCGGACTCGGCGAAGCGGTCTTCGACCGAGCCCTGGCGGATCCCGCCTGGCTGCGGGAGAGGGTGGCGGAGGTCGAGAGCGGTAAGCCGATGCGAGCGACCGGCTGGGGCAAGGCTGCGCTGGCATGGGCGGACCTCCACGTCTGCTGGGCCACTACCGACAGCCGCGAGACAGCCATAGCCCTGGAGAAGAGGGTGCTGGCTATGGAAACCGTGGACTGGTGGAACCGCGACCGCTGACCTTGCAACAGCCGACCAGCGGCATCGGACCGAAGGCCACGCCGAATCCCCCATCGACGATGTTGATCAATCTCGGTGCTCCTTCTCTGCAGCGCAACCACTCACACCGGGGAACGCTTGTCGCGTGCCCCGGCGCGAGCCGGTGGGGACTACCAGATCGCCTCGACCCACTCCGGGTGGTCGACGAACGGATTGCGGTTGCCCTGGTAGGTGTTGAAGATGATGTCGTTACGGCGCTCCTCGAAGGCGCTCGGCGGGTCCTGCTCGTTCCACTGCTTGAGGACCGAGATGCGGCCGAGGAAGGGCACGCTGCCGTTGGTGGTCGAGTCGTTGGCCTCCAGGTCGGGGAAGCCGTCGCCGCCCTCGTACCGGACGGCCATGTAGAGGACCATCCGGGCCACGTCGCCCTTGTCGGAGTCGCGCGGCTCGAAGGAGTTGCTGTCCGTGTAGCTGCCGGGGGCGCCGCTGACCGGGCTGCCGCCGTTGTCGAAGTCCTTGTTGCCGCGGATGCTGTTGACCTGGACGTCGGCCGCGCGCAGGTGGTGCAGATCGGTGCCGGGGCCGGCGGAGGTGCCGAAGGAGCCGTGCGACTGCGCCCACACGTGCTCGCGGTTCCAGTCGCCGACGTCGCCGCCGTTGAGGGTCTTGCTGCGCGAGGTGCCGCTGTAGAGCAGCAGCACGTTGGCGCTGTTGGCCGGGTCCTGGTCGGCGGTCTTCAGGGCGTTCCACACCGCGTCGTAGGAGATCTTGCGGGTGTTGGCGCTGATGATGGTGTGCAGCGAGGACTTGAGGTTCGTCCCGGTCTTGCCGACGGCGTTCTTGTAGTACGTGCTGTCGTAGGTGTTCGTCGTGGCGCCGGCGGGGGCGGCGGCGAGGGTGGGGAGGACGAGGCCGGCGAGGGCGGCGGATATCGCGGCCCAGGTCTTGAGGCGGCGTCGCTGCGTGACGGACATGGGGGGTCCCTTCTGGCGGGGTGGCAGGGCGGAGTGGCCCGCGCCGCACGGACGGGCGGGTCCGTGCGGCGGGGACTTGTGAGGGGGCGTGGGGGGGTACGGGGGTGGGTCAGCCCACGGTGAGCGACGTGTCGTCGATCACGAAGGAGGTCTGGAGCTGGGAGCCCTCGGTGCCGGTGAACCGCAGGGTCACGGTCTGCCCGGCGTACGCGGCGAGGTCGAAGCCGCGCTGGACGTAGCCGCTGGACTTGTTGAGGTTGGAGTACGTCGCCAGCGTGGACAGGACCGTGCCGGAGCTGTTCAGGACCTCGACCTTGAGCTTGTCGTACGCCGTCGTCGTGGTGGTCTCGGCGGTGTCGATCCGGGTGTAGAAGCTCAGCGCGGCCGTGGTGCAGCCGGCCGGGATGGTCACCGTCTGGGAGAGGGTGTCGGTGTGCGCGGAGCCGTAACCGCTCAGCCAGGCCTTGTAGGAGCCGGTACGGGCCGGGCGGCTCGTGTCGTCGGTGATGACACCGGACGAGGCGGTCCAGACGGTGTCGCCCGACTCGAAGCCGGGGTTGCCGAGCAGCTGACCCGCGGTGCAGGTGCCGCCGCCTCCGCCACCGCCGCCGGAGGCCTCGGACAGCCAGTCGGTGGCGTTCAGCGCGAGTGCCGCGTTGGTGCCGGCGGGGTCGTTCCAGCCGTCGTACAGCGTGTTCCCGGACTGGCCGGTGCCGTCGTCGACCGGCGAGCTGTCGCCCCAGAACGCGACCCGGCCGGTGCCGAAGGTGCTGGTCGCGAAGAAGGCGCCGGTGTTGCCGGAGTACCCGGTGCGGTAGACCAGGCCCTTGACGGACGGGTTGTCGGCCGGCTTGAGGGTGGCGGTGGTGCCGCTGCGGATGATGCTGCCGGTCACCTTGCCGAAGGCGCCGTTGATGACCGGGTCGGTGGTGCTGGAGATCGCCCGCGGGTTGTCGGTCTGGATGTTCAGCACGTCGACGCTGAAGCCGAACGGGTCGGTGTTGTCGACGCCGTTGTCGGTCATCAGGTCGTTGATGATGGCGAGCGCGTCCCAGCCGTCGTTGTTGCGGTCGGCCACCGTGTGGTCCGAGACCAGGAAGAGGCCGCCGCCGTTCTGGACGAACCTCATCACGGCGGTCTTCTCGCTCGCGCTGAGCCGGATGTTGGGCTCGGGCAGCACGAAGGTGTCGAAGTTCTGCAGGTCGGTGGCGGCCGTCGTGCCGTAGGTGATGGTGCCGCCGGACGGCAGGGTCTTGAGCGAGTAGCGGCCGGTCTTCTGCAGGGCGACACCCCAGGCCGAGATCGCGCCGGTCCAGTCGGTCTCGACGGTGGGCGTGGCGTCCTGGGTGAGCGGGTCGGGCTGGCCGGTGCCGATGATCCAGTCGGCGTTTCCTGCGGTCTCCGCCTTGGAGTTGTCGAAGAGCACGCGCGCCGGCGTCGCCGTCGCGGTGGCGGTGGCGGACTGGGCGGTGTCGGCCGCGGCCGGGGCGGCGACCGCGGGGGAGCCGAGGGCACCGGCCGCGGCGGCGACCAGGGCGCCGCACGCGGTGAGTGCGGCGAAGCGGCGGCGGGTGGACCTCATGAGTCCGGGCATCCGTCAGACCTCCGTGGGGGCTGGGGCGGTGGGGCGGAAGGCAGTGCGGGTGGCCACTCTGCGCGCGTAGAACGTCGGGAACGAGTCGCTCACCGCACGCGCGGTTGAACCGTACATGACCAGATCCCGCCCATGGAATGCCCGACTCCGTGCGGAAGTTGAGATTCCGGTGCCGGATCAGCGCTCCACGGGCAGACCTCGTGGCTCCTTGACCCGCTTCATGATGATCTGCGAGTTCACCTCGGTGACCCCGACGAGCGTGGTCAGCCGCTCGATCCACAGCCGCTCGTACGCGGAGAGGTCGGCGACCGCGATCCGCAGCAGGCAGCCCGGGCTGCCGAAGAGCCGGTACGCCTCGATCACGTCCGGGATGTCCTGGAGGGCCTCCTCGAAGGCCTCCACGGTCTCCCGGTCCCGCTTCACCTCGACCGAGACCAGCACCTCGAAGCCGCGGCCCACGGCCTCCGGGTCGATGATCGCGCGGTATCCCCGGATCACCCCGTCCTGCTCCAGCTGGCGCACCCGCCGCATGCAGGGTGACGGGCTCAGGCCCACCCGCTGGGCCAGTTCCTGGTTGCTCAGCCGGCCGTCTGCCTGGAGCTCGCGCAAGATATGGAGATCGATTCGGTCCATGGCGCGATTATCTACCACGGAATTCATAATTCCGGGTTGAAGTGGCAATCGCCTTGCGCGCCGATTGACCTATCGTTGCGGCGCACCCCAGGGAAGGACAGCAGCATCATGAAGTGGACGCGCGACACCCGGCAGCGCCGCATCGTGGTCATCAGCACCGGCGGCACCATCGCCAGCCGCTGGACCGGCAGCGGCTATGCCGCCGACGCCTCCGGTGACGACGTCGTCGCCACCGCCGCCGTACCGGACAACATCGACGTCAAGGTCCTCGACCTCTTCAACGTCAACAGCTCCCGGATGACCACCGACCGCCAGCTCACCCTGCTGCGCGCCGTCCACGAGACCCTCGCCGACCCCGGCGTCGACGGCATCGTCGTCACCCACGGCACCGACACCCTCGAGGAGTCGGCCTTCTTCCTGGACCTGCACCACTCCGACGCCCGCCCGGTCGTCTTCACCGGCGCCCAGCGCCCCTTCGGCACCGGCGACGGCGACGGCCCGGGCAACCTCTACGACGCCCTCCAGGTCGCCGCCACCGTGCACGGCCTCGGGGTCCTCGTCGTCTTCGACGGCCTCGTGCACGCCGCCCGCGGCACCGTGAAGACCAAGACGCTCGACTCCGACCCCTTCGCCGACCCGTCCGGGCGCCGGGTCGGGCGCCTCGGCTTCGGCCGGGTCGACGTCGAGCGCGAGCCCGAGCGCCCCGCGGCCCTGCCGCTGCCCGCCCCCACCACGGCCACGCCGCGCGTCGACATCGTCATGCACCACTCCGACGGCGACGCGGTCCTCTTCGAGGCGGCCGTCGCCGCCGGCGCCCGCGGCATCGTCCTCGTCGGCACCGGCGCCGGCAACGCGACCCCGGAGATAGCCGAGGCGGTCGCCCGCGCCGTCGACCAGGGCGTCCACGTCGTCCTCTCCACCCGCGTCTCCTCCGGCACCGTCGCCGAGGTCTACACCGGCGGCGGCGCCGTCGACCTGGCCGCCGCGGGCGCCGTCCTCGCCGGCACCCTGCGCCCCGGCCAGGCCCGGATCGCGCTGCTCGCCGCGCTCCTCGCCGACACCACCGGCCCGGAGCGCCGCACCCACCTCCTGCGCACCCTCCTGGAAGGCCCGGTCCGCGCGGAACCGGTGCTCGCGGCGACCCACTGACCCGAACGGGGCGGGGCGGCCGGGCGCGGGGCGCCGCACCTCGTCCATACGGGCGGGGTGCCGTACCCCGTCCGCGCCCCCACTCCTCCCCGTACCCCGCGCACCGCACCCATCGAGGAAACGGCACTGTGAACTCCGCTCCCGTCCCCGCCCCCGCGACCGCACCGACCGAGACCGCCGCCGTCCGTCCCACCCGCCGCGAGCACGACCTGCTCGGCGACCGGGACGTGCCCGCCGAGGCGTACTGGGGCGTGCACACCCTGCGCGCCACCGAGAACTTCGCCATCACCGGCACGCCGATCTCCGTCTACCCGCAGCTCATCGACGCGCTCGCGGCCGTCAAGGAGGCCGCCGCGCTCGCCAACGAGGAGCTGGGGCTGCTGCCCGTGGCCAAGGCGCGGGCGATCGTCGCGGCCTGCCGGGAGATCCGGGACGGCGCGCTGCACGGCGAGTTCGTCGTCGACGTCGTCCAGGGCGGCGCCGGCACCTCCACCAACATGAACGCCAACGAGGTCGTCGCCAACCGGGCGCTCGAACTGCTCGGCCACCCGAAGGGCGCCTACGAGGTCCTGCACCCCAACGAGGACGTCAACCTCGGGCAGTCGACCAACGACGTCTACCCGACCGCGATCCGGATCGCCGCCATCGGCGCGGCCCGCGAACTGCTCCTCGCCATGGCCGTGCTCCAGGACGCCTTCGCCGCCAAGGCCGTCGAGTTCGGCGGGGTCGTCAAGATGGGGCGCACCCAGCTCCAGGACGCCGTGCCGATGACGCTGGGCCAGGAGTTCTCCACCTACGCCGTGATGCTGGAGGAGGACCGGGGCCGGCTCGCCGAGGCCATCGAGCTGATCCACGAGATCAACCTCGGCGCCACCGCCATCGGCACCGGACTCAACGCCGCGCCCGGCTACGCCGAGACCGCCCGCCGCCATCTCGCCGATCTCACCGGCCTGCCGCTCGTCACCTCGGCCAACCTGGTCGAGGCCACCCAGGACTGCGGCGCCTTCGTGCAGCTCTCCGGCGTCCTCAAGCGGATCGCCGTCAAGCTCTCCAAGACCTGCAACGACCTGCGGCTGCTCTCCTCCGGTCCGCGCGCCGGGTTCGGCGAGATCAACCTGCCGGCCGTGCAGGCGGGATCCAGCATCATGCCCGGCAAGGTCAACCCGGTCATCCCCGAGGTCGTCAACCAGGTCGCCTTCGAGGTCATCGGCAACGACATGACCATCACCATGGCGGCCGAGGGCGGCCAGCTCCAGCTCAACGCCTTCGAGCCGGTCATCTTCCACGCCCTGTCCAAGAGCCTGACCTCGCTGCGGGCCGCCTGCCTCACCCTCGCCGAGCGCTGTGTCAGCGGCATCACCGCCAACACCGAGCACCTGCGCGCGAGCGTCGAGAACTCCATCGGCCTGGCCACCGCGCTCAACCCCCACCTCGGCTACACGGCGGCCACCGCCATCGCCAAGGAGGCGCTCGCCACCGGCCGCTCGGTCGCCGAACTCACCCTGGAGAAGGGTCTCCTGCCGCCCGAGCGGCTCGCCGAGCTGCTCACCACCGAGTACCTCACGGGCACCACGGGGCGCGCGCTGCCCGCCGTGTGACGCACCGGCTCAGGCCTTCAGTACCGCGAAGTTGAAGTCGCCGGTGCCCAGGATGCCGAGCAGGCGCAGCCAGAGCGGCAGCAGCAGCTCGGCGCCCCGGGCGCCGGACAGGTCGCCCAGGTCCAGGATCCGCGCGTCCGGCCAGCCGAACGCGCGGAGCAGACCGATGACGACCTCCTTGGCGGCATGGTCGTCGCCGCAGACGAACACACAGTGCTCGCCCGGCACCCGCGCGGGATCCACCATCACCGCGTTGTTCATGGTGTTGAGGGTCTTCACCACCCGTGCGCCGGGGAAGGCCCGCTGGATCTGCTCGGCCAGGCTGCCGCCGCCGGGCGTGAGCACCTTCGGCGGCATGCCCTGGGAGAAGTCCAGCGGGTTCGACACGTCGATCAGGACCTTGCCCGCGAGGTTGTCCGCGCCCGCCGACTCCAGGGCGGCAAGGGACACCAGACCGCCGGTCGCGTTCACCACCACCTCGGCGCCGTGCGCGGCGGCCGCGAAGGTGCCGTGCGCGGCGTGGTGCTCCGCCGCCCAGGCCGTGGCGCCGGCGTGGTCCGCGCTGCGGGAGCCGAGGGTGACCTGGTGACCGAGCGCGACCAGCTTGGTCGCCAGCCGTCGGCCGACCTCGCCGGTGCCGAGTACGGCGATCTTCATGAGGTGCTCCTTCGCGGGGACTGTGTGGGCTCTTGTCCGTGTGGCGATTCATGTGCGTGCAGCGACTCAAGTTCGAGTGCAGTAAAGCCGACATTCTTACCGATACCGGTATGAATCACTCGTGGAGTCGCCCGCATGCCGAGCACCGCCGCAGCCCCGAGCACCCCGCCCGCCCCCATGACCCCCGAGGCCCTCGACCGCGAGGCCGCCGCCCTCCTGGAGACCGCCGCCTGGCAGGACCTGGTGGCCCGGTGGACCGCGACGCCGGAGCCGGTACGGGAGGAGGACGCCGACTGGCGGCGCCTGCTGTCCGTCCCGGTGGACCGGCTCGTCGCGCAGGCCCTCGACACGCTTCCCCCGCCCCCGCCCGCCGAGCGACCGCTCCCCGGACGGCTCGGCGCGATCCTGCCCGACCGGCTGCACGTCTGGCGCCGGATCGGCAGCCCCGACGTACGCCCCTCCGTCCATCTGGCCCACGCCCGGCGCGTGCTCACCGAATGGGGCTGGCAGAACACCCCGTACAGGCTCCGCGACGCCCGCGGCGCGCGCTGCGTCTGCGGCGCCATGCTCGCCGCCCACCGGCTCGGCTTCGGTAGCTCCGCCACCATGAACGAGGCCGGCGCCTGGATGCTCCAGGAGCTCCGCTCCCGGGGCTGGCACCAGCTCATCGGCCCCTGGAACCGCGCCCCGGGCCGCACGGCCGAGGAGGCCCTCGCCCTCGTGGACGCCACCATCCACCGCGCGGCCCGGGCCGGTCGCTAGGACCTGTCCGGGACCCCCCGAAGCCCGGCGGACTAACCTGGGGGTATGGGCAGCGGTCTGACCGGTCTGTTCCTCTGCGGCGATGTGATGCTCGGCCGGGGAATCGACCAGATCCTTCCTCATCCCCTCGATCCGGCCCTCCCCGAGCAGTACGTCCACGACGCACGGGACTACGTCGCCCTCGCCGAGGCGCTCAGCGGACCGGTGCCCCGCCCGGCCGCCCCGGCCTACCCGTGGGGCGAGGCCCTCGGTCTCCTCGACGCCGCCCGCCCGGCGGCCCGGGTGGTCAACCTGGAGACCTCGGTGACCAGGAACGACATGCCGTACCCCGGCAAGGCCGTGCACTACCGGATGGATCCGGCCAACCTGCCCGCGCTGACCGCCGTACGCCCCGATGCCGTCGTCCTCGCCAACAACCACGTCCTCGACTACGGCCGGCGCGGCCTCCTGGACACCCTCGACGCGCTGGCCGCCGCCGGACTGCGCACCGCCGGCGCGGGCCGGGACGCCGAGGAGGCCCGGCGGCCCGCCGTCGTCCCGCTGCCGGGCGGACGCCGGCTCCTGGTGTACGCGCTGGGGCTGGCGTCCAGCGGGGTGCCCCGCGACTGGGCCGCGACCGCCCGGCGCGGCGGCGTCCACTTCGCGGCGGGGCCCGACGCCCCGGCCGCGGCCCGGCTCACCGCCCGGCTGCGGGCCGCCCGCCGCCCCGGCGACCTCGTCCTCGTGTCCGTCCACTGGGGCTCCAACTGGGGCTACGCCCCCGCCCGCGCCGAGGTCGCGCTCGGCCACGCCCTCGTCGACGCGGGCGCCGACATCGTGCACGGGCACTCCTCGCACCACCCGCGGCCCCTGGAGGCGTACCGGGGCAGGCTCGTCCTGCACGGCTGCGGCGACCTCGTCAACGACTACGAGGGGATCACCGGACAGCAGCAGTACCGCGACGACCTGCGGCTCCTCCATCTGGTCTCGGTCCACGACGAGGACGGCGGCCTGGCGGAGGTGCGGCTCGTGCCGTTGCGCAGCCGACGGCTGCGCCTGGAGCGGGCCGGGGAGCGGGACCTCGCGTGGCTGCACGACGTGCTCGGCCGGATCAGCCGCCCGTACGGGATGCGGATCGACCCCGCGCCCGCCGGGACACCCGGCGGACCGGCCCTGACGGCCACGCCCGTGTGACGGCCCGCCGGGCCGTGCACGGAGACGGGCAGGAAGGCGAGCGGACATGTACTTCACCGACCGCACCGACGCGGGCAGGCAGCTCGCCGAACTCCTGGCGGGGGTCGTGGGGGAGGACCCGGTGGTGCTCGGGCTGCCGCGCGGCGGGGTGCCCGTCGCCGCCGAGGTCGCCGACGCGCTCGGCGCTCCGCTCGACGTCTGCCTGGTCCGCAAGCTGGGGGTGCCCTACCAGCCCGAGCTCGCCATGGGCGCGATCGGTGAGCACGGCGTGCGCGTCGTCAACGACCACGTGGTCCAGCAGACCGGCGCCTCCGAGCGCGACCTCGCCGAGGCCGAGCGCCGCGAGCGGGCCGTCCTCGCCGAGCGGTCCCGGCGCTACCGGGGCGCCCGCGAGCCCGTCGACATCCGCGGCCGCACGGCGGTGGTGGTCGACGACGGCCTCGCGACCGGCGCCACCGCGCGTGCCGCCTGCCAGGTGGTACGGGCCAGGGGCGCCGCCCGGATCGTGCTCGCCGTGCCGGTGGCCCCGCGCGGCTGGGCCGAGCGGGTCGCGGGCGTGGCGGACGAGACGTACTGCGTGCGCGAACCGGAGTCCTTCTATGCCATCGGCCAGTTCTACGGGGACTTCGCGCAGACCCCGGACGAGGAGGTGGTCGCGGCGCTGCGGCTGCGGCGCTCCGGCCCCGTGGCCGATCCCGAGGTACGCATCCCGCTGGGCGGCCGGGAGACCGGCGGCCGGCTCGCGGTGCCCGAAGGCGCCACCGGCGTGGTGCTCTTCGCGCACGGCAGCGGCAGCAGCCGGCACAGCCCGCGCAACCAGGCTGTGGCCGAGACCCTGAACCGGGCCGGGGTCGGGACCCTGCTGTTCGACCTGCTGACCGAGGAGGAGGCCGCCGACCGGTCCAATGTCTTCGACACCCCGCTGCTCGCCGAACGCCTGCGGCAGGCCGGCGACTGGCTGGCCGGCCGCCCCGAGGCCGCGGGCCTGCGCTTCGGCTACTTCGGGGCCAGTACGGGCGCGGCGGCCGCGCTGTGGGCCGCCGCCGAGCCGGGCAGCACCGTCGCCGCCGTGGTCTCCCGGGGCGGGCGCCCCGACCTGGCCGAGGAGCGCCTCGGCGGCGTCACCGCACCCACCCTGCTGATCGTGGGCGGCGCCGACCCGCTGGTCCTCGACCTCAACCGGCAGGCCGAGCGGCTGCTGCGGTGCGAGCACCGGCTCGTCACGGTCCCGGGCGCGGGTCATCTCTTCGAGGAGCCCGGCGCGCTGGCGGAGGTGGGCCGGCTGGCGGCGGGCTGGTTCGCCGAGCGGCTGTGACGCCGGGGCGGGTGCCGCCGACCTTCCCGGTCCTGCCGTCGGTCCGGGTCCGGTCGTCGTTCCGGGCGCGGTCGGCCCGGTGCCAGATCATCCGCATCCCGAGGGCCGGGACCACCAGGGCCAGGACCACGATGCCCACCTTGACCAGGCGGTCCATCAGCACGCGGTGCCCGGCGGGACGGCCGCCTCGGTGTCCACCGAGCGGAAGGTGAGGCCCCGGGCGCCCTCGCGGGCCAGCACCTCGATCGCGGCGTCCACCAGCGCCGCCCGGCGCTCCGGGTTCCTGCGCGCTATCGTGCCCACTCCTGTCGCTCGCCTGGCACCGCCGATACGCCGCCGAGAGTACGACGGCTGGAGTGGAACCCGGTTCGCCGAACCGGCCCCGACCGTCACCAGGCCAGGTCCTCCAGGGCGTCCAGGTCCGGCACCGGCCCCGCCCCGTTGCCGTTCGGCTCGTCCGGGGCCACCGGGAGCTCCGCCCAGATCGTCTTGCCGCGCCGCGCGTACCGGGTGCCCCAGCGCTGGGCGAACTGCGCCACCAGGAACAGGCCACGACCGCCCTCGTCGGTGTCCGCCGCATGCCGCAGGTGCGGCGAGGTGCTGCTGCCGTCGGAGACCTCGCAGATCAGCACCCGGTCGTACACGAGCCGCACGCGCACCGGCGGACGCCCGTACCGGATCGCGTTGGTGATCAGCTCGCTCAGCACCAGTTCCGCGGTGAACCCGACGTCCTCCAGGCCCCACTCGGCGATCCGGGCGGCCGCCGCGGCGCGCACCGGCGACACCGCCGACGGGTCCGCGGGCACCTCCCACTCGGCGATCCGGTCCGTCGGGACCCGGTCGGCGCGTGCCACGAGCAGCGCGATGTCGTCGCCCGGCACCGGGAACAGCAGTGTCGCGAGCACGTCCGCACAGGTCTGCTCGGGCGTCCGGCCCGGCCGGGTCAGTGCCTCCCGGAGCAGTTTGAGCCCGGAGTCGTAGTCGCGCTGCCGGCCCCCCAGAAGCCCGTCCGTGAACAGCACCAGCTTGCTGCCCGGCTCCAGTTTGAGCCGCGCCGACGCGAACGGCCGGTCGCCGAGCCCCAGGCCGAGCGGCAGGCCGGCCGGCACCGACGGGAACTCCACGCTGCCGTCCGGCCGCACCAGGGCCGGGCCCGGATGCCCGGCGCTCGCCATCGTGCACGCCCCCGAGGTCGGGTCGTAGATCGCGTACAGACAGGTCGCGCCCGCCGTGCCCTCGGCGGTGTCCCCGTCGCCGCCGACCCCGACCTCGCCCCGCGGTCCCGGTTCGGTCTCCTCGCCGAGCCGGTCGATCAGCTCGTCCAGATGGCTCAGGAGCTCGTCCGGCGGCAGATCGAGGGTGGAGAAGTTCGCCACCGCCGTACGCAGCCGGCCCATCGTCGCCGCCGCGTGCAGCCCGTGCCCGACCACGTCGCCCACCACCAGAGCCACCCGCGCCCCCGGCAGCGGGATCACGTCGAACCAGTCGCCGCCCACGCCCGCCGTCGCCGGGAGATAGCGGAAGGCGACCTGCATCGCGTTCTGCTCGGGCAGCACCCGCGGCAGCAGACTGCGCTGCAGCGCCACCGCCATCGAGTGCTCCCGGGTGAACCGCCGCGCGTTGTCGATCGCGAGCGCCGCGCGCGCCGCCAGCTCCTCCGCGAACGACAGGTCCTCCTCGCCGTACGGCTCCGGCGTGTTCGCGCCGCGCCAGAAGTTCGCCATCCCGAGCACCACCCCGCGGGCGAGCAGCGGCACCGTGACCAGCGAGTGCAGTCCGTACGCCAGCGCCCGCGCCGCGCCCTCCGGGTCCTGCGCGCGCCAGCCCTGCGCGGCGGCCAGATCGGCCTGGATGACCGCCCGGCCCTCGTCGAGCGCCGTGGCCATCGGCGTGGTCGGCACCACGAAGCGGATCAGGTCGCCCACCGGCTGCAACGGGGTGTCCGCGCGCACCCCGCTCAGCGCCGTCCGCCGCATCTCCGTGAACGCCCCCGAGGGTTCCTCGCCCCGCACCACCGGGTCGAGCAGCTCCACCGTCACGAAGTCGGCGAACCGCGGCACCGCGACCTCCGACAGCTCCTCCGCCGTCCGTACGACGTCCAGCGTCGTCCCGATCCGGGTGCCCGCCTCGTACAGCAGCCGCAGCCGACCCCGCGCCACCTCCGCCCGGCCCGTGAGCGCCGTGAGCTCCGTGGTGTCGCGCATCGTCATCACACAGCCGCCCTCGGCCGGCCGGTACCCGGTGGGCCGCACGTTCACGGCGAGCAGCCGGTCCCCGGCCAGGTGCACCTCGTCCGTCGCCGCCCGCCCGGACAGCAGCAGCGCGGCGGTACGGGGTTCCAGGCCGAGCTCGCGGACATGGCGCCGCTCCGCGTCCTCCGGAAGCTTGAGCAGCCGGCGCGCCTCGTCGTTCGCGAGCAGCAGCCGCCCGTCGCCCCCGACGATGACCACACCCTCCTTCACCGAGTGAAGGACCGCCTCGTGGTGCTCCTTCAGACGGGTCATCTCCGCCGGGCCCAGGCCGTGGGTCTGTCGCCTCAGCCGGGCGCTGACCAGGCCCGCGCCGCCCACCGCGAGCGCGAGACCGCCCGCCGCCGCGCCGAGCAGCAGCGGCAGCCGGCCCTCCACGGCCTGGCCGACCGTCTCCACCTCGATGCCGCTGCTCACCATGCCGACGACGGTGCCCCGGTCGTCCCGGACCGGCACCACCGCGCGCACCGCGTCGTTCGGCGCGCCGTGGAAGATCTCCGTGAACGACTCGCCGCCCGCCGCCCGCGCCACGTCCCCGCTGGCCTTCTGGCCGATCAGGGCCGGCTCCGTGTCCGTGTAGCGGGTGCCGTCGACCGCGAGGACCGCGACGAAGTCGACGCCCGAGGCCAACCGGGCGGCCTCGGCGCGCGGCTGCAGCACCGCCGTCGGATCGGGGGACGTGAGCGCGACCGCCGTGCCGGGCGCGCGCGCGAAGGCCTCGGCGACGGCCAGTGACCGGTTGCGGGCGTCGCGCTCGCTGTCGTACCGCCCCTGCAGCACCAGTGCGACCGCCGCGGCGGCCACGATCAACAGGGCGATGACCGCCTGCAGGGCGAAGACCTGGCCCGCTACGCTCCGCAGCCCGGTCGGTCGCGCGCGCTCGCCACCCGCGGACCGGTCCGCCCGTCCCGTCACGGTGCGCTCCTTCCCGCCCTGCTCGCCGGGGCCTCTTACCATGCTGCCCCCGGCCCCGCCTACAGGGGAAACGGAGACGCGGGGGAGCCCCGACATGAGCAGCCCGGACCCCGTGACGGTCACGGAGCGCGGTCGGGGGGAGCCGCCACGGAGAGCGACCGGGAGCGGGGCCGGGATCGGGATCGGGAGCGGGTCAGCCGGCGGTGCCCGCCGTGGCCGTCCGGGCGAGCCGGTCGAGCGTGGTGCGCATCCCGTGCCGGTTCACGGCGATCCGGCGGTGCGCGTTCGTCCCCGCGAACACCGTGCCGAGCAGCGTCGCGAGCCCGCCGCCGCGCCCGGTGCGCAGGTCCTCCCAGGTCTCGGTGACCAGCGTGGCACCGCCGGGGTCCTGCTCGTCCTCCTCGAAGCGGTAGCCCCAGCGCGCGATCGGCAGCCCGAGCACCCCCACCTCGAAGACGAAGGCCTCGCCCGGGCGTGCGGTGGTGACCCGGCCGGTGGTGAACCAGACGAAGGGGCCGCGCCGGTTGAATCCGACGAACCGGGTGCCGGGCCGCACCGGCGGCCGCCGCACCCACACCCCCCGGCACTCGGGGCTCCAGCGCCCCATGTTCCGCAGGTCCGCCACCAGGCCGTACAGGGTCGCGCGGTCCGCGTCCACCCGTACCGACTCCTCGAGACTCCACCGCCGTGCCGCGTCCGCCATCGGTCCGCTCCCCTCCACCGTTGTGTTACCCGCGGGTACGGTAGCGGACGGAGGGCCCTGTGCGGACGCCGCCGGGACCGTTACGGTGGACGGAAGATCGTTTCGGCAGCCGGAAGGACACCACCCATGTCGGTCACCGCCGACCTCCCCGAGCCCGAGGTCCTCGTCCACACCCAGGGCCGCGCGGGCCTCCTCACGCTCAACCGGCCGCGCGCCATCAACGCCCTCACCCACGGCATGGTGCGCCGGATCGACGAGGCGCTCACCGCCTGGGCCGGCGACCCCGCCGTCGGCACCGTCGTGCTGCGCGGCGCCGGCGAGCGCGGACTGTGCGCGGGCGGGGACATCCGGGCCATCCACGCCGACGCCGTCGCCGGCGGCAGCGCCTCCGTCGCCTTCTGGCGCGACGAGTACCGCCTCAACGCGCGCATCGCCCGCTACCCCAAGCCGTACGTCGCCCTCATGGACGGCATCGTCATGGGCGGCGGCGTCGGCGTCTCCGGTCACGCGTCCGTCCGCGTCGTCACCGAACGCTCCCGGGTCGCCATGCCCGAGACCGGCATCGGCTTCGTCCCCGACGTCGGCGGCACCTGGCTGCTCGGCCGCGCCCCCGGCGAACTCGGCACCCACCTCGCCCTCACCGGAACCCCCGTCGGCGCCGCCGACGCGATCCTGGTCGGCCTCGCCGACCACCATGTGCCCGCCGCCGAGCTGCCCGCCCTCACCGCCGCCCTCACGCACGAGGACGCCGCCACCGCCGTCGCCCGCTTCGCCCGCCCCGCCCCGGCCGGCGAGCTCGCCGGCCGCCGCGCCTGGATCGACGCCTGCTACGCCGCCGACACCGTCGAGGAGATCGTCCAGCGGCTCACCGACTCCGGCGTCCCCGAGGCCAAGGAGACCGCCACCCTCCTGCTCACCCGCTCGCCCACCGCTCTCAAGGCCACCCTCGCCGCCGTCCGCCGCTCCCGCACCCTCGACTCCCTCGAAGCGGCCCTCACCATGGAATTCCGCCTCTCCTGCGCCGCTCTGCGCTCCCCGGACCTGACCGAGGGCATCCGCGCCCAGGTCGTCGACAAGGACCGCGACCCCCACTGGACCCCGGCGACCCTCGCCGAGGTGACGGAGCAGGACACGGTGACGTGGTTCGCGCCGGGGGCGGAGGGCGAGCTGGGCCTGGAGGCGCTGGAGCGCGGCTGAGCGGCCCGGGCCGGTGGCTCAGTCCTCCACCCACTCGTCCAGCGTGAACAGCCCGCCCTGCGGGTCCCGGACCGCCGTGCGGCGGCCCTCCGGGGCGGGCCAGCCGTGATCGGCCTCCGGGACCAGGTGCCCGCCGAGGTCCAGGACGGCGGTCTTGGCCCGCTCCAGGTCGGGGACCCGGAAGTGGACCAGCCAGCGGGGGCGCAGCTGGGGCTGGGGGGAGGCCGCCTCGGCGGGGCCGCTGTTGAGGCGGGCGACCGCGGCGCCCTGGCGGCGGAGGACGACCTGGTCGTCCTCGTAGGCCACCTCGAAGCGCTGCGGCGCGTCCTCCGTGCCGTTGACCCAGTTCAGGACGCCGCCGTAGAAGAGGGCCGCGTCGAAGGCGTTGCGGGTGCGGAGCTCCAGCCAGGCCGGCGCGTGGTGCTCGCCGATCCGCCACCGCGAGGACACCCGGCCCTCCCAGACGCCGAACGCCGCGCCCTCCAGGTCCGTGGCCAGGGCCGCCCGCCCGCGCGGCGGGTAGGCCACCGGGCCGACCCCGACCGTGCCGCCGCGTTCCCGGATCCGCGCCACCGCCGCGTCCGCGTCGGCCACCGCGAAGTACACCGTCCACGCCACCGGCACCGACATCCGGTCGGCCACCTCGCCGATCCCGGCCACCGGCATGCCGTCGCGCTCGCCGACCGCGAAGCCGTGGCCCAGCGGCCCGTGCCGGAAGGTCCAGCCGAGCACCGCCCCGTAGAACACCTCCGCCGCGCCGAGGTCGCGCGCCGCCAGGCTCAGCCAGCAGGGCGCGCCCGGCTCGTCCGCGGTCAGCGGCACCCGGCTCACCTCCGTCCCAGTCAGCCCCCACGGGGTGGTCACGCCCCATGTCACCCTCACCCGGACGCCTCGGCTCCGCCACTCGCGGGCACCCGCCCGCGAGGCGCCCAGGGGCCCGGCGGGGGCTACCTGACGGTCACCGTGCCGACGAGTATCCGATGGTCGGAGCAGGCTGCGACGTTCGCGCACGCGGTCGAGATCGCGAGC
Source organism: Streptomyces sp. NPDC051909 (assembly GCF_040681095.1). Taxonomy (NCBI): domain Bacteria; kingdom Bacillati; phylum Actinomycetota; class Actinomycetes; order Kitasatosporales; family Streptomycetaceae; genus Streptomyces; species Streptomyces sp. NPDC051909. The sequence continues at coordinate 106,455 of NZ_JBFAYA010000014.1, read as the reverse complement.
GAGTCCGCGCTGTACGGTCCCGCCAGTGCGCTCTCCCGGACGAAGATGTGGTCGATCTTCGCGTACCCGCCGCACGGCGGGGTCGCCCCGGGCGTCCCGTCCGCCGTCCACTCCCCATAGCCCGGGCAGTGCTCGGCGTCGCTGTCGTCGAGCTCCCGGTACTGGCCGGTGTTGTTCGTGTTGTACGGCGTGTCCAGACTGGGCGCGTAGTACGAGTTCAGCCGGCCGTAGTGCGGCTGGGCGTTGAAGTCGCCCGCGATGAGCGCCGTCTCACCTGCGCCCGCGTACTCCTCCAGCTTCTGCCGCACGAACTCCAGCTGCGCCACGTTGAAGTCCTGGCTCGTCGTGATGTGCGTCGTGCAGAACCGGGTCGACGTGCCGTCGGTCAGCGGCGCGCACAGCATGTTGCGCTTCTCCGCCGTCCCGTCGTCCGGGAGCGCGAAGCGGGCGGCGGAACCGAGCGGCCGCTTGCTGAACAGCGCGTTGCCGAACGCCTCGCCGCCGCACACCGCCGCGTTGCCCGCCGGGCGGCTCGGCTCGAAGCGGGCGAAGTTCTGCGGGTCCTGCGGCCAGCCCTTGGCCCGCAGTTCGTCGACCAGGGCGCTGTACTGTCCCTGACACAGCTCGTTGAAGGCCGCGAAGTCGGCAGAGCGGTTGACGACCGAGGCGGCGGCCTGGGTGACCAGGCCGTCGGTGGTCGAGCCGTGGTGGATCGTGTTCCCCGCCACGTTCCACTGCCAGACCGTGTACGTGCGCGGGCTCGGCGTCGCCGCCCGGGCCGTGGCCGTCGTCGCGGGCAGCAGCACCGCGGCCACCACCCCCGCGAGAACCGTTCGAAGACCGCCCCGTCGGGCCAGTCGTCGGTGCATGAGACAACCCCTCCCCCTTGACCGGCCGCACCGCGGCCGGGTGCCGGCACCTGCGACACAAGACAAGATCATAGGAGGGGGTACCGACAGCGACCCGGGACCGCACAGCGCATGATGTGATCATGCTGTTGACGTTCGAACCCGTCCTCGACCGGATCGCCGAGGAGATCGCCGTCCTCGCGGAACGCGGGCGACCCGCCGACTACATCCCCGCACTCGCCTCCGGCGACCCCGGCAGCTTCGGCATGGCGGTCGCCGAACTCGACGGCACCGTGTACGGCGTGGGGGACTGGCAGCGGCCCTTCTCCACCCAGTCCGTGACCAAGGTCTTCACCCTCGCCCTCGCCCTGGCCCGCAAGGGCGAGGCACTCTGGGAGCACGTCGGCCGCGAACCCTCCGGCAACCCGTTCAACTCGCTGGTCCAGCTGGAGTACGAGAACGGCATCCCGCGCAACCCGTTCATCAACGCCGGCGCCCTCGTCGTCACCGACCAGCTGCACCGCATCACCGGCGACGCCTCCGGCGTCCTGCTCGACTTCCTGCGCGCCGAGAGCGGCAACCAGGACCTCGACTTCGACCGCGACGTCGCCGCCTCCGAGACCGCGCACGGCGACCGCAACGCCGCCCTCGCGCACTTCATGGCCGGTTACGACAACATCGCCAACCCGGTGCCGACCCTGCTGCGCGAGTACTTCCGCCAGTGCTCCGTCGAGGCCTCCTGCGCCGACCTCGCCCTCGCCACCGGCTTCCTCGCCCGGCACGGCATCCGCGCCGACGGCTCCCGGCTGCTCACCCGCAGCCAGGCCAAGCAGGTCAACGCGGTGATGCTGACCTGCGGAACGTACGACGCCGCCGGCGACTTCGCCTACCGGGTCGGGCTGCCCGGCAAGAGCGGTGTCGGCGGCGGCATCATCGCCGTCGTGCCCGGGCGCTGCACACTGTGCGTGTGGAGCCCCGGCCTGGACGAGCGGGGGAACTCGGTCGCCGGCGTCACCGCCCTCGACCGGTTCACCACCATCACCGGCCTGTCCGTGTTCTGACCGGCCGGCCGACGGCCTCAGGAGGCGTCGAGCACCAGGACGTACGCCCCGCGGCGCGCCCCGCCGTCCGGCAGCGACCAGCCGGTGACCACATGGCCGCGCGGGCCGGCCGCCTTCTCGTCGAGCACCCGGGCCAGCCGCAGCGGCGGCGCGCCCGCCCCGAGCCGTATGTCCGTGCCGTACGCACCCTCCTCGACGACCGGCGCGGCCGACACGTCCCACGCGCCCGCCGGCCCGTCGAAGGAGGCCTCGACCGTCGGGTCCGGCGTGTCCGTCTCGCTCTGCGCCTGGGGGACCGCCCGGCCCTCCAGGAGCGCGGCCAGCCGGCCGAGCAGGACCGGGTCGTGAGCGCCGTCGTAGATCCACCGGGTGCCGAGCACCCCGTGCTCCGAGGTGCCGATCAGCGCGTGCTCGGCGCCCGCGAGCGGCGCCCCGCGATAGGTCATCGCCGCCAGATACGCGTGGACCTCGTCGCCGGCGGAGTCCGCGACCACCATGAACTCGATGCCCACCTCGCCTTCCGGGTCGTCGAGCCGGAAGCCGCCCGCCTTCGCCAGCTCGGGCACGCCGCCCTCGCCGCCCCGGTACCAGGGACGGGTCGGCAGCCAGGCCGTGAGCAGCTCCAGCTTGGTCGGCGCCATGGTGGTCCTGTGGATCACAGACATACGCGAGCACTTCCTCCGTGACGGTACGGTTCCCGGTCGGCGGACCGCCCGGAAACCGTACCTCTACACGATCTTCGCCCGGACACCCGATCCGGTGCGATCAGGCGTCCGCCCCCGGGGCGTGCAGCTCGCCCGACCGCGCCACCTCCGCGTACCACCGGGCACTCGACTTCGGCGTGCGCCGCTGCGTCGCGTAGTCCACGTGCACCGCGCCGAACCGCTTCGCATAGCCGTACGCCCACTCGAAGTTGTCGAGCAGCGACCACAGGAAGTAGCCGTGCACGGGCGCGCCCGCCTCCACCGCCCGGTGGACCGCCTCCAGGTGCGCGTGCACATAGGCCGTCCGCTCCGGGTCGTGCACCGAGCCGTCCGCGCCGACCACGTCCTCGTACGCCGCGCCGTTCTCGCTCACCACCAGGGGCAGGTCCGGGTAGCGGGCCGCGACCCGGGTCAGCAGGTCCGTCAGACCGGACGGGTCCACCGGCCAGCCCATCGCCGTGCGCGGCCCGTCCGCCTGGTGGAAGGCCACGTCGTCCGCGCCCGGCCACGGCGAGAACGGGCTGGCGCCGTGCCCGTCGTCCTGCGGCTTCGCCTCGCCCTCGGCGACCTTCGAGACCACCGTCGGCGTGTAGTAGTTGATGCCCAGCCAGTCGAGCCGCTGCCCGGCCGTCGCCTCGTCCCCGGCCCGGACGAAGCCCCAGTCCGTCAGGTGCGCGGTGTCCGTGAACAGCTCCTCGGGATAGCGGCCCTCCAGCATCGGGCCCAGCCACACCCCGTTGCCGACGGTGTCGATCCGGCGGGCCGCCTCGCGGTCCTCCGCGGAGCCGGTCAGCGGCCGCACCTCGTGCAGATTGAGCGAGACCGCCAGCTTCGCCCCGGCCGGCAGCGCCGCACGCAGCGCCTGCACCGCGAGCCCGTGCCCCAGGTTCAGGTGGTGCGCGGCGCGCAGCGAGGCCACCTGGTCGGTCCGGCCCGGCGCGTGCACCCCGGATCCGTACCCCAGGAAGGCGCTGCACCACGGCTCGTTCAGGGTGGTCCAGCGGCTCACCCGGTCGCCCAGCGCGTCGGCGACCAGCGTCGCGTACGCGGCGAAACGCTCCGCCGTCGCCCGCTCCGGCCAGCCGCCCGCGTCCTCCAGCTCCTGCGGCAGGTCCCAGTGGTACAGGGTGAGCGCCGGTTCGATGCCGGCCGCGAGCAGCTCGTCCACAAGGCGTCGGTAGAAGTCCAGACCCTTCTGCACCGCCGGGCCGCGCCCGGTCGGCTGCACCCGCGACCACGACACCGAGAAGCGGTACGCGTTCAGTCCGAGCTCGGACATCAGCCGGACGTCGTCGCGGAAGCGGTGGTAGTGGTCCACGGCGACATCGCCCGTGTGGCCCTCGAAGACCTTCCCGGGGGTGTGCGAGAAGGTGTCCCAGATGGACGGCGTCCGGCCGTCCTCGGCCGCCGCTCCCTCGATCTGGTACGCGGCGGTGGCCGCGCCCCACAGGAAGTCGGACGGGAATCGGCGGACGGCGGTCAGCGGCCGGGTTTCGGACGCGGTCATAGGAGAGCGCTCCCAACGGAAGACAGAAGGGGTGACATGAGGACGTACCGGGGCGGTACGGGAAAGGAAGCGGCGGCCGGGCGTCAGCTCTTGACCGCGCCCGAGGTGATCCCGCCGACGATGTGCTTGCCGAGCACGGCGAACACGAGCAGCAGCGGCACCGTCGAGATCAGCGCGCCGGTCAGCACCACGGCCTGGTCGACGGTGTGGTTGCCCGCGCCCAGGCCCGCCAGGGCCACCTGGAGGGTCGGGTTGCCGTCCGGGGTGAGCGCGATGAACGGCCAGAAGAAGTCGTTCCACGCCTGCACGAAGACCAGCATGCCGAGCACCGCCATGGCGGGCCGGGCGACCGGGAACACCACGTGCCAGATGATCCGCAGCGAGTGCGCCCCGTCCATCCGGGCGGCCTCCACCAGCTCGACGGGCAGCGCCTCGACGAGGAACTGCCGCATGAAGAACACGCCGAAGGCGGCGACGAGCGAGGGCAGCACCACCGACTGCAGCTGGTCGACCCAGCCCAGGTCGGTGATGATCTGGTACAGCGGGATCACGCTCAGCTGCGGCGGCACGGTCATCGTCGCGACCACCAGGGCGAGGAGCACGTTGCGGCCCTTGAACGGCAGCTTGGCGAAGGCGAAGCCGGCCAGGGTGGAGAACAGCACGGTGGACAGGGAGACCAGCGCGGCGACGATCGTCGTGTTGACCAGCGCCTCGCCCATGTCGACCTGGTTCCAGGCGAAGGACAGGTTGTCGAAGAGCCGCGGCCCGGGCAGCAGCGGCGCCGGCGGGCTGACCACCCGCTCACCGGTGTGCGAGGCCGCCACCAGGTTCCAGTAGAGCGGGAACAGCGAGACCAGCGCGGCGAGGCCGAGCAGGACGTAGGTCAGCGGCCCGGCGTCGTGCTGCCGGCCGGCCGACTGACGGAACGACGGGCGGAATCGGGTGCGCACGGGTCAGCCCCCCAGCTTCTTGCGGTTCGCGCGGGCGACGAGCGACTGGACGCCGCCGATGAGGAGCAGGAGCAGCAGCATCACCCAGGCGATCGCCGACGCCTGGCCCAGCGCCCCGGTGACCCAGCCCTTCTCGTACATCAGCAGGCTCAGCGTCTGGAACTGGTTGCCGCTGCCGCCGGAGATGCCGACACTGCCCCCGTAGAGCATCGGCTCGCCGAACAGCTGGGTGGCGCCGATGGTCGAGACGATGATCGTGAACATGATCGTCGGCCGGATCGAGGGGATGGTCACGCTGAGGAACTGCCGCCAGCGCGAGGCCCCGTCGAGGGCGGCCGCCTCGTACAGGTCCTGCGGCACGGCCTGCATCGCGGCCAGGTAGATCAGCGCGTTGTAGCCGGTCCACCGCCAGGTCACGATCACCGAGATGGCGATCTGCGCGGGCCACTTGGAGGACTCCCAGTCGACCGGGTCGAAACCGACCAGGCCGAGAGCCGAGTTGATGAGTCCGTAGTCCTTGTTGAAGAGCTGGGTGAAGACCAGCGTCGCCGCGGCGATCGAGGTCGCGTACGGGGCGAGGACCGCGACCCGGAAGAAGCCCCGGCCGCGCAGCTTGTAGTTGAGCAGGTGCGCGAGACCGAGCGCCATGAGCAGCTGCGGGACGGTCGAGATCACACCGATGGTGAAGGTGTTGCCGAGCGCGTTCCAGAAGAACTCGCTGCCGGCCAGGTCGGTGTAGTTCTCCAGGCCCTTCCACTGCGGATCGCCGCCCAGCTCGACCCGGTTGAGCGACAGCCAGCCGGTGTAGAGCAGCGGGAAGAGCCCGAAGGCGGCGAAGGTGAGGAAGAAGGGGGCGACGAAGGCGTACGGGGTCGCCTTCAGGTCCCAGCGGTAGAGCCGGCGGCGCAGGGCGGACGGGCCGCCGCCGTCCGGGCGCCGGGCGCCGGGACGCGAGGAGCGGGCGGGCGGTGCGTCGGGCGACGCGGAGCCGCCCTTCCTCGCCCGTACGGAGGTGGCCACGGGGGCGTCCTTCCAGTTCGGTGCGTACGGGTGGGGCGCTGCGGCGGGGACCGCGGCCGTGTGAACGGCCGGGCCCCCGCCGCCTCCCGCTACTGGTCGATCTTGTCGTCGACCAGCTTCTTGACGTTCTCCCAGGCCTTCGCCGGATCGGTGCCGCGCTGCTCGATGTCGAGGATGCCGTTGTCGGTGAGGAAGGTCTTCACCTGGCCGTCGTAGCGGCTGATCGGGGCGGGCTTGATCTGGGCGGCCGCGGCCGCGTAGATCTCACCGACCGGGGTGTCGCCGAAGTAGGGGATCTTCGCGCCGACCACGGCGGCGGAGGACAGCGTGTCCTTGGTGGACGGGATGTTGCCGTTCACCGCGAACACCTTGGCGTGCTGGGCCGGGGCGGTCAGCCAGGCGGCCAGCTCCGCGGCCTCCTTGGCGTGCTTCCCGGACTTCGGCACGGCGAGGAAGGAACCGCCCCAGTTGCCCGCCACCGGCGGCGTGGCGATGTCCCACTTGCCCTGGTTGCCCGGTCCTGCCTGGTCCTTGATGTAGCCGGTCATCCAGCTCGGGCAGGCGACGGTGGCGAACCTCGAGTTCTTGAAGGCGGCGTTCCAGGTGCCCTTCTCGTCGAACTGGCGCAGCTTGGCGGTGATTCCGGCCTGCGCCGCCTTGACGGCGGTGTCCCAGCCCTTCTTCACGCCGGGGCTGGTCTCCCAGACGAGCTCGCCCTTGGTGTTCGCGTACTGCTCGGGGTCGCTGTTGACGACGGCGTTGAACAGGCCGCTTGCCGAGTCGTGGAAGAAGGTCCCGGCCGGCGCGCTCTTCTGGTAGTTCTTGCCGGTCTCCAGGAACTTCTCCCAGTCGCCCGCCCACAGCCGGCCGACCTCGGTGCGGTCGGTGGGCAGCTTGGCCTTGGCGAAGAGCTCCTTGTTGTAGCAGATGGCCATCGGGCCGATGTCGGTGCCGAGGGCGATCACCTTTCCGTCGGGGGTGCTCGCCTGCTTCACCTTCCAGTCGAGGAAGGTATCGAGGTCCGCGCCGCCGGTCTTGGACAGGTCGACCCACTTGTCCGCCATCGCGGGGCCGGTCGCCTCGGCGATGTAGCCCACCTCGACGGCCTGGATGTCCGCCAGGCCGCTGTTGCGGGAGAGGCGCAGCTTGAGGGTGTCCCAGTACTTCTGTCCGTCGGCCACGTTCGACTCGACGATCTTGATGTTGGGGTGGCTCTTCTCGTACTCGGCGTAGAGCTTGGCGCCGGTGTTGTTGTCGTAGCCGAAGGAACCGTAGGTCCCGACCCGCAGCGTGATCGTGCCGCCGTCGGCGGAGTCCCCTCCGTCGCCGCCGTCCCCGCAGCCGGTGAGCAGGGCCGTACCGGTGACCAGGGCCGCCGTCGCCGCCAGCGCGGTACGGCGGGCGCGGCCGGGGGCCCGTCTGCTGCTGGATGTGCGCATTCCACTCTCCTCGTCCCAAAGGTGGTGCTCGTCGTGCGCCGAAGTCTCGGTGCGCGGGGAGCGCGCGACTCGCCCCGCCGGTCCCCGATGGGACCGGATGGGAGCGCTCCCACGTCGTCGTTGCCGGAAGGTTCCTGCCTCTCGGGCGGCAGTGTCAAGACATGAACGCGGATTCGTTACGAGGGGCCGCGGCCGGTGCGCCGTGTCCTGGTTCGGGTAATGTGGGAGCGCTCCCACCGCAGGGAACCGCCTTCGCTTTCCGAACGGTGCCGTGCGCGACGGGCGCCTGGATCGTGGCCTATCTTGACCTGATCGCCGCAAGGAACGGGGCGAGGCCGCACGAGGGGAGTACGAGGGTCGTGAGCGGACGGCACAGTGGCAGGCCCACGCTGGAACAGGTCGCGGCCCGGGCCGGAGTCGGCCGGGGCACGGTGTCCCGGGTCATCAACGGCTCGCCCCGGGTCAGCGACCAGGCCCGCGAGGCCGTCCACCGGGCCATCGAGGAACTGGGATACGTGCCCAACCAGGCCGCCCGCACCCTCGCCGGCAGCCGCACCGACGCCATCGCGCTGGTCATCCCCGAGACCGAGGCACGGCTCTTCGCCGAGCCGTACTTCCTGGACATCATCCGCGGCATCAGCGCCGAACTCGGCGAGGCCGACCAGCAGTTGCTGCTCACCCTGGTTCGCACCGAGCGGGAGCGGCAGCGCTTCGAGCAGTATCTGGCCGCCCGGCGCGTGGACGGCGTCCTGCTCGCCTCCGTGCACGCCGACGACCCGCTGCCCGACCGCGTCCGCGAACTCGGCCTGCCCGTCGTCCTCAACGGCCGGCGCACCGCCGACGAGCCCGCCGCCTACGTCGACTCCGACAACACCGGCGCCGGCCGCGCCGCCGTCGCGCACCTCGCCGCCCGCGGCCGCCGCCGGATCGCCACCATCACCGGCCCGCTCGACATGTACGTGGCGCGGGCCCGCCTCGACGGCTACCGCGAGGGGATCACGGGGGCCGGTCTCGCGCCCGACGAACTCCTCGTCGCCACGGGCGACTTCACCGAGGAAGGCGGCCGCCGCGCCATGCGCGCCCTGATCGACCGCGCGCCCGACCTGGACGCCGTCTTCGCGGCCTCCGACGTCATGGCCGCCGGCGCCCGCGGCGTCCTGCGCGAGACCGGCCGCCGGGTCCCCGAGGACGTCGCCCTCGTCGGCGTCGACGACTCCGCCGTCGCCCGCCTCATGGACCCGCCCCTCACCAGCGTGCGCCAGCCCATCGAGGAGATGGGCCGCACGATGGCGCGGATGCTGCTGCGGGAGCTGTCCGGCGAGGCCGGGGGCGAGGGGGAGCCGGCCGCCGCGGAGGGCGCGCGCCAGGTGCTGCCGACGGAGCTGGTGGTGCGGGAGTCCTCGTGAGGCGGGCGCCCGCACCACGGACGCCCGCATCACGGCCGCCCGCACCACGGGCAGGGATCGGCGGGCAGCGGTCAGCCGAGGTGGCGGGCGAAGAACCGCACCGCGCTGTCCAGCTCGTACGCCGGGATCCCGCCGTGCGGGCCGGGGTTGGCGTGCAGGGTCTTCTCCGTCGAGCCCAGGGCGTCGAACAGCGCCAGGCCGTCGGCCCGTGGCACCCGCTCGTCGTCCCACTGGACCAGGAACTCCACCGGTACGGTGATCCGGGCGGCGGCCTCGGCCGAGGCGAGTGCCCCGCCCAGGCCCAGGACGGCCGCGCGGACCCGGGCCTCGGCGGCGACGAAGGGGACGCCGAGGCCGCAGCCCAGACAGACGCCCCAGTAGCCGACCGGGCCGGTGCCCACGTGCCCGAGCCGCTGGACCGCGTCCAGGACCGCCCGCCACTCCGGCACGGTCCGCCGGGCCACCATGGCCTGGAACTCGGCGACCAGCGGCGCCAGTTCGGCCCCCGCCGCCACCCGGGCCTGGTTCTCGGCCGCCAGTCGGTCGTACTCCTCGACCTTCGGCCGGTCGCCATGGGCGGGGACGTCGACCGCCACGACCGCGTAGCCGCACTCGGTCACGAAGCGGTGCGCCCGGGTCACGATGTCGGGCGCCTTCTTGTGCTGCCCGCCGCCGTGGCCCATCAGGACGAGCGGACGCGTCCCGGCGGCGCCGGCCGGCGTCCACAGCACGCCGGGAAGCTCGCCGAGGCTGAAGAGCTGTTCGCGGACGCCGGCGGACGACGTCTCGGAGGTGAAGGAGAGCGAAGAGGGGAAGCTCATGGCGTTTCGAGCCTTTCGGGATGCCTTCTGCGGGCTCCCTAGGCCATGCGGGGGAGGGAAGCCCGACCTGTCATCGTGTTGATCGGTCTCACCTCCTGAAGTCGCAGCAACGCACGGCGCCGCGAAACGTATCACGGAGGGGGCGCGGGCGACGTCCCGCGCCCCCTCCGTGCCCGTCGGTCAGTGCGTCACAGTGCCGGGTACGCGTTCTTCATGAGCTCCTGGAACTGGGCCGAGAACCACTTGCCCGACAGCGGGGAGTTCGGCAGGGCGCCGGACAGGTTGTTGTTGTTCCGGGGGTTGCCGGTGTACGTCGGGTCGCACATGCGGTCGAAGCCCTTGCCCTCGTCGTTCGGGATCTCGGAGCTCGCCCCGTCGGACTCGCCCGGGGGCTTCATCCAGACGTACGCGTCGATGCCCGGCTCCGGGGCCGCCTTCGGACGTTCCCCGAGTCCCGCGCCCGCCTGGTTGCACCAGTTGCCGGGGTTGATGCGGCGGTCGTAACGACCGCCGTCGACATAGGTGTTGACGTCGGTCGTCGCGCCCGGGCCGGTCGGCCGGGCGGTGCCGCCCCAGCCGTTGCGGGAGGTGTCGATCAGCATGCCGATCTTCGGGTCGAAGCCGATCGAGACCAGCTTGTCGCGCATCGCCTGGGCGTACGACAGCTCGTCGGTGTAGCGGTTCCAGTCCACCCACGTGGACTGGCGCACCGTGGTCCCGTTCACGGTGTCGTTGATGGTGAAGTGGTCCTCCTTCAGGGCGCTGTAGTTGGCGGTGTTGACGATGAAGCCGGTCACGTTGGCGAGGGTCGAGCCCTCGGCGGTCGCCGCCGTCTTGAACAGCTCTGCGGAGGGCCCGAAGTTGTCGTCCCAGCCGAGCCAGCCATGGTGGCCGGCGTCCAGGTAGTTGTAGACGTTGGGGATCGCGCCCAGCTTCTTGAGGGCGTAGCCGACGCCCTTGATGTAGTTGCCGTTGGACTTCATCACGTCGCAGTTCGGGGTCGCCGTGGGGCGTCCGCTCACATTGGTGACGAGGTTGGGCAGCGAGTCGAGCTCGACCGTGGTGACGATCCGCAGGCTCGCGTACTTCGGGTCGGAGAGGATCGCCGCGATCGGGTCGATGTACTGCGTCTCGTACGTGCCGATCTCCGTCGGGCCGAGCTCGCCGTTGGAGGAGAGGGCCGCGCAGTCACGGCCGGGCAGGTTGTAGATGACGAACTGGACGACCAGCTCGCCGTCGCCCTTCTGGCGGAGCGCTTCGTCGAGATGCGCGCGCACGCCCATGCCGCCGTTCGCGCCGTCGATGGCGGCGATCCGGTCCACCCAGATGCCGGTGGGCTGGTTCGACACCCGGGTGCCACCGGGCTCCGCCGCCGCGTTGGCGGACCACTCCGGGTTCACGTACACCCGCGCCCCGGCGTACGGGTTGTCGGCCTTGGTGCCGGCCGGCGGCGGCGTCGTCGGGGGAGTGGTGGGCGGGGTGGTCGGCACCGAGCCGGTGCAGGCGACGCCGTTGAGCGTGAAGGTCGCGGGCACGGCGTTGGTGCCGCTGTACGTGGCGTTGAAGCCGAAGGAGGTGGACCCGTCGGTCGCGAGGGTTCCGTTGTAGGAGAGGTTCTTCGCGGTCACGGCGGCGCCGGTCTGGCTGATGTCGGCGTTCCAGCCCTGGGTGACCTTCTGGTCGCCTCCGTAGCTCCAGCCGAGCGTCCAGGCGTTGACCGGGTCGCCGAGGTTGGTGACGACGACGTTCGCGGTGAAGCCGGTGTTCCACTGGCTGGCGATCTGGTAGTCGACCTTGCAGCCCGCGGCGGCGGCGCCGGCGGTGGCGGTGCTCAGGGCGGTGGCCGTCGCGCCGGTGGCGGCGACCAGGCCGAGCGCCGCGAACAGGGCGGTGCGGCTCTTCGTGCGGCTCATGGGGGTGGGGGCCCTTTCAGTGTCCGTTCAGGGTGCGCAGGTGGTCGCGCAGCCCGATGCCGAATGCGGTGGGAGTGCCGTCGTACGAGGTGATCAGGGCGGGCCCGGAGCCGCAGTTCCAGGTGTTCCAGGTCCAGCCCAGATAGGACAGGCCGCGGTCGTCGAACCACTTCATGACCCGGTCGACGAATCCGTGTGCGCAGGTGTTCTCACCGATCTCGCCCGCGAGCAGCGGCACTTGGGCGGCAACAGGGGCGAGGGTGTCGTTCCAGCACGTCTCGGTGGAGCAGCTGTTGAAGTTGTAGACGTGCCAGGCGGCGGCCAGATTGCCCGCCGGGTCCGCGGGGCGGTTCTGCAGCCACCGGCTCAGGTCGTTGGAGTACGCGATGCCGGGCACCAGGACGAGGTTCTTCGCCCCGGTCGTACGGACCGCGTCCACCAGGTCCTGCATGCCGGCGACCTCGTAACCGATGCCGGGGCAGCTGCCGCCGTCCCGCCAGCAGCTCCAGGCCTGGGCGGCGGTGGAGGTCGCCCGGTCCGGGTACGGTTCGTTGAACAGGTCGAAGACCACCCGCATGTCGTCCTTGAAGGTGTTCGCGACCGAGGTCCAGAACGCGGGCGTGTACTGGGCGTTCGGCATCGGCTTCTGACAGGACGCGTGGACGTCGGAGCAGCCGGCCGAGTTGCCGGTGTACTGGCCGTGGGTCCAGTGGAGTTCGACCACCGGGGTCAGGCCGTGGGCGAGTACCCGGTCGACCAGGCCCTCGACCGCGGAGACGTAGTTCGCCCCGCGGTACTCGGGCTTGATGTTGTCGAGACCGAGCCAGCACTCCTCGTTGAGCGGGATGCGGACGGTGTTGGCCTTCCAGTCGGCGATCGCCGCGATCGAGGCGTCGTCGACGGGACCGTCCCAGATGCCGTAGCCCTGGACGCACATGAACTCGCCGCCGGAGCGGTTCACGCCGAGCAGCCGGCGGGTCGCGCCGTTCTGGTCGGTGAACCTGTTGCCGGAGACGCTGAGTTCGGGCGCGCCGGTGACCGGGCTGGGCGGTGTGGTCGGCGGCGTGGTCGGGGGAGTCGTCGGATCGGTGGGGTTGGGGGTCGGTGTCGTCGGCGTGGGTGTCGGAGTGGTGGGGGTGGGAGTGGGCGTCGATCCGCCCGTGTCGCACGGTGCGCCGTTCAGGGTGAACGCGGTCGGGGCCGGGTTGCTGTCCGTCCAGGAGGCGATGAAGCCGGCCGTCACCGTCGCGCCCGTGCCGAGTGCGCCGTTCCAGCTCTCGTTCACGACGGCCACGGACGTCCCGGACTGGGACCACTTGCCGCCCCAGCCCTGGCTCACCGCCTGACCTGCGGGGAAGCCGAAGCCGAGGGTCCAACTGCTGAGCGCCGTGCTGTTGTTCGTGACGCTGACGGCACCCTGGAAGCCCCCGGACCACTGGTTCGTGACCGAGTACTCCACGGTGCAGGCGGTGGCGGCTCCCGAGGCCGTACCGGTGACGACGAGAGCGGTGCTCGCCGCCGTGAGCGCCGCTCCCGCGAGCAGCGCCGTCAGACGTGGGGGATGTCGCATGAGCGAGTCCTCGCAGCGAGGACACCCCGGGAAGGGGTGCCGACGGGATGGATTCGCTCCCACTGGTCCGGCAGACCGTAGCGCCAACCGCCGCCAAGGAAAAGAGGAGTTGAACAAATTTCCCGGGCGGGTGCGTTCGCCTGCCTTCGACTCTTCGGCCGTCTTGACGGGGTCACGCCGGATCTGCACAGTGGGAGCGCTCCCACTGGTTCAGAGCTTGACCACTCACCCTCGCACCACCCCATCTTCGAGCCGCGAGGAGAACCACCCGCATGCCATCACGCCCCCGCCGGCCCCGCGGCCCACGCCGCCCGGTCCGGCCCCTCACCGCGCTGGCCGCCGTACTGGCCCTGCCCGCCGCACTGCTCGCGGTCGGACCGCCCACCGCCCAGGCCGCCGACGTGCAGTGCAGCGTCGACTACACGACCAACGACTGGGGCTCCGGCTTCACCGCCGAGCTCACCCTCACCAACCGCGCCACCACCGCCCTCAACGGCTGGACCCTGGGCTACACGTACGCCGGTGACCAGAAGCTGAGCAACGGCTGGAACGGCACCTGGACCCAGTCCGGCAAGAACATCACCGTCACCAACGCCGCCTGGAACGGCACCGTCGCCGCCGGGGCCGCCGTCACCACCGGCGCCCAGTTCTCGTACACCGGCAGCAACACGGCGCCCACCTCCTTCACCGTCAACGGCACCCCCTGCACGGGCGCCCACCAGCCCCCGGTCGCCGTCCTCACCAGCCCCGCGCCCGGCGCCGTCTACACCCAGGGCGATCCCGTCCCGCTCGCCGCCACCGCGGCCGCCGCCGACGGCGCCACCGTGAGCAAGGTCGAGTTCTACAGCGACACGACCCTCCTCGGCACCGACACCACCGCCCCCTTCACCCTCGGCGCCACCTCCCTGGCCGCCGGCACCCACTCCCTCTACGCCAAGGCCTACGACTCGCTCGGCGCCACCGGCGAATCCGCCCCCGTCGGCATCACCGTCGCCGCCGGAGCCGCGCTCGTCGCCACGCCCGCCCAGCTCTCCGTACGCCAGGGGACGACCGGCACCTTCGACCTCAGGCTCTCCACCCAGCCGGCCGCGAACGTCACCGTGAGCGTCGCCCGCACCTCCGGCGTCACCGGTCTCACCGCGAGCCCGGCCACCCTCACCTTCACCCCGGCGAACTGGAACACCGCCCAGAAGGTGACCGTCACCGCCGCGCCCACCGGCACCGGCACCGCCGTCTTCACCGCGACCGCCCCCGGCCACACCAAGGCCGAGGTCACCGTCGCCCAGTTGGCCGCGAGCTCGACCTACGAGGCCCGCTTCCTCGACCTCCACGGGAAGATCACCAACCCGGCCAACGGCTACTTCTCGCCCGAGGGCATCCCGTACCACTCCGTCGAGACCCTGATCGTCGAGGCCCCCGACCACGGCCACGAGACGACCTCGGAGGCGTACAGCTATCTCGTGTGGCTCCAGGCCATGTACGGGAAGATCACCGGCGACTGGTCGAAGTTCAACGGCGCGTGGGACACCCTTGAGCGCTACATGATCCCCACCCACGCCGACCAGCCGACCAACTCCTTCTACAGCGCCTCCAAGCCCGCCACCTACGCACCCGAGTGGGACCTGCCGTCCCAGTACCCGGCGAGGCTGGACACCGGTGTGACGTCCGGCGTCGACCCGATCGCCGCCGAGCTGAAGAGCGCGTACGGCACCGACGACATCTACGGCATGCACTGGATCCAGGACGTCGACAACGTCTACGGCTACGGCAACGAGCCCGGGAAGTGCTCCACCGGCCCCACGGCGACCGGCCCCTCGTACATCAACACCTTCCAGCGCGGCCCGCAGGAGTCCGTCTGGGAGACCGTCACCCACCCCACCTGCGACAACTTCTCCTACGGCGGCAGGAACGGCTACCTGGACCTCTTCACCGGGGACTCCTCCTACGCCAAGCAGTGGAAGTTCACCAACGCCCCCGACGCCGACGCCCGGGCCGTCCAGGCCGTCTACTGGGCCGACGTCTGGGCCAAGCAGCAGGGCAGGGGCGCCCAGGTCGCCACGACCGTCGGCAAGGCCGCCAAGATGGGCGACTACCTGCGCTACTCCCTGTTCGACAAGTACTTCAAGAAGGCCGGCGACTGCGTCGGACCGACCACCTGCCCGGCCGGCACCGGCAAGGACAGCTCGATGTATCTGATGTCCTGGTACTACGCCTGGGGCGGCGCCACCGACACCAGCGCAGGCTGGGCCTGGCGGATCGGCTCCAGCCACGCCCACGGCGGCTACCAGAACCCGCTCGCCGCGTACGCCCTGAGCACCTACGCCCCGCTCAAGCCGAAGTCGGCGACCGGCGCGGCGGACTGGGGCACCAGCCTGGACCGGCAGCTGGAGTTCTACCGCTGGCTCCAGTCCGACGAGGGCGCCATCGCGGGCGGCGCCACCAACAGCTGGCAGGGCCGCTACGCCACCCCGCCGGCCGGCACCCCCACCTTCCACGGCCTCTACTACGACGAGAAGCCCGTCTACCACGACCCGCCGTCCAACCAGTGGTTCGGCTTCCAGGCCTGGTCGATGGAGCGCGTCGCCGAGTACTACCAGCAGACCGGCGACACCGACGCGAAGACCGTCCTCGACAAGTGGGTCGCCTGGGCGCTCTCCAAGACCACCGTCAACCCCGACGGCACCTACCGCATCCCCGCCACCCTCCAGTGGTCCGGCGCCCCCGACACCTGGAACGCGGCGAACCCCGGCGCCAACGCCGGTCTGCACGTCACCGTCGCCGACTACACCGACGACGTCGGCGTGGCCGCCGCCTACGCCAAGACCCTCACCTACTACGCGGCCAAGTCCGGTCACGCCGAGGCCGGGCGCGTCGCCAAGGCCCTCCTCGACGGCATGTGGACCCACCACCAGGATCCGCTCGGCATCGCCGTCCCGGAGACCCGCGCCGACTACAACCGCTTCGACGACCCCGTCTACGTCCCCAGCGGCTGGACCGGCACCATGCCCAACGGCGACGCGGTGAACTCCTCGTCCACCTTCGCCTCGATCCGCTCCTTCTACCGGAACGACCCGGCCTGGCCGAAGATCGAGGCCTACCTGGCGGGCGGCGCCGCCCCCGTCTTCACCTACCACCGGTTCTGGGCCCAGGCGGACATCGCCCTGGCCATGGGCTCGTACGCGGAACTGCTCGAATAACAACCGCCGCCCCGCGAAGAGCATCCGCTCCGCGTACGAACCGGCCGGGCGGGCCCGAGAAGGGGCCCGCCCGGCCGCATGCCACGGGGAACAGGCCGGGGTAGGCTCGGCACCCGCTCCGAGGAGGAGGGAGAACGTCCGTGGGACCGGACCCGTCGGCGGGCCGCAGTGGCCACCGCAGCGTGCCGCACACGGCGGACCTGCGGGTGGAGGCCTGGGCTCCCACCCGGGAGGAGTGCCTTGCGCAGGCCGTACGGGGTGTCTGCGCGTCGTTCCTGGACCTGACGGGGGCGGTGGGTGACCACAGGCGGGACGTGGAGGTGCGGGCGGACCGGGACGAGGACGTCCTGGTCGCTCTCCTCGACGAGGTGGTGTACCGGCTGGACACGGAGGGAGAGGTCCCGGTCGAGGTGGAACTGGTCCCCGTGGACGGAGGCGTGCGGGGCGTCCTGTGGACGGCTGACGCGGGGGCGTTTCCGGTGACGGGCGCCGCGCCGAAGGCCGTCACGCTGCACGAGACCGCGATGACCCCGGGGCCGGGCGGCTGGACCTGTTCGGTGACGCTCGACGTGTGAGAGCGCACTCACGCCGACCGGCCCGCCCGGTCCTTCTTGAGGAAGCGGCGCAGCCGCCGCAGCGGCCAGGTGTTGATCACGTCGTCGGCGGTGAGCCATCCGCGTTGCGCCGTGCCGACGCCGTAGCGGAGGTGTGCGAGCTGGGGGATCGAATGGGCGTCGGTGTCGACGGCGAACCTCACCCCGTACTCCTTGGCCCGCAGGATGTCCTCGTCGCCCAGGTCGAGGCGGTCGGGCTGGGCGTTGATCTCCAGGGCGGTGCCGGTGCGGGCGCAGACGGCGAACACCTCGTCGAGGTCGGCGTCGACGCCTGGGCGTCTGCCGATCAGCCGGGTGGTGGGATGGCCGATGACGTTGACGTACGGGTTCTCGCAGGCACGGACGAGCCGCCGGGTCATCGCGTCCCGGTCAAGGCCGAAGTGGGAGTGCACCGAGGCCACACAGAGGTCGAAGTCCCGGAGGAACGCGTCTGGCCAGTCCACCTCGCCGTCCGGCCCGATGTTGAGTTCGGTGCCGTGCAGGAGCCGCATCCGGTGGTGCCTGCCGTCGAGCTCGCGTACCCGCTCGCGCTGGGCGAGGATCTTGTCGTCGGTCATCTGCTGCATGGCCAGGCCGGGTGCGTGGTCGGTGACCGCGTAGTACGCGTATCCGTGCGCGGCGGCCGCCTTCACCATGTCGTCCAGCGGCGCGAGGCCGTCGGTGAGATCGGTGTGGGTGTGCAGATCACCTTTGATGTCGCCCTCCGTCACCACTGCGGGCAGCTGGCCGCGCAGGCCGGCTTCGATCTCCCCGCGGTCCTCCCGCAGGGTGGGCGGGATCCACGGCAGGCCGAGCCGGTCGTACACCTCCTCCTCGGTCCGGGAGGCGACCCGTTCGCCGCTCTCCGTCTCGAACAGGCCGTACTCGGAGAGCTTCAGACCCGCGCGGACGGCGATCGTGCGGGTGTGGATGTTGTGCGCCTTGGAGCCGGTGAAGTACTGCAGGGCGGCGCCCCATGACTCCGGCTCCACCACCCGCAGGTCGACCTGGATGTTGTCGACGGTGCGGACGGAGGTCTTCTTGGGGCCGTGTACGAGGACCTCCGCGGTGGCCGGAAGTTCGGTGAGCGCGTTCATGAACGGCGCCGACCGGGCGGCGGCGACAAGGATGTCGAGGTCCCCGACCGTCTCCCTCATCCGGCGCAGCGACCCCGCGTAGGCGCAGTCCTCACAACCGCTGATCCCGGACAGTGTCGTGACGATGTCCTCGGCGGTCTCCATGGCGGCGCTCAGCAGGATCCGCCCACCGGCCCGCCGCATCAGCTCGATGCCGTGCAGGATGTTCGCCTCGGTCTTCTCGCCGAAGCCCCGCAGGTCGCGCAGACGCTCCGCCTTGATCGCGTCGGCCAGCTCGTCCACGGAGGAGATGTGCAGGTCCTCGTAGAGCGCCAGGGCCTTCCTGGGGCCGAGGGTGGGGATGGCCATCAGCTGCCGCACACCGTCCGGAATCCTCGCCCGCCGCTTCTCGATCATCTCGACCCTGCCGGTGCGGAAGTACTCGACGACCTTCTCGGCGATGGACCTGCCGACGCCGGGGATCTCCCGCAGACCCGCCGCGTCGAGCCGGGACACGTCCGCGGGGTGCCCGCCGATGGCGCGGGCGGCCTTCTCGTAGGCGCGCGCCTTGAACGCCTCGCCTCCGGTGATGGCGATGAGGTCCGCGTACTCCTGAAGGAGCGCCTCGACCTCTTCGTTGGGCCGGGCCACGCCTTCCAGTCTAGGAACCGGGCGCCCGCCGTGCCCGACGGTGCGCGAAGCCGGGATGCCGAGGGTCTACTGGAAGAGGGCCCACCGGAAGGCACCGGAAGGCAGGGGACGGGGAAGGGACGACGGGCATGGACATCACCCTGGTGGAAGAGACTCCGGTACGGTTCCGCATCGCGAAGCAGGGCCCGATGCGGGTTCCGGGCGTCGTCTTCGCGACACGGGAGCTCCTGCCGGAGGCGGCCGGCGACAAGGCGCTCGAACAGGTCGCGAACGTGGCGACGCTGCCGGGCATCGTGCGTGCCTCGTACGCCATGCCCGATGTGCACTGGGGGTACGGCTTCCCGATCGGAGGCGTGGCAGCCACGGACATCGACGCCGGCGGAGTGATCTCGCCGGGCGGCGTCGGATTCGACATCTCCTGCGGTGTGCGACTGCTCGCCGCCGACATCGATCGCAGCGCCCTGGTCCCCCACACGCGCCGCCTGATGGACATCCTCGGAGACACCGTTCCGCGCGGTCTGGGGCGCGGCGGGCTGTGGAAGCTGTCCGGACGCCCCCAGCTGGAGGAACTCCTGGCCACCGGTGCCGCGTACGCGGTCGAGCACGGCCGGGGCGTCCCCCGCGACCTGGAACGCTGCGAGGACGGCGGGACGCTGGCGGGGGCCGACCCGTCGCAGGTCGGTCAGCGGGCGGTGGACCGCGGGCTCCAGCAGGTGGGGAGTCTGGGGTCGGCCAATCACTTCCTCGAAGTGCAGGCCGTGGACCGGGTGTACGACCTGCCGACCGCCACCGCCTTCGGCCTGCGTCCCGGCCAGGTGTGCGTCATGATCCACTGCGGCTCGCGCGGCCTGGGACACCAGGTGTGCAGCGACCATGTCCGCGTGATGGACCAGTCCCTGCGCTCCTTCGGCATCCAGCTGCCGGACCGGCAGCTGGCCTGCGCCCCCGCCGTCTCCACGCCCGGCCGTGCCTATCTGGGGGCGATGGCGGCCGCCGCCAACTACGGGCGCGCCAACCGGCAGCTGCTCACCGAGGCCGCGCGGCACGCCTTCGACGTCGCGGCCGGGGCGAGTCTGGACCTCGTCTACGACGTCTCCCACAACATGGCGAAGATCGAGACCCACGACGTCGGCGGTGTCCGGCGCCGACTGTGCGTCCACCGCAAGGGCGCCACCCGGGCCCTGCCGCCCGGCCATCCGGACCTCCCGGAGGACCTGGCCGAGGCCGGGCAGCCCGTGCTGGTGCCCGGCACGATGGGGACCGCCTCGTACGTGATGGCCGGCACCGCCGGCAACGACGCCTTCTGGTCCTCCGCCCACGGCGCCGGCCGCGTCTGGAGCCGCCACCAGGCGCTCCGCCGCGTCCGCGGCGAGGAACTGCATCGGGAACTGGAGTCCCACGGCATCGCCGTGCGGCCGATCTCGTGGCGGGCGCTCGCCGAGGAGACGCCCGACGCCTACAAGGACGTCGACGCCGTGGCCACCGCGACCGAGCGCGCGGGACTCGCGAGGCTGGTCGCCCGACTCGTACCGCTCGGGGTCGTCAAAGGATGAACGATCGGGGGGGCGTCGGGGCGGGCCGTGGGCGAACGGCGGTTCGTCCGCGGAAAACCGGATGACCCGCCCCGTGCCACGTCCCTACCCTGCCGCCATGGAACACGGACCCGCCCTGCTGAACGTCGTCGACGTCGAGGCCACCTGCTGGGACGGGCAGCCGCCGCCCGGCGCGGTGAGCGAGATCATCGAGATCGGGCTCACCGTCGTGGATCTGACGGCGCGTCGGCGCGTGGGGCGGCACCGGATTCTCGTGCGGCCCGAGCGCTCCGAGGTGAGCGGCTTCTGCACCGAGCTGACCGGGCTCACCCCGGCCGAGGTCGCCGGAGGCGTCGGCTTCGCCGAGGCGTGCCGGATCCTCGCCGAAGCCCACGACGCGCGCAGCCGCCCCTGGGCGAGCTGGGGGGACTACGACCGCGGGCAGTTCGAACGGCAGTGCCGGGCGGTCGGCGCGCCCTATCCGTTCGGGCGTCCGGCCGAGGAGTGGCACACCAACGCCAAGGCCGTGTTCACCGAGGCGTACGGGCTGCGCAAACGGCCCGGCATGGCCGGCGCCCTGCGGATCGCCGGGCTGCCGCTGGAGGGGCGCCACCACCGAGGCGAGGACGACGCGTGGAACATCGCCGCCCTCGTCCTGGACCTGGTGGAGCGCGGAGCCTGGGCGCGGGGGAGCGGCCCTGCACGGATCAGTTCATCGTCGAGCCGATCGTCGTCGACCCCGTCGTGAGGAAGGTCGTCGCCGGCAGCGAGCCGTCCGCCTTCCTGGCCCCGTAGGCCATGGCCGGGTTCGTGGAGACGAAGGCCGGCGTCGCGACCCCGGAGTCCCAGTTGTTGCCCGCCGACACCGCCGAGGACCCCTTGTTGGCCAGGCCGGAACCGTTGCCGACGGCCAGGTTCCTGCCCAGCCGGGCCGCACCCGTGGCGAAGTAGTACCCCCACTTGCCGTTCGCGTACGCCGTCGTGCGGTTGATGACGATCGCGCCCTTGTTGCTGTTCTCGGTGAAGCCGTTGCCGGCGTTGGACCAGGCGGCGGAGTTGTTGACGACATGGGCGACCACCTCGCCGTCGCCGCCGAGCTTGTAGCCGTTCCCGTCGCCCGCGAAGGCGGAGTCCGACCAGCGGTTGCGCCCGTTGCCCCAGGCCCAGGTGTGCTCGATCGTCACCGGCGAGGACCAGGACCACAGGTCCACGCCGTCGTCCGAGTTGTCGGACAGGCGCGCCCCGGTGATCAGATTGCCCGAGCCCGAGCCGAACTTGATCGCGAGCCCGTCCGCGTTCTCGCCGTGGTCGGCCGCGTCGTAGTGACCGTACGAGTCGAGGTTGCGGACGGTGTTGTTGTTCGTGTCGGCGCCGGTCAGCGTGAAGCCGGAGTCGCCGCCGTTGCGCGTCGTGATCCGGTTCCACACCGTGCCGGTGCAGGAGGTGCAGACGACCGCGCTGTCCGGGGAGTTCTGGAAGGTCAGGTTCGACACCGTCCAGTAGTCCGCGGTCAGTTTGAGGATCCACGAGCCGGCGGGCAGGCTCGAACCGTCGATGACGACGCTCTCGGAGCCGTACGGCTCCAGGCGGATCGGCGCGGAGGCGGTCCCGTTCGCCGTGGACTGCAGGGTGGCGGTGGGGCGGTAGGTGCCGCCCCTGACCTGGATGACGGTGCCGGGCGCCGCGTTCTTCACCGCGCTCGCCAGCTCGGTGGCCGTCGACACGACGACCGTGGCGGCGTGGGCGGGGGAGGCGAGGACGACCGGGCCGGCGACGGCCGCGGCCAGGACGGTCAGGGTGAGGAACGAGCCCCGGGAGCGTGCTGCGGTACGAGACGTACGGGACATCACGTGCGGGTCCTCTCGTGGTGGGGGGTGGGTGGTGCATGAGGCGAGCGAAGGGGCTTACGGGGCGACCGGCGACCAGTCGCCCAGATACGCGGCCCGGGTGGCCGAGGCGGCCTCCGCCGCGGTGAGCTGCGGCCGGTTCTCCGGCACGGCGATCTCCGCGCCCGGCCCCGTGTTGCGGTACTCGCCGAACCGCTGCGCCTGCCGCGGATACGCCTCGCGCATGTTCGCGTAGGACGCCACCGCCTCGATCCCCGGCCCGAGGACGCACTCCCGGACGACGAGCGACGGCCACGCCGCGCGAGGTCGTACCGACCACGCGGAGCGTCGCCGTCACCGGAATGTCTCCCGTGCGTCAGCGCACCGCGAGCAGGTGCTCCAGGGCGAGCTGGTCGAGCCGTTCGAAGGCCATGGAGCGCTCGGCCGCCGCCGTCACGTCGAAGTCCTCGTACGCGGCGGGGTCGCCGAGCAGGCCCGCGAGCCCGTCCGGGGCGGTCGGGACGGCGAGTTCGTCGAGCCGGGAGGCGGCGAGCGCGGCCGTGACCTCCGGGTCGGCGCGGAAGGCGGCGGCGCGCTCCTTGAGGACCAGGTAGTTCCGCATGCAGTTCTTCGCGGACTCCCACACCCCGTCGAAGCCGTCCGTGCGCACCGGCTTGAAGTCGAAGTGGCGCGGACCGGTGTAGCCGGCCGTCTCCAGGAGGTCGACCAGCCAGAAGGCCTGGCGCAGATCACCGGCGCCGAAGCGGAAGTCCTGGTCGTACTTGATCCCGGACTGTCCGTTGAGGTCGATGTGGAAGAGCTTGCCCGCCCACAGCGCCTGCGCGATGCCGTGCGGGAAGTTCAGGCCCGCCATCTGCTCGTGCCCGGTCTCCGGGTTGACGCCCACGAGCTCGGGCCGCTCCAGGCGCTCGATGAACGCGAGGGCGTGCCCGATGGTCGGGAGCAGGATGTCGCCGCGCGGCTCGTTCGGCTTCGGCTCGATCGCGAAGCGCAGGTCGTAACCCTGCTCGGTGACGTACTGGCCGAGCAGGTCGAACGCCTCCTTCATCCGGTCGAGGGCCACCCGCACGTCCTTCGCCGCGCCCGACTCCGCGCCCTCCCGGCCGCCCCAGGCCACGTACACCGAGGCACCGAGTTCGACGGCGAGGTCGATGTTCCGGATCGTCTTGCGGAGCGCGAAACGGCGCACGTCACGGTCGTTCGCCGTGAAGGCTCCGTCCTTGAAGACCGGGTGCGTGAAGAGGTTGGTGGTGGCCATGGGGACCTTGAGACCCGTGCGGTCGAGGGCGGCCCGGAAACGCTTCACCGTCGCCTCGCGCTCGGCCTCCGGCGCCCCGAACGGGATCAGGTCGTCGTCGTGGAAGGTCACGCCGTACGCGCCGAGCGCCGCGAGCCGCTCGACCGACTCGACCGGGTCGAGCGCCGGCCGGGTCGCGTCCCCGAACGGGTCGCGGCCCTGCCAGCCGACCGTCCACAGGCCGAAGGTGAAGCGGTGGTCGGGGGTGGGGAGGAATCGCTGCGACATGTCCGGCTCCTTCGTGGCGCGGCCATGAGCGGGAAGGCTGGCCGCGAGATTTGTTTTCTGAGATAACTAATACCGCCGGGCGCCGCCCGGCGCCAGAGCCGACCCCGTATCCGGGGCACGAGAGCCCCCGCATCCGGGGAACGAGAGGTGGTCCATGACCCAGCGCCCGGTGGTCATCGGCATCGACAGCTCCACCCAGTCCACCAAGGCGGCCGTCGTGGACGCCGAGGACGGCACGCTCCTCGCCGTCGGCCGCGCGCCGCACACCGTCGCCGGAGTCGGCGGCGCGCGCGAGTCCGACCCCGAGGAGTGGTGGTCCGCCCTCGCCCTCGCCGTCGCCGACGGGCTCCGGCGGGGCGCCGTGCCGCCCGCCGCCGTGACCGGCATCGCCGTCGCCGGACAGCAGCACGGCCTCGTCACCCTGGACGAGGCCGGCCGTCCGCTACGGCCCGCGCTCCTCTGGAACGACACCCGCTCCGCGCCCCAGGCCGCCGCCCTGACCGGCGCGCTCGGCGGACCGGAGGCCTGGCTCGCCCGCACCGGATCCGTGCCCGTCGCCTCCATGACCGCCGCCAAGTGGCAGTGGCTGCGGGAGCACGAACCCGCCGTCGCCGACCGCGCGGCGGCCGTCCGTCTGCCGCACGACTTCCTCACCGAACGGCTCGGCGGCGCCGCGGTCACCGACCCCGGCGACGCCTCCGGGACCTGCTGGTACGACACCGGGCGCGCGGCCTACGACCCCGAGCTCCTCGCCCTCATCGCCCTCGACCCCACCCTGCTCCCGGCCGTCGCTCCCACCGGCGCCACCCGCGTCGGCACCCTCACCCGCGCTGCCGCCGAGGCCCTCGGCCTGCCCGCCGGGGTGGCCGTCGCCGCCGGGACCGGCGACAACATGGCGGCCGCCGTCGGACTCGGCCTCGGTGGGGGCGGGCTGCTCGACCACCCGGTGGTCAGCCTGGGCACCTCGGGCACCGTCTTCGCCGCCACCCGCGCCCGGCCCGCGAGCCCCGGTCTGTCCGGCTTCGCCGCCGCCGACGGCGGCTACCTGCCGCTCGGCTGCACGCTCAACTGCACCCTGGCCGTCGACCGGATCGCCGCCCTGCTCGGCCTCGACCGCGAGGACGCCGCACCCGGCGACGGCCTCGTCCTCCTGCCGTACCTCGACGGCGAACGCACCCCCGACCTCCCCCACGCCACCGGCCTCCTCACCGGCCTGCGGCACGCCACCACCCCGCACGCCCTGCTCGGCGCCGCCTACGAGGGCGCCGTCTTCACCGTGCTCCGCGCGCTCGACGAGGTGCTCACCGCCTGCGGGCTCGACCCCGCCGACCCGGCCGTACGGGACCGGCCCCTGCGCATCGTCGGTGGCGGCGCCCGGGGCCGGACCTGGACCGACACCGTCCGCCGCCTCTCCGGGCGCCCCCTCGTCGTCCCCGCCGCGACCGAACTCGTCGCCCTCGGTGCCGCCGCCCTGGCCGCTGCCGCCGTCAACGGCACCGATCCCGTCGCGCTCGCCCGGGAGTGGGGCACGGGGGAGGGCGAGACGCTGTCGCCGGTGGCCCGTGACACCGCCACCTGGGACCGGATCGACCGGGTGCTGCACGGGGCGCAGCCCCTGCTGACGGGCTGAGGGGCCGCGAGGGGCCGGGGCCGGTCGTCCGGTCGTCAGTGCACCGAGGGTTTCGGCGCGGACCCTCAGGTGGCGGCGACCGGCTCCGCCGGCGCCCGCAACTGCTCCGCCGCGTCGGACACCCGGCGCATCAGCGACAGGAACTGGGTCTGCTCCTCGGGGGAGAGGGGCGCCAGGAAGATCTGGTTCATGCGCGCCGTCCGCACGATGAGGCGGCGGTGGGTCCGGGTGCCCTCGTCCGTGAGGCGGAGCAGGAAGCGGCGGCCGTCCTCGGGGTCGCGCACCTTGTCGAGGAGGCCGCGCCGGATGAGCCGGCTCACCACCTCGGCGATCGTCGAACGGTCGAGGCCCACCCGCTCGCCCACCGTCCGCTGGTCGAGACCGGGTTCGGCGACCAGGGCGTTGAGGACGCCGAACTGCGGTGAGGTGATCTCCTCCGAGACCACCGTCGTCCACAGCAGATGGTGGGCCTGCTGGAGTCGCCGGGCCAGGTGTCCGGGGTGTGTGGTCAGATCCACCGCGCCCATCGTGCGCTCCTTCAGCCGTGCCTGCCGCTTGGTCGGTGCACGGAACGATACCCGGCGCCCCGATCCCGGCCGGGCCCGTTCGCCCGGAACCCGTTGACGGTGGCGCACACGGCTGCCAGCATGGCCCGGTCGGCGCAGATGCTCAGTGCACTGACTAATTTCATCGATCGATTCCACCGACTCATTCGCGGTCGACGCGGTCGTCGGCGAGGACGAGAGGCTTCCCATGGACAAAGTGGTCACCGGCGCCGCCGAGGGGGTGGCCGACGTTCCGGACGGGGCGACGCTCGCCGTCGGCGGCTTCGGCCTCAGCGGCGTACCCACCGCCCTGATACAGGCGCTCCACGCCCGCGGCGTCGGGGGACTGGGGGTCGTCTCGAACAACTGCGGCGCGCTGGACAGCGGCCTCGCCGTGCTGCTCGCCGCGGGCCGGATCGCCCGCGTCACCGGCTCGTACATCGGCGCGAACAAGGAGTTCGCCCGCCAGTACCTGGCCGGGGAGCTGGAGGTCGAGCTCATCCCGCAGGGCACCCTCGCCGAGCGACTGCGCGCCGGCGGCTGCGGCATCCCCGCCTTCTACACCCCGGCCGGCGTCGGCACCCAGGTGGCCGACGGGGGACTGCCCTGGCGGTACGACGGGGAGGGCGGCGTCGCGCTCGCCTCGCCGCCCAAGGAGGTACGGGAGTTCGACGGCGTGCCGTACGTCATGGAACGCGCCATCCGCACCGACTACGCCCTGGTCCGAGCCGCCCGCGGCGACCGGCACGGCAACCTCGTCTTCCACGCCGCCGCCCGCAACTTCAACCCCCTCGCCGCCATGGCCGGCCGCGTCACCGTCGCCGAGGTCGAGGAACTCGTCGAACCCGGCGTCCTCGACCCCGACGAGGTGCACCTGCCCGGCGTCTTCGTCCAGCGCGTCGTCGCGCTCACCCCCGAACAGGCCGCGGACAAGGGAATCGAACGGCGCACGATCGTCGCGTCTCCGACACGAAGGACCACCCGATGAGCTGGACCCGCGAAGAGATGGCCGCGCGCGCCGCCCGCGAACTGCGCGACGGCCAGTACGTGAACCTCGGCATCGGCCTGCCCACGCTCATCCCCAACCACCTGCCGCCCGGCGTCGAGGTCGTCCTCCACTCGGAGAACGGCATTCTCGGCACCGGCCCCTACCCGACCGAGGACGAGGTCGACCCCGACCTCATCAACGCGGGCAAGGAGACCGTCACCGTCCTGCCCGGCGCCGCCTACTTCGACTCCGCGCTCTCCTTCGGCATGATCCGCGGAGGTCACGTCGACGTCGCCGTCCTCGGCGGCATGCAGGTCTCCGCCCGCGGCGACCTCGCCAACTGGACCGTGCCCGGGCGCCTCGTCACCGGCATCGGCGGCGCCATGGACCTCGTCCACGGCGCCCGCACCGTGATCGTCGTCCTCACCCACACCGCCAAGGACGGCACCCCCAAGATCGTCGCCGAGTGCGACCTGCCCCTGACCGGCCGGGCCTGTGTCGACCGTGTCATCACGGACCTCGCCGTGCTCGACGTGACGCCGGACGGCCTCGTCCTGGTCGAGACCGCGCCGGGTGTCACCGCCGGGCGGGTCGCGGCCCTGACGGCGGCCCCGGTCCTCGGCCCGGACCGGCAGCCGATCCCGCCGGAGGCGGACCGCGCCGAGGACCCCGAGGCCCCTGCCTCCGAGGCCCCTGCCCACGCCTGAGCAGGTCGCCCCGCCGCCACCCTGCCCGCCTTTCCGCTCCGAGAGGAAAGAACCCGCCGCATGGACGACGAACTCACCCAGCACCGCATGGACCGCGAGATGGCGGCCCTCCAGAGCGCCTACGACGCGGCGCTCGCCGCGGGCGCCCCGCCCCGCCACCACCCGCCGCGCGACTACGCCCCGTACCGCAGCTCACTGCTCCGCCACCCCCGGCAGCCGCTGGTCGCCGTCGACGCGGGCGGCGACCCGGAGGCGGTCGAGCTCGCCGGACCGGTCTTTGGGCCCACCGACGTCACCGAGCACGACAACGACCTCACCCGGATGCACGCCGGAGAGCCGCTCGGCGAGCGGATCACCGTCACCGGCCGGCTCCTCGACCGGGAGGGGCGGCCCGTGCGCGGACAGCTCATCGAGCTCTGGCAGGCCAACGCCTCGGGCCGTTACGCCCACCACCGCGACCGCCACCCGGCCCCGCTCGACCCCCACTTCACCGGCGTGGGACGCACCCTGACGGATCATCAGGGGCGCTACACCTTCACCACCATCAAGCCCGGCGCCTACCCCTGGCGCAACCACACCAACGCCTGGCGCCCCGCCCACATCCACTTCTCGGTGTTCGGTACGGCGTTCACCCAGCGCCTCGTCACCCAGATGTACTTCCCCGGCGACCCGCTGCTCGCCGGCGACCCCATCATCCGCTCGGTGACCGACCAGGCGGCCCGCGACCGGCTGGTCGCCCGCTACGAACACACCCTGTCCGTCCCCGAGTTCTCCCTCGGCTACGCCTGGGACATCGTCCTCGACGGACCCGCCGCCACCTGGATGGAGGAAGGCCGATGAACACCGCCCACCCCGCCGCCCGGCCGCTGCCCACGCCGTCCCACACGGTCGGCCCGTTCTACGGCTACGCCCTGCCGTTCCCCGACGGCGAGTGCGTCGCCCCCGCCGGGCACCCCGACCGCGTCACCCTGCACGGCTACGTCCTCGACGGCGCCGGCCACCCCGTCCCCGACGCGCTCCTGGAGTTCTGGCAGGCCGCCCCCGACGGCTCCCTCAGCGGCGCGCCCGGCTCGCTGCGCCGCGACCCCGTCACCGGCGGCCACCTCGGGCGCAACGGCACCGACTTCACCGGCTTCGGACGCGTCGCCACCGACGCCGACGGCCACTACACCCTGCACACCCTGCCGCCCGGCAACCCTGGTCAACCCCACATCTCCGTCTGCGTGTTCGCCCGTGGCCTGCTCCACCACCTCTACACCCGCGCCTATCTCGCCGACGGCCCCGACCCGCTGCTCGACCGGCTCCCCGCCGACCGGCGCGCCACCCTGATCGCCGCCGAGGAGCCGTACCGCACCCACCGCTTCGACATCCGCCTCCAGGGCGAGGGCGAGACGGTCTTCCTGGAGTTCCCGTGACCGCCGACCCGGATGCCCGCGACCCGGGCGCCCCCCTTCCGTACGCCGCCCTTCCGTACGCCTCCCTTCCATACGTCATCGACGCAGGCCTGCTCGACCCGGTACGGGCGGGCCTGCCCGCCGAGGCCGCGACCGGCGACGGCGCCTTCCTGCGTGCCCTGCTCGACGCCGAGGCGGCCCTCGTCCGCGCTCAGGCCGCCATCGGCGCCGCGCCCGTTGAGGCGGCGCGCGCCATCACCGAGGCGGCCGCCGACCCGGGCCGCTTCGAGCCGCGACGGCTCGCCCTGCGGGCGCGCGCCGGCGGCAATCCGGTCATCCCGCTCGTCGGCGAACTGACCGAGGCGGCGGGGGAGTGGGGCCCGTACGTGCACCGGGGCGCGACCAGCCAGGACATCCTGGACACCGCCGCCATGCTGGTCGCGGCCCGCACCCTCGGCCTCGTCCTGGACGACCTCGCCCGCGCCGAGCAGGCCCTGGCCGCCCTCGCCGTAGCCCACCGCGACACCGCGATGCCCGGCCGCACCCTCACCCAGCACGCCGTCCCCACCACCTTCGGGCTCAAGGCCGCGGGCTGGCGCGCGCTCCTCCTCGACGCCCGCGACCGGACCGATGCGGTACGGGGCGGGCTGCCCGCCCAGCTCGGCGGCGCCGCGGGCACCCTGGCCGCCCTCGCCGACCACCACCCCGACGGGGACGCCACCGGACTGCCCGCCGCGTACGCCGCCGAACTCGGCCTCGCCGCACCCCTCTTGCCCTGGCACGCCCTGCGCACCCCGATCGCCGACCTGGCCGGCGTCCTCGCCCTCACCGCGGGCGCGCTCGGCAAGATCGCCGCCGATGTCCTCACCCTGTCCCGGACCGAGATCGGCGAGCTCGCCGAGGGCACCGGCGGCGGCTCCTCCGCCATGCCCCACAAGGCCAACCCGGTCCGAGCCACCCTGATCGCCTCCTCCGCCCGCCGCGCCCCGCACCTCGCCGCGAGCCTCTACGGCTGTCTGGCCGCCGAGGACGAACGGCCCGCCGGCGCGTGGCACGCCGAATGGGAACCCCTGCGCGAGCTGCTGCGGCTCGCCGGCGGCGCCGCCCACCACACCGCCGCCCTCGTCGAGACCCTCCACGTCGACCCGGCCGCGATGCGCGTCAACCTCGACCGCACCGGCGGCCTCCTCGTCGCCGAACGCCTCGCCACGGCCCTCGCCCCCCGGCTCGGCCGCGCCGCGGCGACGAAGCTCGTCGCCGAACTCGCCGCCCGAACCCGCACCGAGGGCCGACCGCTCGCCGAACTCCTCGCCGAACAGGCGGAGTCCACCGGCCTCGACCCCGCCGCACTCGCCGTCCTCGCCGACCCCACCCGGGCCACCGGACACGCCGGCATCCTCACCGACCGCGCCCTGGAGCGACGTTGACCACCACCGCGACCACCCTCCACCACCGCGCCGAAGGACCCGCCGGTGCCCCGGTGCTCATCCTCGGGCCCTCGCTCGGCACCTCCATCGCCCTGTGGGACGTCGTCGCCCCCGAACTGTCCACCACCCACCGGGTCGTGAGATGGGACCTGCCCGGCCACGGCGGCTCGCCCGCCGATCTCATCGGGCCGGGCGCGACCGTCGCCGACCTGGCCCGGCTCGTCCTCGACCTCGCGGACACGCTGGGCGCCGACCGCTTCTCGTACGCCGGGGTATCCCTCGGCGGCGCCGTCGGCCTCCACCTCGCCGCCCACCACCCCGATCGTCTCGACCGGCTCGCCGTGCTCTGCTCCTCCGCCCACTTCGGCGGCGCCGAACCCTGGCGCGCCCGGGCGGCCGACGTGCGCCGCGAGGGCCTGGCCCGGCTCGCCGACACCGCCGAGGCCCGCTGGTTCACCCCCGGTTTCGGCGTGCCCCGGCTGGTCGAGGACCACCGCACCGCCGACCCCGCCGCGTACGCCGCCTGCTGCGACGCGCTCGCCGCCTTCGACCTGCGCGACCGGCTTGCCGGCATCACCGCGCCCACCCTGCTGATCGCGGGGCGCGAGGACCCGGCCACGCCGCCCGCCCATCTGCGCGAGATCGCCGACGCCGTGCCCGGTGCCGCGCTCACCGAACTCCCCGGCGCCTCCCACCTGGCCCCCGCCGAACAGCCCGGCGCCGTCACCGCCGCCCTCCGCGCGCACTTCGGGATTCGTTCCGCTCCGAGCGGAATGAAAACCCGCCGCGAAGTCCTCGGCGACGCCCATGTCGACCGCGCCCAGGACCGGCAGACCCCGCTCACCGCCCGCTTCCAGGACTTCATCTCCCGCTACGCCTGGGGCGAGATCTGGACCGACCCCACCCTCACGCGCCGAGAACGCAGCCTCGTCACCCTCACCGCGCTCGTCGCCCACGGCCACCACGAGGAACTAGCCCTCCATCTGCGCGCGGCACGCCGCAACGGACTCAGCGACGCCGAGATCGCCGCCGTCCTCCTCCAGACCGGCGTCTACTGCGGCGTCCCGGCGGCCAACGCCGCCTTCGCCGTGGCCCAGCGCGTCCTGGAGGAACCCGACGGCGAGTGACCACCACCGAGCACCATCGGCGTCCTCAGCACGCGGGCACGCGGGCGAACCGCTCCGTGACATGCAGATCGGCCTCGATGCCGGCGATCGCCGCCGCCAGCTCCGGCAGCACCTCGGTCACGCACTCCTCGGGGGAGCGGCGGCTCGCGTGCAGGGCCACGTTCACCGCGGCGACCGCACGCCCGGCCCGGTCCCGTACCGGCATCGCGATCGACCGCAGACCCTCCTCCAGCTCCTGGTCGACGAGCGCGTAGCCCGCCCGCGCCACGCCGTCGAGCAGCGTGCCGAGTTCCGCGCGATCCGTCACCGTGTACGGGGTCAGGGCCCGCGGCTCGGCCGCCGCCAGGCGCGCCGCCCGCTCCCCGTCCGGCAGGCCGGCGAGCAGCACCCGGCCCATGGAGGTCGCGTACGCCGGGAAGCGGGTGCCCAGGGTGATGTGGACGTTCATGATGCGGCTGGTCTCGACCCGGCCCGTGTACTGCACCTCGTCGCCCACCAGGACCGCCAGGGACGTGGACTCGCGCACCCGCTCGGCCAGATCCGCCAGGTGCGGCTGCGCGATCCGGGTGAGCGTCGTGCGCGACAGCGGCGGGAAACCGAGATCGAGGACGCGCGGCGTCAGCCGGAACTCCCGCCCCTCCACCGCCACACAGCCGACGTGCTCCAGAGTGATCAGCGCCCGCCGCGCGGTCGCCCGCGCGAGACCCGTGGCCTCCGCGACCGCCGTCAGCGGCAGCGCCGCCCGGCCGGCGCCGAACGCCGTGAGCACCGTGAGCCCGCGTGCCAGCGACTCCACGAACTCCCGCCCCAGCTCCTGCTTGGACGCCGAGGTCCACGCCGCGAGCCCGCTGGGCGCGGCCGGCTCCTCCGCCGGCGCCTCGCGCAACGCCTGCTCCATCGCGCCGGCCGCGTCCCGCAGCCGCGGCAGCAGCGCCGTGCGCAGCGAGTCCGTGTCGTGCCGGCTGGTGTGGCTGACCGTGCTGAGCGCGCAGACGATCCGCCCGTCCCCGTCCCGTACGGGCACGGAGAGCGCCACCAGGCCCGGCTCCACCAGCTGGTCGTCGAGCGCCCAGCCGAGCCGTGCCGCCTCGGCGGCCCGCTCGGCGAAGTCCACGGCGCCCGTCCGCCCGCCCGCCGGCACGGCGG
This sequence comes from Streptomyces sp. NPDC051909, assembly GCF_040681095.1. Classification (NCBI taxonomy): domain Bacteria; kingdom Bacillati; phylum Actinomycetota; class Actinomycetes; order Kitasatosporales; family Streptomycetaceae; genus Streptomyces; species Streptomyces sp. NPDC051909. Next base: position 73,831 of record NZ_JBFAYA010000014.1, on the reverse strand, counting down.
GGAAGCCCCGCCCCGCCGGATCGCCCGCCCGCCGCTGCCGCCACTGCGCCCAGCCCGACGCGTCCCACTCGGAGGCGAACAGCAGCCCCGGCGCGGTGCGCTCGGCCGGCAGCAGATCGCCGATGCGGAAGCTCACCGACATCGCGCGGCGCCGGGTGGCCTGGTGCACGAAACGGATGCCGTCGCCGTCGGCCACGGCCAGCGACACCGACTCGTCCAGCTCGTCCGCGAGCGCGTCGGCGAGACCGCCCAGGAGGCCGGGGAGCCGTACGGAGGCCAGATAGGCGTTGCCGAGTTCGAGCAGCGGCGGCGCGAGCACCACGTCGCGCCCCTCGATCCGTACGTACCCCATGCGGGCCAGCGTGCCGGTGATCCGGTCGACCGTGGAGCGCGCGAGCCCGGTGGCGCGCTCCAGCTCGCCGACCGGCATCCGCCCGCCACCCGCCTCGGTCAGCCGGCGCAGCACGCAGATCCCGCGCAGCAGCGGCGTCACCGCCTCGGGCGGGGCCGCGGCGGCGGAGTCGTCGATGGACGCGTCGATCGATGGCATGGGCTCGGCTCTCCGTGGTGGATCTTCGGTCCCCGAAGTGAACACGACGAGGACGGGGGTGCGGCAGCCCGTTGACAGGCACACCCGGCCGCGACCAGACTCCCATCATAGTGAAAGTCTCTTCACTATGCGAACAGGCTGGTTGTGTCGGCCAGTCACCACGCCAACAAGCCCGTGATCCACGGCGACGAGGAGATTCCATGCGCACCACCGTCGGCATCATCGGCGGCGGCCCCTCCGGCCTGCTGCTGGCCCGGCTGCTCCACCGCTCCGGCATCGACAGCGTCGTCCTGGAGAGCCGGGACCGCGACTACGTCGAGCGGCGGCAGCGTGCCGGCATCCTCGAACAGGCCACCGTCGACGCCCTGCGCACCGCCGGCGCCGCCGCCCGTCTCGACACCGAGGGCATCCCGCACGACGGCATCGAACTCCGCCACGACGGCCGCGCCACCCGCATCGACTTCCCCACCCTCACCGGCGGCCGGCGCGTCTGGGTCTACGCCCAGACCGAGGTCGTCAAGGACCTCGTCGCCCTCCAGCTCGCCGACGGCGGCCCGCTGCTCTTCGAGGCCGAGGTCACCGCCGTCGAGGGGGCCGACACCGACCGCCCCCGCGTCCACTACACCCACGAGGGCCGCGCGCGGATACTCGACTGCGACTACGTCGTCGGCTGCGACGGCTACCACGGCGTCACCCGGCACGCCGTCCCCGCGCACCTGCGCCGCACCCACGAGCGCACCTATCCCTACTCCTGGCTCGGCATCCTCGCCGACGCCCCGCCCGTCTACGACGAGCTGATCTACGCCCACTCCGAGCGCGGCTTCGCCCTCGCCAGCATGCGCTCGCCCGCCGTCAGCCGGCTCTACCTCCAGGTCCCCAACGGCACCGACCCCGCCGACTGGCCCGACGAACGCATCTGGGACGAGCTCGACGCCCGCCTCTCCCTGAATGCCGAACCCGGCTGGCGCCTCGCCCGCGGCCCCGTCACCCAGAAGTCCGTCCTGCCCATGCGCAGCTCCGTCACCGAACCCATGCGCCACGGCCGGGTGTTCCTGGCCGGCGACGCCGCCCACATCGTCCCGCCCACCGGCGCCAAGGGCCTCAACCTCGCCGCCGCCGACGTCGTCGTCCTCGCGCGCGCCTTCGCCCACCACCACGCCACCGGCTCGGCCGAACTCCTCGACGCCTACTCCGACACCTGCCTGCGCCGGGTCTGGCGCGCCGAGCACTTCTCGTACTTCATGACCACCACCCTCCACGCCGACCCGGACCAGGCTTCTTTCGACACCCGGCTCCAGCTCTCCCAGCTCGACCGCATCGCAGGCTCCCGGCACGCCGCCGCCGAACTCGCCGAGAACTACACCGGGCTGCCGCTCGACCTCTGAACGGACCCGCGCGGCGCCCGGCGCTCAGTGCTCGGTCAGAGCTGTCCGTCGGGCGCCGTCAGGGCGTCGAGCCGCGCGAGCAGCCGTGCCCCCTCGCGGCTCATCACCTCAGGCTCGCGCAGCGCGTTGGCGAGCAGCGACATCCCCTGGTACGCGGCGACCAGGGTGAGCGCCAGACCCTCCGGGTCCGCCATGCCCAGGGCCCGGAACTGCGCCCCGGCCCAGTCGAGCAGCTCCCGGATCACCGCCCCCGCCTCGGCGTCCAGCGTCCCGTCGGCCCGCTTGTCGAGCTCGACCGCCAGCGTGCCCGTCGGGCAGCCGCGCCGCGCCGCCACCTCTCGCTGCTCCACCCAGGACTCGACCAGGCCCTTCAGGCGCTCGCGCGGATCCGGCAGCTTCTCCAGGCGCTCGGTCAGCAGCGCCAGATACGCGCGGTGCTCGGAGAGCGCGGCCAGGACCAGGTCGTCCTTGGTCTTGAAGTAGTAGTAGACGTTCCCGACGGGCACCTCCGCCTCGCGCGCGATGTCGGCGAGGGTGGTGCGCTCGACGCCCTGCTCATGGAGCACCCGGGCGGCCGCCGCGACCAGGCGCTGCCGCTTCTGCGAGGCCCGCGTCCGTCGATTCACTGAGTCAGTCACCCGACTGACTATAGACAACCGCCGGTCGGTCATGGTGTGCTGTCTCTCACCTAAGTCAGTCAACTAACTAACTAACTAGCTGACTGGCCAGGCGACTACTGACTCGCTCAGCACCCACTCACTCCAGGGGGAGACATGATCACCGTCACCGGAGCCACCGGAAACGTCGGACGCACGCTGGTGGAACTGCTTGCCGGAGCCGGCGAGGAGGTCGTCGCCGTCTCCCGGCAGGCCGACCCCGCCGCGGCCTTCGCCCCGGCCGCGCCCGGCGTCCGCTGGGCCCGCGCGGACCTCGGCGCGGCCGACAGCATGCGCCCCGTCCTCGAAGGGTCCCGCGCCCTGTTCCTGTTGCTCGGCGGCGAGCTCAACAGTCATGGCGAGCACCCGGGCGCGCTCCTCGACGCGGCGAAGGCGGCCGGCGTCGAGCGGGTCGTCCTCGTCTCCTCGCAGGGCAGCGCGACCCGCCCGGACGCCGTCTCGCACGCCCGGCTGCGCGAGTTCGAGACGGCCGTACGCGAGTCGGGGCGGGAGTTCACCGTCCTGCGCCCCGGCGGCTTCGCCTCCAACGCCTTCGCCTGGGCCGAGTCGGTCCGCACCCGGCGCACCGTCCTCGCCCCGTTCGGGGACGTGGCCCTGCCCGTCGTCGACCCGGCGGACATCGCCGCGGTCGCCGCGGCGGCGCTCACCGGGGACGGCCACGCGGGCCGCACGTACGAACTGACCGGCCCCGAGCCGATCAGCCCGCGCCGCCAGGCGGCGGTCCTCGCCGAGGCGCTGGGGGAGGAGGTCCACTTCATCGAGCTCTCCCGCGAGGACGCCCACGCGCACCTGGCGGGCTTCATGCCCGAGGAGGTCGTCACCGGCACCCTGGACATCCTCGGCGTCCCCCTCCCGGCGGAGCTGCGGATCAGCCCCGACATCGAGACCGTCCTCGGCCGGCCGGCCGCCCCGTTCGCCGCCTGGGTCGCCCGCAACCTCCCCGCGTTCCGCTAGTCCCGCCAGGGCGGCCTCGTCCGCGGCTCAGTCGGAGAGGAGGACGACCTCCAGCCGGCGCGGTCCGTGCACGCCCTCGACCCGGTCCAGCTCGATGTCGCTGGTCGCCGAAGGCCCCGAGATCCAGGTCAGCGGCCGCAGCGGATCGAGGCGCGGCAGCGCCAACGGCACGGACGCCACGACCTGGTCCGGCACCCGTACGACACACACGTGCAGATCGGGTACGAGGGTGAGCGCGCGCCGTCCCTGGGCCGGGCCTCCGTCGAGCACGATCGTCCCCGTCTCGGCGACGGCGACGGCGCAGCCCGTCACCACGGCGTCGGTCACGTCCAGCTGGTGGGGCGTCAGACCGCCGTCGTCCGGGCGGAGTTCGACGTCCTCGGGCAGCCCCGTCAGCCACTCCTCCGGCAGTCCCGGCGGTACGGCGACACTCCGGGCCCCGTGTCCGGCGAGCAGCCGGGCGACGAGCCCCGCCAGGCCGACGGTGTCCGTGCGGTGGACGACGGCCCGGTAGTCCGCCAGGTTCTCGTGCAGCAGGTCGACGAGCGCCGCCGGATCGTCGGGCGCGTGCTGCCGCAGATAGGACCGCTCGGGTTCGGGCGCCTCGGGCGCGCCGGCGACGGCGGCCCTGATCCTGCCCAGGATCCGCTCCCGGGAGCCGGTGCCGGGCGTGGCGTGGACATGGTCGTCGGAGCTCATGTGCGGTTCTTCCTCCACCAGTCGCGGAACGGCTCCACCGGCATCTCGGGCAGGTCGCGGCTCTCCGTCCACGCCCACGCGCCCGGCGGGTTCTTCGGGTGCAGGGCGCGGGTGCGGGAGGCGAGGCGTTCACCGGCGGCAAGGACCTTCGGATGGTCGAGGACCCAGCCGGCCGCCTTCATCGCCGCGCGTTCCAGGCGGTGACCGGGGCCGCCCGCCTCGGCGACCCGCTCGCGCAGATGCACGAGCACCTCGGGGATGTCGATGGCGACCGGGCACACCTCGTAGCAGGCCCCGCAGAGGGTTGAGGCGTACGGCAGCGAGGCGTCGATCTCGCTCGCGGTGCCGCGCAGTTGGGGCGTGAGGATCGCGCCGATCGGCCCCGGGTAGACGGAGCCGTAGGCGTGGCCGCCGGCCCGCTCGTACACCGGGCAGACATTGAGGCAGGCCGAACACCGGATGCAGCGCAGGGCCTGCCGGCCCGTGGCGTCGGCGAGCACGTCGGTGCGGCCCGCGTCGAGCAGCACCAGGTGGAAGGCGCGCGGGCCGTCGCCGTCGGTCGTGCCCGTCCACATCGTGGTGTACGGGTTCATGCGCTCGGCCGTCGAGGAGCGGGGGAGGGTCTGCAGGAACACCTCCAGGTCCCGCCACGAGGGCACGACCTTCTCGATGCCGACGACCGAGATCAGCGTCTCGGGAAGGGTGAGGCACATCCGGCCGTTGCCCTCGGACTCGACGACGACCAGCGTCCCGGTCTCGGCCACCATGAAGTTGGCGCCGGAGATGCCGACCTTGGCCCGCAGGAACTTCTCCCGGAGGTGCAGGCGCGCGGCCTCGGCCAGTTCGGCGGGCGTGTCGGTGAGGTCGTTTGGGGCGGGACGGCCCCAGCCGCTCATCTCGGAGCGGAAGATGTCGCGGATCTCGCCCCGGTTGCGATGGATCGCCGGAACCAGGATGTGCGAGGGCCGGTCGTCGCCCAACTGCACGATCAGCTCGGCGAGATCGGTCTCGTAGGCGCGGATGCCCTCCGCCTCCAGGGCCTCGTTCAGGCCGATCTCCTGGGTGGCCATCGACTTGACCTTGACGACCTCGGTCTCGCCCGTCGCCTTCACCAGGCCGGCGACGATCCGGTTCGCCTCGGCGGCGTCCGCCGCCCAGTGCACGGTGCCGCCCGCCGCCGTGACCGACTCCTCCAACTGCACGAGGTAGCGGTCGAGATGACGGAGCGTCCGGTCCTTGATGCGCTGGCCGGCCTCGCGGAGCTCGGCCCAGTCGGCCAGCTCGGCCACCGCCCGCGCCCGCTTGTCGCGGATGGTGTGGGTGGCGTGGCGCAGATTGCCGCGCAGCGTCTCGTCGCGCACGGCCTCCCGCGCCGCCTCCGGGAACGCCGGGAAGGCCGGCATGCCCAGGAACGTACCGCGCACGCCAGGGGTGCCTTTCATGCCAGGGACTCCTTCTCCGTGCTCGCCAGGATCTCCGCCAGGTGCACCGGCCGCAGCCCCGGCAGCACCCGCATCCGGCTCATCGTGCCACCCAGATGCATCAGACAGGAGTTGTCCGCCCCGCACAGCACCTCGGCTCCGCTCGCCAGCGCGTTGCGCACCTTGTCCGTACCCATCGCGGCCGACACCGCCGGGTTCTTCACGGCGAAGGTGCCACCGAAGCCGCAGCACTCCTCGGCGCCCGGCAGCTCGACAAGCTCCAGGCCCCGCACCTCCCGGAGCAGCCGCAGCGGCCGGTCGCCGAGCCCGAGCATCCGCAGCCCGTGGCACGACGGGTGGTAGGCGACCTTGTGCGGGAAGTACGCGCCGACGTCGGTCACCCCGAGCACCTCGACCAGAAACTCCGTCAGTTCGTAGGTCCGGGGCCCGAGTTCGGCGGCCTCGGGGCCGAACCGCCCGTAGTGCTCGCGGACCATCGCCGCGCACGAACCGGACGGGGTGACGACGTACTCGTACCCCTCGAACGCGCGCACCGTGCGCCGGACCAGGGGACCGGTCGCGGCGCGGTAGCCGGTGTTGAACTGCGGCTGGCCGCAGCAGCTCTGCGCGGCCGGGAAGTCGACGGTGACACCGAGACGTTCGAGCAGCCGGACGGTCGCCACCCCCGTCGCCGGATACAGGGCGTCGTTGACGCACGTGACGAACAGGGCGACGCGCATGTGCGGGCTACCTCCGGTGTGGGGTCCTGGTCAGGGGCGGGGCCAGGGCCGCCCGTCGAGTCGTTCGATGTCCCGGTCGAAGCGTTCCAGAACGGCGGCGAACCCCGCCACCTCCTCGGGCGTCCAGTCGGCGAGCACCCGCTCCAGGCCGCCGATGTCGAAGCTGCGGTCGGCGTCGAGGAGCCGCGCGCCCTCCTCGGTGATGCGGAACTTCCGGGCGATGCCGCCGTCCGGGTCGGGAATCCGCTCGACGACCCCGGACCGCAGTATCGCCGCCGTCTGCCGGTCCGCCCCACGCCCCACAGGCGGCATCGTCGGCGTGCTCGCCGGTCCCGGCGGCCGAGCCGGCCGCCTGATCCCCGTACCGGCACAGCGCAGAAGGCGGGCGGGCCCGGTGTGGGCTAGGAGCGGCGGCGCGGCTTCCCGGAGCGAGAGCTCTTGGGCGCGGCGCCGCCGGCCTTGCGGCGGCCGCCCCCGCCGGGCTGCTGCTTCTGTCCCTGCTTCTGTCCCTGCTTCTGGCCCTGCCGGGGCTGCTGCTTCTGTCCCTGCCCCTTCGGCTTCGCCGTTCGCGCCGCCTTCTCCGCCTTCTCGTCGGGCCTGCGCCCGCGCGAACTGTTCACCGTCCGCCCGCGCACGATCCCGATGAAGTCCTCCACCAGGTCGGTGGTGGCCTCCTCCGGCCAGGACAGGGCCACCTGCGACTGCGGGGTGCCGGTGATCGTCCGGTACGTGAGGTCCTTGCGGTGGTGGAGCCGGGCCAGCGACTGCGGCACGATCAGGAGTCCGATGCCCGCCGCCACGAGTTCGATCGCGTCCGCCGTCGTCGCCGGGCGCTCGAACGCCGGCTCACCCGGCGGCCGCTCCCAGTCCAGGGTGTCGTCCAGCGGGTGCAGCACGATCTCCTCGGCGATGTCCTCGACCGTGACCTCGTCCGCCGCCGCGACCAGATGGTCCTTGGGGCACACGACGACGGTCGTCTCGGTGTAGAGGGGGATCGCGCTGAAGACCGTGCGGTCCACTGGGAGGCGCAGCAGAGCGGCGTCCGCACCGCCCTCCCGCAGCACGCCCTCCGCCTCGGCGGCGGTCACCTGGTTCAGCTCGAGCCGCACGTCGGGCTGCCGCTGGGTCCAGATCCGCACCCACTTCCCGGGCGTCACACCCGGCACGTACGCCAGCCGGAACGACGGCCCGGCGGCGCCGGGCGGCGCGGCTTCGGGCCCGTCGGCCTCGGGCGCGAGGGCCTCGACCGGCTCCGGGGCGCCGTCGGGCTCCTGGGCCGGTGCGGGAACGGGGGCGAGGGATGCGTCCGAGCCTGTCACCAGGCCAGATTACCGGCCGTGGTCGGCGGCCGCGCACCTGCCCGATATTCTTGTCGGCATGACGCAGCACCAGAACGCCCAGACCATGAAGCCCGCCACCGCGGCGAAGAAGCTGGGCGTCTACCTCGACGCCACCCCCGCCGATTTCCGCGAGGGTTCCGTCACCCGCGCCGAGCTGAACGCCCTCCAGACCGACCCGCCGGAGTGGCTGCGCGACCTGCGCCGCGACGGCCCGCACCCCCGCCCCGTCGTGGCGGCCAAGCTGGGCATCTCCATCTCCGGCCTGGCCCGCGGCGGCATCACGGAGGCCCTCACCACCGAGCAGATCGAGGCCCTGAAGGCCGAGAACCCGGAGTGGCTCCAGAAGGAGCGCGCCACCCAGGCCGAGGTCCGCAAGGACAACGTCCGCATCAAGGAGATGCGCGCCGAGAAGGCCGAGCGGGCCGGGAAGGCCGCCCGCGCCGCCGACCGCGACTGACACCGACCCGCCGCGTCCGGTCCCGGGCCGGCGCGAAAACCGGGTGCACCAGCCCGCGCGCCGGTGGTGCAATCGCCGGATGCGCAGGGACACGCAGGCCAGGACGAAGCGGGAGACAGCGGCCGGATCAGGGACCGGGACAGGGACCGGCCCCGGCGCCGGGGCCGCCGCCGGGACGGCCCGGCCGACCACCGTCGACCGCGGCCGGTTCGCCGACGCGGTCACGCCCTGGGAGCGGCCCGGCTGGCGCGCCGACGCGCTCGGCTGGGCGGAGGAACACCTCGCCCGGCACGGGCTGACCGAGACCGGCCCGCGCGAGGCCCGCATCCGCCCCTGGTCCGTCCTGGTCCGCTTCCGCACCGGCCCGGGCGAGCGCGACGCCGTCTGGTTCAAGGCGAGCGCCCCGGCCGCGGGCTTCGAGGCCGCCCTCGGCGGCGCGCTCGCCGCCTGGGTGCCCGAGCACGTGATGATCCCGCTCGCCGTCGACGCCGCACGCGGCTGGGCACTCTGGCCGGACGGCGGCCCGCTGCTGCGCGGCGCCCTCGACCGGGGCGAGGCCGGGCGGGCCGACTGGCTCACGGCGGTCGGCCGGTACGCGCGGATGCAGCGCGCCCTCACCCCGTACGCCGACCGCATGACGGAGCTCGGCGTGCCCGGCGCCCGTACCGCCGACCTGCCGGAGATCTTCGACGGCCTCGTCGAGACCAACCCCACCCTCGCCCCCGACGCCCGCCGCGCCCTGCGCGCCGGGCGGCCGCGGCTGCTCGACTGGTGCGCCGAGCTCGACACCTCCGGCATCCCCGACTCGCTCGACCACGCCGACCTCCACGACGGCCAGGTCCTGACCCCCGCTCCCGGCCGCTTCACCTTCTTCGACTGGGGCGACGCCAACGTCGCCCACCCCTTCGCCAGCCTCCTCGTGCCGGCGAGGGACGTGCGCGAGCGGTACGGCCCCGAGTCCGTCACCGCCGTCCGCGACGCCTATCTGGAGCCCTGGACCGGGCTCGGGATGCCGCTGCCGGAGCTGCGGCGCGCCGCGACCCTCGCCGTCCGGCTGGCCGCGCTCTCGCGCGCCGTGTCCTGGTTCCGGCTCTTTCCCGGCACCCCGGCCGCAGACTGCCACGAGGCGAGCGCCTACTGGGTCGAGGCGCTGTTCGCCGACCCCGACCTGCTCTGACCGCCCGCCGCGCCGTCCCCGCTCGCCCTCTTGACGGCCACGAGGTGCAGCAGCCGGGCGGTGTGCCGGTAGGGCGCGCGGCCGGCGGTCGCGATCTCCAGGCGTTCGAGACGGGCGTAGTAGGCGGGGTCGAACTTGACGGCGTCGTCCGGGATGTAGTCGCAGAACACCCGGATCCCGTACGGGTGCACCTCGGCGCAGCCGAGCTCCCGCAGCGCGCCGTCCAGCTCCTCCTCCGTGTGCAGCCGCAGCTCCGCGTCGAAGAGGTCGGTGTGCACGGTCTCGGCGTCGAGCGCCGCGAGCACACCGTCCGGGTCCATCGTGCGTACGGCCGCGCGCAGCGGCTCGGAGTGCCGGTTCATGGCGATCACCGACACGAGCCCGCCCTCCCGGGCCGCTCCGAGCGCCACCCCGAGGGTGCCGGCGGTGTCGCAGGCGTACGGCAGCACGCCGTGCAGCAGGACGAGATCGAAGCCGCCGCACGCCAGCGTGCCGGGCAGTGCGGTGACATCCGCCGCCACGCACGTGATCCGGTCGCCGAGCCCCGCCCGGACGGCCCGGCGCGCGGCGGTCGCCAGCATGGCGGGCGCGTAGTCGACGAGCGTGACGTGATGGCCGCGCGCGGCCAGCCCCAGCGCGTCCCCACCGTCGCCGCCGCCGAGGTCGAGCACCCGCAGCGCCCCGCCGGCCGGTGCCGCTTCCGGTGCTGCTCCCGCTTCGGGTTCCGCTTCCGGCCGTACGGTGAGGGGCACCGCCGCCGGCAGATGGCGGGCGAGGTTCGCCTCGGCCACGGCGTACCGCAGCCGCCCCCACGGCTCCTCCTGCCACTCCCGCCACGCCTCGGCCCCCGTGTCGAACGCCTCCGCGTCCCCGTCCCGTTCCGTCATCGGTCCCGCTCCCCTCCGGCCGTCTCCGCCGGTCTGCGTGTCCGGAACGGCGGAATCCGGGACTACGTTACGGCGCCGGGACCGGCCCCCTCTCGCCGTTCGGCCGGCGCGGGGTGCCGAGCCGCTCCGGCACGGACTCGCGGAGCGCCAGGGTGAGCGCGGCCACCGCCGGGTGCGGTCCGGCGCCGCTGCGGAAGGCGATCCGGGTCCTGCGGCGTACCGGCAACGAGGTCAGGCACACCCCGGGCGGCGGGTCCGCCGCTCCCAACTGCGGGACCACCGCCATGCCCTGACCGGCCGCCACGAAGGCAAGGACGGTCGCGAACTCGTCCACCTGATGTCGTACCCGGGGCACGAACCCGGCGGCCCGGCACATCTGTTCGGTCACCGCCCGGCACAGCGTGTCGGGCCCCGGCATGATCCACGGCGCGTCCCGCCGGAACGCGAGCACCGCGAGCCCCTCGACCCCCTCGGGCGCGGGGGAGGGGGACGCCAGATACATGTCCTCCTCGCACAGGGGCACCGCCGCGAGACCGGGCTCCAGCGGCGCGGGCACCAGGTCGTAGTCGTGGACGAGGACCACGTCCAGGTCCCCGGCGCGCAAGGCGTGCGCCGCGCCCGCCGGATCGGTCTCCGAGACCATCGGTTCCAGGGCCGGGTGGCGGGCCGCCAGGCGGGCGAGCGCCGCCGGCACGATCGACCGGGACGCGGTCGGGAAGGCTCCGATCCGCAGCGGGCCCGCCGGACCGTGCCGGGCCTCGGCCAGTTCCGCCGCCGCCCGCTCCAGGCGTTCGAGCACCGCCTCGGCGTGCCGTACGAGGTTCTCGCCGGCGGGCGTGAGCCGTACCCCGCGCCCGGAGCGTTCGAGCAACGGCACCCCGGCCTCCCGCTCCAGGGTCGCGAGCTGCTGGGACACCGCCGAGGGAGTGAAGGACAGGGCCTCCGCCACGGCGGCGATGGTGCCGCGCAGGGCCAGTTCGCGCAGCAGGCGCAGACGTCGTACATCGAGCATCAGCTCAGCTTACGGTTCCCATCGGAAAAGCGAACTGGACCTGAGGGTTCGGCGCCCGTCACCCTCGAAGGCATGGCTGAAGACATGGCAGAAGACACGGCACAGGACTTCACTCCGCACGGCATCCACGTCCCCCTCATCACTCCCTTCGGCGCCGACGGGCGCCCCGACCTCGACGCGCTCGACGCCCTCGCGCACTCCGTCCTCGACGGCGGGGCCGCCGGGATCGTCGCGCTCGGCACCACCGGCGAGGTCGGTGCCCTCGACCCCGCGGAACGCGCCGCCGTCATCGACACCTGCGCGCGGGTCTGCCGCCGGCGCGGCGCCCCGCTGATCGTCGGAGCGGGCAGCGGCGCCACCGCGGCGGCCGCGCGGGAACTCGCCGGACTGGGCGGCCGGCCCGAGATCGCCGCCGCCCTCGTCACCGTCCCCGCCTTCGTACGCCCCTCGCCCGACGGCGTGCTCGCCCACTTCGAACGGCTCGCCGCCGAAAGCCCCGTACCGCTGATCGTCTACCACATCCCGTACCGCACCGGCCGGTCCCTCGACGCCACCACCCTCCGTGCCCTCGGCGCGCTCCCCGGCGTCATCGGCGTCAAGTACGCCGTCGGCGGCATCGACCAGGACACCGTCGCCCTCCTGGGCGACCTCCCCGACGACTTCGCCGTCCTCGCGGGCGACGACACCTTCGTCTCTCCGCTGCTCGCCCTCGGCGCCACCGGCGGCATTCTCGCCTCCGCCCATCTGGCCACCGACCGCTTCGCGGCCCTCGCCGACGCCTGGCGCACCGGCGACATCCCCCGCGCCCGCACCCTCGGCCACCGCCTCGCCCGTCTCTCCAGTCACCTGTTCGCCGAGCCCAACCCCGCCGTCGTGAAGGCCGTCCTCCACGACCAGGGCCGCATCCCCACCCCCGACGTACGCCTTCCGCTGCTCCCCGCCTCGGAGGCGTCGGTGAAGGCGGTGACGGCGGCCCTGGCCGAACTCGCCGAACTCGCCGAACCGGTGTGACGGGCGGGCCGGGCACTCGGGGTCCGCGAAGCGGAACCATGGCATGTACACCGCGCGTCCCCGTGGATGCGCCGGGGGCGCCCGGGGGAAGCGTGACGGATCGCCGTGACGGCCCCTCCCCGTGGGCCGTTCCGGCGCCCCGTCCCCACGAGGCCCGTCACCCACGCCTCGGCACCACCCCGAACCAGGAGGAGCCTCCATGGCCATGCCCAGCCCGACCCCGCCGCCACCGGCCCGGAGGCAGGGCGGCTGTCTGCCCGCGCTGCTGATCCTCGCCGTGATCCTCGGCCTCGCCTACGGCGCCTCCAAGGTCTTCGACGACCAGGGCTCGTCCTCGTCCTCGTCCTCTTCCTCCTCGGCGGGCGGCTCCGGGGACAAGGAAGCCTCCTGGAACGTCGGCGACTGCGGCGGCCCCGACCCCGACGACCGGCCCGACGGCTACCGCGCCGTGGACTGCGGCGACTCCGGCGCCACCTTCAAGGCGCTCGCCGTCATGGAGGCGAGCATCCTCCCGGACGCCATCCAGTGCCCGGCCGGTACCGACCTCATCATCCAGGTCAAGATCACCTTCGGCTCCGGCGGCAACAAGGGCGGAGGCCTCCCCAGCAAGACGGTCTGCGGACGCAACCTCTCGGCGAGCCACCCCGGCGACGCGGGCGCCGGCGGCGGCCAGCTCGTGAAGGGCGACTGCATCACGGACACCGCCCAGGAGATCCCCTGTACCTCCGCGGCCGGCAGCGGCTACAAGGTGCTCGACCTCGTGAAGGACGCGAAGTCCTGCCCCTCCGGCACGACCGAGCCCATGCGGCTCACCCTCGCGATCGGGCGCCCGTACGACGTGATCTGCGCCGCCAAGGCCTGACGGCGGCGAAAACGGAGTGAGGAAGAGAGGCACCCCGGCCGGCGTCAGCCGGGTGGCGAGCCCCGAGTCGGACAGAACCGGGCCGCCGGTCGTTCGACTCCGGCGGCGCACCGACCGCTGAGCCGGAACCGCAGAGGTCCCGGCCCCGCCGCGCCGCCCCGTGCCCCGAGTGACCGGACCGAGAAGTCCCTCGTCCACGACTCGTCTCCGGAGCCGTCTCCGTGCCTCTCTTCCTCCATGTCCCGGGCGCTCGCCGTGTTCGCCCAGGGCCGATGGCCTGGGCGCGAGACGTGTTCGGGTCCCTCCAGCGGTACTTCCACGCTGCCGCGGCCGCCGGGCACGCCGTGGTGCTCTGGAACGACTGAGCCGGGCTTCGGCCTCCTTCCCGGTCCTCAGGTCCGGTGCATCGCCGCCCGGCGGTCCGCCGTCGCCAGGGCCGTGTTCACCACCGCCACCGCGCCGAAGGCGATCCCCCAGGCAGGGCGGTCCGAGGCGACGAGCGCGAGCGTGGCCGCGCCGAAGACGAGGGCCTTGACGGCGAGGACGGCCGGGAGGGGGACCGGGACGCGGGCCCTCGGGGCGGCGAAGAGGCCCCACAGGACGGCGGCGGCCGCGGGGGCGGCGACGGCGAGGAGGAGGCGGAGGGCGACGGGATCGGCGCTCGCCCAGCCCCACCACGCGAGGACGGCCAGGGCCGCCGGCTCCAGGAGGAAGGCGAGGCCCTCGTTGAGGACGTGCAGGGGAGTGGGAAGCCGCATGGCGGTCATTCTGCGCCGTGATCGGCCGACCGCCGAAGGGTTTTCCGGAGACCGGTGCACATACCGCAGGAATGCCCCAACAGCCCCCGTACGCCCCTGACATGGCGTTCCGTCAGATCAACAATGGGTAACGGAAAGGGATATGGCGGGCAGAATCCTTCCCTCCGCTCCCGCTGACCTGGGATCTTGCGTCCACCCCACACATCACAGGGCCCGGCCGGCGCCACCCGCGCCACCGGGCCATCGGAGGACGCATTGTTTTCCCACATATCGAGCCGGCTGAGACTCCCGCTCGCGGTCGCCGCCGTCGTCGGCACCACCGTCGCCATCGCCGCTCCGGCGCAGGCCGACGTCCAGCCCCTGGGCGCCCAGGACCGGACCGCGGCCACCACCACCAAGGAATCGGCGAAGACCGAGACCTTCCGGGCGGCCCCTCGGACGGCCGCCGCCCAGACCGCCGCGGCCGCCTGGGCCGCCGGCACCCGCGCGTACCTCGTCATCACGACGCCCGGTGACACCACCGCCGTACGCTCGGCCGTCACCACCAACGGCGGCACCGTCTTCGCCGCCTACGACGCCATCGGCGTCGTCGTCGCCCACTCGACCTCCGCCTCCTTCGCCACCACCCTCCGCGGCGTCGCCGGCGTGCAGCAGGTCGGCGCGACCCGTACCTCCGACGTGCCCGCCGACGCCTACAACCCGGCGCTGCCCGCCAACCCCGCCCAGTCCACGACGACGCTCACCGAGTCGAACCGCTGGGACATGACGCAGATCAAGGCCGACCAGGCCTGGGCCGTCACCACCGGCTCCGCCGCCGTCAAGGTCGGCGTCCTCGACACCGGCGTCGACGACCAGCACCAGGACATCGCGCCCAACTTCGACGCCGCCGACTCCGTCTCCTGCGCCTACGGCAAGGCCGACGCCCGCGCCGGCGCCTGGCGCGACGTCGACACCCACGGCACGCACGTCGCCGGCTCCATCGCGGCCGCGAAGAACGGCAAGGGCGTCATCGGCGTCGCACCCGGCGTCAAGATCGCCTCCGTGCGCATCGCCGAGCCCACCAGCACCCTGTTCTTCGCCGAGAACACCGTCTGCGGCTTCATGTGGGCCGGCGACCACGGCTTCAAGGTCACCAACAACAGCTATTTCACGGACCCGTGGCAGTTCAACTGCCCGGACAACGTGGACCAGGCCGCCATCATCGAGGGCGTCCGCCGCGCCCAGGCCTACGCCGAGTCCAAGGGCTCCCTCCAGGTCGCCGCGGCCGGCAACTCCAACTACGACCTGGCCAACAAGACGACCGACAGCGAGAGCCCCAACGACTCCACCCCGGTCACCCGCACCCTCACCAACGCCTGCATCGACATCCCCACCGAGCTCCCCGGCGTCGTGACCGTCTCCGCGCAGGCCAGCGGCGGCGCCAAGGCCTCGTACTCCAACTTCGGCAACGGCGTCATCGACATCGCCGCCCCCGGCGGCGACGGATCCACCGGCGTCTACTCGACGCTGCCCGGCGGCAAGTACGGCTCGAAGAGCGGTACGTCCATGGCGTCCCCGCACGTCACCGGCGTCGCCGCGCTCATCGCGAGCGCCAACCCGGGCTTCACCCCGGCCGACATCCGCAACGCCCTCGCGACCCAGGCCACCGACAAGGCCTGCCCGTCCGACAGCCGTTGCACCGGCACCGCGACCAAGAACGGCTTCTTCGGCGAGGGCCAGGTCGACGCGCTGAAGGCGGTCGCGGGAACGACCCCGCCGCCCACCGGCCCGTACTTCGAGAACCTCACCGACGTCACCATCGCCGACAACGCCACCGTCGAGAGCCCGATCACGGTCTCCGGCGTCACCGGCAACGCCCCCGCGACCCTCAAGGTCGGTGTCGACATCAAGCACACCTACCGCGGTGACCTGGTGATCTCCCTCGTCGCCCCGGACGGCACCGTCTACCTCCTCGAGGACTTCACCAACAGCGACAGCACGGACAACGTCGCCAAGACCTACACCGTCGACGCCTCCGCCGAGACGGCGAACGGCACCTGGAAGCTGCGCGTCCAGGACATCGCGAGCCAGGACACGGGCCGCATCGACGCCTGGAACCTGACCTTCTAGTCCCCGCGCCACGCGGGACCCGAGACACCGAGCCCCCGGGAGGCCGCTTCCGGGGGCTCGGCACGTGGCCGGTAAGGTCCCCTCCCACATGCGTGATCACAAGGGGTGGGGATGACGAAGGACACATCAGACAGACCGACGAGCACCGGTGCGGGTGCGGGTGCGGGTACGGGTACGGGTGCGGCCACAGGCACGGTCACCGCTGCGGGTCCGGCGGCCGCCGGACCGGCCGAGCGCGACTGTCCCGACTGCGGCGCACGGGTCCCCGCAGACCCTCGGTTCGTCGCGTGGTGCACCGCCTGTGGCTGGAACGTGTGCCCCGATGACGCCGTGCCCGACGAGCCCGAGCCCGACCGCATCGAGCGGCTGCGCCGGACCCTCGCGCACCGGTACGGAGAGCAGCTCTTCGCGGACCTGGCCGCCCCGGGGGCGGACGGGCCCGCCGCCTCGCACCGCACCGGCGGCGCCGCCCTCCTCGCGACCGTCCTGGCCCTGACCGTGCACGGCCTCACCGTGGGACTGGCCGTCCTCGGCCTGTGGCTGCTCGTCGCCCGCTGGGGCGAGGGCCTCCAGCCCGCGGTCGGCGGACTGCTCCTCGCCCTCGCCTTCGTCCTCCGCCCCCGTTTCGGCCGGGCCCGGAAGGAGCTCTCCGAACTGCCCTTCCTGGAACGCGCCGACGCACCCCGGCTCTTCGCGCTCATCGACGAGATCGGCGCGGGAGTCGGCACCCGGGGCGTCGACCTCGTCGTCCTCGACGCGAGCGTGAACGCCTCCGTCGGCGCGTACGGCATCCGCCGACGCCGCGTCCTCGTCCTCGGCATGCCGCTGTGGGCCACCCTGGACCCGCAGGAGCGGATCGCGCTGCTCGGCCATGAGATCGGGCACTACGCCCACGGCGACACCCGCCACGGCTTCCTCGTCGGCAGTGCCCTGGGATCGCTCGACACCTGGCGCTACATGCTCGCGCGGAGCGACGACGGCGACACCCTGTCGGACACCTTCATCAACGTGCTCACCGCACTGCCGCGCTGGGCCGTGCACGGCCTCACCGTCCTCCTGGACGGGGCGACCCTGCGCGCCACCCAGCGCGCCGAGTACCTCGCCGACGGCGCCGCCGCCCATACCGCGGGCCACGCCGCCGCCGTCGCGGTCCTGCAGCGTCAGTTCGTCTCGCGGAGCATCGACTCGGCCCTGCGGCGCGAGGTCGTCGGGGCCCGCACCCGGGTCGGCGGCCGGACCCGCCGCGAGGTCCAGGCCGAGGGGCTGTGGGAGCGGGTTGCCGCCGAGGTCCGGACCGTACCGGAGCGCGAGTACGAGCGGCTGCGCCGCGTCGCCGAACTCCGCGGCCACTGCGTCGACTCCACCCATCCGCCCACGCACCTGCGCATCCGCAACCTCGAGCGCGGCGAGCCGCGCCCGCCCGCACTCGCCCTCGCCCCGGACCGCGCCGCCGCCCTGGACGCCGAACTGGCGGCGCCGGCCCACAAGGTGGCGGCCCTGGTCCTGCGCGACGGCGAGGTCTGACCGGGCGCCGGTCGCGCTACGCCGGCGCGGCGTCCGTCACCGTGATCGCGCGGACCGGGCAGGCGCGGGCGGCCTCGCGGATCAGCGGGCCGCCCCCGCCGGGCTCGACCGTCTCCCGTCCGGGGAGGACGGCGCCGAAGCCGTCGTCGTCCTGGGTGAAGACGTCGGGGGAGACGAGGGCGCACTGGCCGGCGCCGATACAGACGTCCGTGTCGATGGTGATGCGCATCGGGCGGGCTCCCTTCACCAGGTGACCGGGAGTTCGAGCATCCCCTGGATGGTGTCTCCCGGCTTGAACGGGATCTCGTCGGCCGGCGCGGCGAGCCGCAGCCCCGGCAGCCGCCGCAGCAGCGTGCCGAGCGCGATCTCCAGCTCCGCGCGGGCCAGGTTCTGGCCGAGGCACTGGTGGATGCCGTAGCCGAACGCGAGGTGGTGGCGCGCCGAGCGGTCCCAGTTGAGGGTGTCCGGATCCGGGTAGGCGGTGGTGTCGCGGTTGATGAGGGAGGTCGAGAAGACCACGCCCTCGCCGGCGCGGATCACCGCCCCGTCGACCTCGACGTCCTCGCGCGCCACCCGCAGCATCCCGTCCGCGATCGACAGGAAGCGCAGCAACTCCTCGACGGCGCCGGGCAGGAGCGCGGGATCGGCGCGCAGTTCCGCGAGGCGCTCGGGGTGCCGCAGGAGGGCGAAGACGCCGAGAGAGATCATGTTCGCGGTGGTCTCGTGCCCGGCGACCAGCAGGATCGTCGCCAGCTGGATCAGCTCCGCGCGGTCGGGCGCGCCGTCCTGGAGCTGCCGGGCGACCAGATCGTCGAGCACCCCCTCGCCCGGCTTGCGGACCTTGCCGTCGACGAGCTCACCGAGGTAGTCCTCCAGCCGGGCGAGGGCGTCCTCCGTGTCGGCGCCCGTCGGGCCGCGCAGCAGCCGCCGGGACTGCTCCTCGAAGAAGGCGTGGTCCTCGTACGGCACACCGAGCAGGTCGCAGATCACGATCGAGGGCACCGGCAGCGCGAACGCGCCCACCAGCTCGGCCGGCGGACCCGCCGCCTCCATGGCGTCGACGAGCCGGTCGACGGTGGCCTGGATGCGCGGCCGCATGCCCTCGATCCGGCGTACGGCGAAGCTCGGGATCAGCATCCGCCGCTGGGTGTTGTGTTCGGGGTCGTCCCAGCCGAGCAGCGCGGCACGTCGCCGCCTGCGCACCGCCGCGGCGCGCTCGACCGGGATCGGGAAGTCCGGGCGCGTCGAGTCGGTGGACAGACGCTGGTCGGCGAGCAGCGCGCGGGCGGCCTGGTGGCCGGAGACGAGCCAGACCCGCCTGCCGTCCCAGAGGGTGACCCGGGACAACGGGCGTTCCTCGCGCAGTGGATCGTAGGCGGTGGGCGGGTGGTAGGGGCAGGTGCGGTCCTGGGGGAATGCCACGAGTTCGGCCATGGGGGTCCTCGCAGACGGCGATCGTCAGGTTCTTCCTCTTCTTCCTCACCACTACATGCCTCAGGCATCTATTCGGTCTACGCGGAGTTCGGCCAAACCACCGGAACGGGTGGGTCCGTCCGCCGTGCGTCCTCGTTCCCATCCCCGGTGCCGTCCGGGGAGTGGAAATCCGTTTCCCCGTGACGGCTCCCGCCTTAGGCTCCTGCCCATGTCACAGCCTTCGCAGCAGCCCCGGTCGCAGCCTGTTCGTCTGCACGTCCACATCACCACGCTCCCCGGCCGCGGTCGCGACCAGATCGCGGCCTACGAGCGACTCGCCCCGCTCGTACGGGCGGAGGAGGGCTGCCTGCAGTACGACCTTCACCAGGTGTTGGGCGACGCCGACCGCTTCGTGCTCGTCGAACACTGGGCCTCGCGGGAGGCCCTGGCGGCGCACGACGTCGCCCCGCACATGACCGCGGCCGCCACGGCCAACTCCGCCTTCCGGGCCGGGCCGGTCCAGGTCGTCGAGATCGCCGCCGATCCCGTGGCCTGATCCCGCGCCACGAACTCCCGGGCTGGTGCCCGTCCTTCGCCGGGCACCCCGCATGGCTCCCCGGCATCGGCATGCCGGACGGCGAGGGGGACGCCGCTGGTCGCGCCTGCAGCTCAGTGGACGGCGGTCTTGAGGAGGGCGGCGATCCGGTCCTCGACCGCCGGGTCGAGGCCGGTCAGCGCGAACGCGGTCGGCCACATCACGCCCTCGTCCAGGGTGGCCACGTCGTTGAAGCCGAGCGTGGCGTAGCGGGCCTTGAACTTGGACGCCGGCTGGAAGAAGCACAGCACCTTGCCGTCCTTGGCATAGGCGGGCATCCCGTACCAGAGGCGCGGCGCGAGCTCCGGCGCGTTGGCCTTGACGAGCGCGTGGACCCGCTCGGCGAGGACGCGGTCCTCGTCCGGCAGTTCGGCGATCTTGGCCACGACCTCGGCCTCGGCCTCCGCGGCCTTCTCCGCCTTGCTCGCGCGGGAGCCACCGCGCGAGGCGGCCCGGAGCTCCTTCGCGCGCTCCTTCATCGCGCTGCGCTCCTCCTCGGTGAAGCCGTCGGCCGCGGCGTCCGTCCGGTCCGTCGGCTTCGTCCGCCGGGTGGGCGTGGTGGCCTTCTTCTGTGCCTTCTTCGCGTCCGTCATGACTGCTCGTCTCCCTGTGCGACTGTGGCCCGGCCCAGGTCCTTCGGTCGGCGTCCCTCGGCCCGTTGCCATCCTAGGAACGGGCCGGCCGCACCGGCTTCTCCGAAACTGATCGGCTTCCGCACCGCACGGATGGGCGGTCAGGCGGGGAGGCGCTCGGCCGTGCCCAGGATGTGCGTGGAAGCGGGGGAGGGGATCTTGGACTCGGGGAAGGAGAAGGTGTCGACCGAGGTGAGCTCGAACCCCGCCGCCTCGATGTCCGCCCGCGTGTCGCGCCCGGTGTGGCAGCCGCCGACGAGCAGCGGCCAGACGGTCGCGTCGAGCACGCGTTGCACCCGGCGCATCCCGGGAGTTCCGGCGCGCACGTGCTCGAAGAAGCGCAGCTGCCCGCCGGGCCGCAGGACGCGGTGGAGCTCGGCCAGCGCGGCGTGCGGATCCGTCACCGAGCAGAGCGTCAGACAGACCACGGCCGCGTCGTACGACGCGTCCGCCACCCCCGCCAGGTCCTCGGCGACCCCGGCCGTCACCTGTACCGGTACCGGCGCCGTGCGGGCGGCCTCCTCGGCGAGGTCGCGCAGCCGCGGCTCCGGCTCGACGGCCAGGACCCGGCGCACGCCGGGCGGGTAGTGGGCGAAGTTCAGACCGTTGCCGGCGCCGATCTCGACGACCTCGCCGGTGAGACCGGCGAGGAGCCGTCGGCGGTGCTCGGCGATTCCGGCCTTGTCGAGGGCGGGACCGGCGACCGCGGCGTAGAAGCGGGCGAAGAACGGGTGCGGACGGTCGGGCGCTCGGGTCGGTCCGGACATGGTCACCCTCCTCTGCCGTCACCCCACGATAGTCCCGCCCGGGGTGACGCAGTCAGCGGTCCGCTCCCGCGGCGACCGGCAGATCGGCGAGGCGCCATTCGAGCATGCCGTCGTCGAGCCGGATCGCGCGCCGGCCGCGGTCGGCGAGGAGCCGGACGGCGTCGTGGGCGAGCACGCAGTACTCGCCGCGGCAGTACACGACGATCTCGATGCCGTCGGGCAGTTCGTCGATGCGCCCGGCGAGCTCGTCGACCGGGAGGGACAGCGCCCCCGGGATGTGTCCGGCCCGGTACTCCTCGGCCGGGCGCACGTCGAGCACCACCACGTCGCCGGCCGCGACGCGGGCCCGCAGCTCCTCGCGGTCGAGGCCGTCGGCGGCGTCCTCGCCCAGGTAGGCGTCGCGAGCGGGGGGCACGGCGGCCTGGTGGGTCTCCGCGACCTTGCGCAGCAGCGCGAACAGCCGGGCGACATCGTCCCCGGCGAGCCGGTAGTGGATGCGCACGCCCTCGCGGCGGGTCACGACGAAGCCCGCCTGCTTGAGGGTCTGCAGATGCGCCGACGCGGTGGTCAGGTTCAGCCCGGAGGCCTTGGCGAGCGCGTCCACGGTGCGTTCGCCCTGGGCGAGCAGATCGAGCAGCTCCAGGCGTTTTCCGCTGGCCAGCGCCTTCCCGCTGGCCGCGAACGCCTCGTAGAGCCGCGCCTTCGAGTCGGCCCGGGTGGTCTCCGTCATGACATCCTCCATGATTCCATGGATTATTGTAGGTGAGAGGGAGGAGCCCGGCCACCCCGTGCACGAGGGCCTTCCCGCCCCGCCACCGCCCGCTCCCCGGAGGACCGCCATGGGCTTCGCCGACGACCATCTGATCCCTCTGGTCGACACCGGTCTTGGCAACAGCGCCTATCTCGTCGACCTCGGCGACGGCCGCGCCCTCGCCGTCGACGCCGCCCGCGACCTGCGCGCCCTGCACACCGCCGCCCGCCGGCGCGGCCTCACCGTCGCGTACGCCGCGGACACGCACCTGCACGCGGACTTCCTGTCCGGCGCCGTCCAGCTCGGTCACGACAGCGGCGCCACGGTGCTCGCCTCCGCTGCCGGCCGCCGCGCCTTCCCGCACCGCGGCCTCGCGGACGGCGACGAGGTCGACCTCGGTGGGCTCACCCTGCGCGCCCTCGCCACCCCCGGGCAGACCGACGAGCATCTGTCCTTCCTGCTCCTCGACGGCGCCCGCGCCCTCGGCGTCTTCACCGGCGGATCGCTCCTCGTGCACTCCGCCGCCCGCACCGACCTCCTCGGCGCCGACCGCGCCGATGCGCTCGCCCGCGCGCAGTACCGGTCCCTGCGGCGCCTCGCGACCCTGCCCGAGGCCACCGCCGTCTGGCCCACCCACGGCGCCGGATCCTTCTGCTCCGCCCCGCCCGGCACCGAACGCACCTCCACCGTCGGCGCCGAGAAACGTGCCAACCCGCTGCTCGCCGCCCGCGACGAGGACACGTTCGTGCGTCTGCTCACCGCGAGCCTCGGCAGCTACCCCGCGTACTTCGACCGCCTCGCCGAGCACAACCGGCGCGGCCCCGCGGTCCTCACCGCCGAGCCCGTGCTCCCCGAACTCGACGCCCGCCGGGTCCGCGAACTCCTCGCCACGGGCGGCCAGGTCGTCGACGCGCGCCCGGCCGCCGCGTACGCCGCCGGGCACATCCCCGGCTCGCTGTCCGTAGCGCTGCGCGACCAGTTCGCCACCTGGCTCGGCTGGCTGCTGCCCGACGACGTCCCGCTCGTCTTCGTCCTCGACCCCGACCAGGACGCCGACGAGCTCGTCCGGCAGGCGTACAAGATCGGTTACGAGCGGCTGGCCGGCCGGCTCCAGGGCGGCATGGCCGCCTGGGCGGGCGACGGCAACGCCCAGGCCACCACCCCGTTCGTCACGGCCGACCGGGCCGGCGACCGCCCGTACCTCGACGTACGGCAGATCGCCGAGTTCACCGCCGGACACGTTCCGGGCGCCGTCCCCCTCGAACTCGGCGAGCTCACCGCCCGGGCCGCCGACGCCCCCGCCGGCGCGCTGGTGGCCTGCGGTCACGGCGAACGCGCCATGACCGCCGCCAGTCTGCTCGAACGCGCCGGCCGCACCGACGTCGCCGTCCTCGACGGCGGACCCCGCCAGTACGCCGCCGCACACGAGCGGCGTCTGGTCCGGGGCACGGAGGAAACGCGCCCGTGACCACCCCGAACCCCGAGGCGCCCGTCCCGACGCCCGCCACCGCGAAGGCCCCCACCGGGCCGACCGCCGCCGACCCGGCGCCCACCGCCCCCGTCCGTCTCGGCCTGCGCGAGAACTGGCCGCAGTTCACACTCCTCGTCCTCGTCAACATCGCCGTGGGCGGACTCGTCGGCCTGGAGCGCACCACCGTCCCGCTCATCGGCACCGAGGTCTTCGGCCTCACCAGCGACCTGGCCGTCTTCTCCTTCATCATCGCCTTCGGCCTCTCCAAGGCCCTCACCAACCTCGCCGCCGGCGCCCTGACCGCCCGCTTCCGTCGCCGGCAACTGCTGCTCACCGGCTGGCTGATCGGCGTCCCCGTCCCCTTCGCGCTCGCCTGGGCGCCCTCCTGGGGCTGGATCGTCGCCGCGAACGTCCTGCTCGGCCTCAGCCAGGGCCTCACCTGGTCGATGACCGTCAACATGAAGATCGACCTGGTCGGCCCGGCTCGCCGCGGCCTCGCCACCGGCCTCAACGAGGCCGCCGGCTACACCGCCGTCGGCGCCACCGCCCTGCTCACCGGCTATCTGGCCACCAGCCACGGCCTGCGCCCGGTCCCCGAACTCATCGGCGTCGTCTTCGTCGTAGCGGGCCTCGGTCTCTCCCTCGTCGTCCGCGACACCGCCGCCCATGTCGCGCTCGAACTCTCCCAGCACTCCAAGCCGGTCCCCGGCCAGGAGAAGACCGGCCTCGCAGCCACCTTCGCCCGCACCTCCTGGCGCGACCGCTCACTGCGCGGCGCCAGCCAGGCCGGCCTGGTCAACAACCTCAACGACGGCCTGACCTGGGGCGTCTTCCCGCTGCTCTTCACCGACCACGGACTCGGCCTGGCCGCCGTCGGCCTCATCAAGGGCCTCTACCCGATCCTCTGGGGCATCGGCCAGATTCCGACCGGCCATCTCGCCGACCGGATCGGCCGCAAGCCCCTCATCGTCACCGGCATGCTCGTCCAGGCCGGCGGCTTCGTCCTCGCCCTCGCCCTGCTCGACCGCCCCCTTCTCGCCGGCCTCCTGTCCGCCGTCGCCCTCGGCCTCGGCACCGCGCTCGTCTACCCGGCCCTGATGGCGTCCGTGTCCGACCACGCACACCCCTCCTGGCGGGCCAACGCGCTCGGCACCTACCGCTTCTGGCGCGACCTCGGCTACGCCGCCGGCGCGCTGCTCGCCGGCCTCCTCGCCGACGCGCTCGGCCTGAACGCCACGGTCATCGCCGCCGCCGCCCTCACCGCCGCCTCCGGCCTGCTCGCCGCCCACTGGATCACCGAGCCCCGCCCGAAGCGGGGCGCCGGGTAGGTTCACCCCCATGAACCCTGCCGACTGGCGCGCGGACCGCATCGGAGCGGCACTGCGCGGCGAGAATCCGACGGTCCTACGACGTCTGGACGCGGGCTTCGCCGTGATCGGCGACGTCCAGTTCCTGCCCGGCTACGCGGTCCTGCTCACCGACGAACCGGAGGCCCAGCGCCTCTCCGACCTGCCGCGACCCAGGCGACTCGCCTTCCTGTCCGACCTCGACCGCCTCGCCGAGGCCGTCGAGCGGGCCTGCCGACGCCTCGACCCCGCCTTCCGCCGGGTCAACCTGGAGATCCTGGGCAACCGCGACCCGTTCCTGCACGCCCACGTCTGGCCGCGGTACGCGTGGGAGCCCGCCGAGCTCGTCCACGCACCCGTGTGGCTCTACCCGCGCGACCACTGGACCGCCGAGCGGCACCGGCTCGGCCCCGAACACACCCCGCTGCGGGAGGAGATCGGGCGGGAGCTCGACCGGCCGGCCCCGCCCGAGTGACAGGGAAGGGGCTGCGGAGGGGTCGTCAAACGCCGTGCGTGGCACGGGTGTTGACGGTTGGTCTGGACCAATCTACGGTCGTGGGGACCGCATCTCATGCTCAGGCCCTTCCCCCCACAGCTCAGGGAGCACGCATGACAGGCCACCGGATCGTCCATGCCGTCGGAGCGGGGCTCGCCACCCTGCTCGCCGCCGTCACCGCGCTCGCGGCCCCCGCCGCGGCCGAGAGCGCCGGCGCCCCACCCGCCAGGACCGCCACCGTCACGGCCGAGACCTGCGCGCTCAAGCCGAAGCCCACCGGAAAGGTGCTCCAGGGCTACTGGGAGAACTGGGACGGCGCCGCCAACGGCGTCCACCCGCCCTTCGGCTGGGCGCCCATCGACGACCCGCGCTTCGCCGCGCACGGCTACAACGTCATCAACGCCGCCTTCCCGGTGATCCGTTCCGACGGCACGGTGCTCTGGGAGGACGGCATGGACAACACCGTCCGCGTCCCCACCCCCGCCGAGATGTGCCGCGCGAAGGCCGCCGGCGCGACCGTCCTCATGTCGATCGGCGGCGCCGCCGCGGGCATCGACCTGAGCTCGCGGGCCGTCGCCGACCGCTTCATCGAGACCATCGTGCCCCTCCTGAAGGCGAACAACTTCGACGGCATCGACATCGACATCGAGACCGGCCTCGTCGGCAGTGGCAGCATCGGCACGCTCTCCGCCTCCCAGGCCAACCTGATCCACATCATCGACGGCGTCCTCGCCCGGATGCCTGCCGGCTTCGGCCTCACCATGGCCCCCGAGACGGCGTACGTCACCGGCGGCAGCATCGTCTACGGCTCGATCTGGGGCGCCTACCTCCCGATCGTGAAGAAGTACGCCGACAACGGGCGCCTGTGGTGGCTCAACATGCAGTACTACAACGGCAGCATGTATGGCTGCTCCGGCGACTCCTACTCGGCCGGCACCGTCGCCGGATTCGTCGCCCAGACCGACTGCCTCGACCGCGGCCTGGTCATCCAGGGCACCACCATCCGCGTCCCGTACGACAAGCAGGTCCCCGGCCTCCCCGCGCAGCCCGGCGCCGGCGGCGGCTACATGTCCCCGTCCCTGGTCGCCCAGGCCTGGAACCGCTACTCCGGAAAGCTGAAGGGCCTGATGACCTGGTCCGCCAACTGGGACGGCTCGAAGAACTGGACCTTCGGCGACAACGTCAAGTCCCTCCAGTCCCGCTGACCTTCACGTAACCTTCGTGAGCATGACACGCGCCTGGACCCTGCCGACCCTGTTCCTGCTCGCCGGCCTGCTCGTGGCCACGCCCGTGCTCATCCGGGGGAGTCTCGTCGAAGGCGGCGTCCTCCTGGCGGTGTTCCTCATGATCGCCGTGACGCACTCGCCGCTGGTCTTCCCGCGACCGCTGCGGCACGACGAGGCGCGACGGCGCAGCGCCGAGGACGGGTGGCCGGTCGTGTACTGGCGGCCGGGGTGCCGGTACTGCATCCGCCTGCGGTTCGGGCTCGGGCGGGACGCACGGCGTGTGTACTGGGTCGACATCTGGCGCGACGCCGACGCCGCGGCGGCGGTGCGGGCGGTCAACGACGGCAACGAGACCGTGCCCACGGTCTTCGTCGACGGCCGCCCCCATGTGAACCCGGGCCCCGCCTGGGTGCGCGAGCAGCTGGCCCGCCGCGCGTGACGCGGCGGGCCGGCCGCCCTACAGGCCGCTGGTGTTCGACTTCGCCGTGATCTCGTACGCGAGGGTGAGCGTGCGCCGCCCGCCCGGCGGCAGCGCCGTGTCCCAGCGGACGATGCCGTCCGCGTCGACCTCGTCCGGCAGCGGTGAACACGCCTCCTTGCGGACCCGGACCTGCACCGCCGACACCTCCGAGACCGGTATCCGCTCGCGCACCGTCACCACCCGCTCGTCCTCCTCCCCGGGGCCGGAGAGCCGGGAGAGATGCACCCGCACCGTGCGCGAGACGACGGTCCGCTGGGAGAGCGCGGTGGTGTCCCGGGCCTCCTCGACACGCCGCACCACCCGGTAGGCGTCCTGACTGCCGAAGGCCAGCTCCGCCGGTGCGCCCGGCGCCGTGAAGTCGAGGGTCCCCCGGCCGCTGAAGCCGCTCGCGCGGACCAGGTCGACCGGACCGGTGAGCAGGGCGTGCCCGGAACGGTTGTCGAACCGCACCAGCTGCGTGACGAGCGGCGACAGCTCCGGCGAGCACGCGTACTCCGTCGCCGCCGCCGTCGTGAACGAGCTCAGCGGTACGCGATGCGCGCGCCCGTCCGACGGGACGCCCACCGGCGCCGGCGCGGTCAGCACCCGCGTCTCGCCGCCGTCGTCGACTCCCGGCAGCCCGACCACCGGCAGCGGCCCGAGCGCCGAGATCGTCTCCTCGCGCACCTCCAGGTCGATCGTGCGGCGCTCGGCCGCCGAACGGTCGACCAGCGTCAGCCGGTCCTCGACCAGCTTCGGCGGCTCGGTCGCCTGCGCGGTCCGCGCCGTGGACAGGGTCAGCCGGACGCCGGTCCAGTCCTCGCCGGTGCGCTGCCACACCACGGCGTCGCTCTCCAGCGTCAGCGACTCCCCGTCGAGCACCGCCCGGTAGGCCGGCCGCCACAGCGCGCACGGCGTCAGATGGATGACCCGCAGCCGCGCGGAGCCCGCCGCCGCGGCCCGCACCGTCAGCTCTATGTGCCCGACCAGCTCGGCCGGCTCCTCCTCGGCCCGGTACATCGCCTCCGTGGCCGCGCCCAGTTCCTCGCCGACCCTGGTCAGCTCCGCGCCGACGGTGTGCAACCGCTCGGCGTACGCGTCCCGCTCGCCGTCGATCCGGTCCAGTTCGCGGGTCCAGCGCGCGGGGTCGGTCTCCCCGTGTCCCGTGCCCTCGCCGATCTCCCGCAGCAGGTCGGCGGCGAGCCGACCGAGCAGGTCGAGCCGGGTCGTCAGCCGGTCCCGCCGCTGTTCCAGCGCGGCCCGCTCGGTGGTGAGGGCGTGGACGCGCCGGCGCAGGGCCGAGTCGTCGTCGGACGGGCGCGGTCCGCGCGGGGTCCACTCCCGGACGATCCGCACGTCGAGGACGTCGAGCGCACCCTGCGGCCCGTCCGCCTGTTCGGCCGTCAACTCGGCGTGCAGCGTACGGTCGACGGCCAGTGCGCTGACCGGCCCGAGCCGCAGCCGCCGCACCCCCGCTTCGAGCGAGAGCCGGGCGGTGCGCTCGATGTGGGCGCGGTCCTCCAGACAGGTGACGGCGGTGACGGGGAGGGCGATCGGCGGCGTGTCCGCGGCCGCCGGGGCGTTCGTGTGCGAGGTCGTGGTCATGTCTGTCAGCTCCTCCGGTCGCCGCCGGCGAGGGCCTTGCCGGCCGGGATGCGGATCTCGTAGCCGCCGTCGAGTGCGGCGGTGGCGCCGGCGGGCAGGTCGACCCGCCACAGGCGGGTGCCGAGGGCGAGGGCCTCCGGCTCGGGGCCGGCGCCGGATCCGCCGTCCTCACGGTGTGCGGGATCGGTCCAGTCGGCCCGCTCCTGGATCTTCACATCCGCCTAGAGCTGACCGGAACCCGCTCCTGCACCTCGACGACGACCGGCCGGGCCAGCGTGTTGGCCAGTTCGACGCGCACCCGGTGGTCCAGGACGATCGTGCCGCCGCGCAGGCCCGCCGTCGACTCGTGCAGCCGGGTCCGGCGGGTCACCCGGATCCCGTCGGCCGGGCCGAGGCCCACGCGACGCTCGCCGCCGGGCGCGAGAGTGGGCAGCGCCGCCGTCACCATCAGGCCGTCGCTGCCCGCCACCTCCATGCCGCCGGCGAGCAGCGCCTGCCCACTGGTGTTGGACAGCACCAGCGTCGCGTACACGGTCTCCTCGACGGACGGCACGCACAGGTACTCCGTGCGCAGACCGACCGTGATCTCGCCGACGGTGACGGTGTGCCAGGTGCCGTCGGACGGGATGTCCGCGCGGGCCGCCGCGTCGTAGCGGTGGTCGAAGGAACCGGCCGACGTGCGCGGCCGCACGGCGTGCCCGGGCAGCGGCAGCAGCCCCGCCACCTTCTCGGCCCGCAGCCGGTGCTCGGCGGCCACCGGGTCGGCCGCGGCCGTCCCCGGGAACAGCCGCCCCCGGCGGGCCGCCGGCTCGTCCGGACCGCTCAGCACCAGCGTCGCGTAGTCGAGTTCGGCACCGCTGGGCCGCGGCGGCCCGGCCACCGGTTCGGCGGCCGGCGGTACGGCGGCCGGGGCGGGCATCCCTTGCATGGGCGGGGGCGCACCGTACGCGCCTCCGTACGGGCTGCCGCCGTAGGCGGCGCGGGGCGCGGCGCCGGGCGCCTGCGGACCACCCGGCGCCTGCGGACCACCCGGCGCCGGAGGCGGAGGCGGCGGCATCACGGCGGCGGGAGCCGGTACGGGCCGGGGGACCGCGGCCTCGGGCCGGGCGCCGAACCCACCCCCGCTCCTGGCCCTCTTCCGAGCCGGGCCCCCGGACCCGGACCCGGACCCGATTCCGCCCCCGACCGCTGCCGGCAGGCCGAACGGCCCGCGCGGTCCCGGCTTCGGACCCGTCGCGTCGTACCCGGAGAACAGATCGCCGAGCCCGGCCGGCGGCTCGCGCCACCCCGCCGGGGCCGGTGCGGGCCGGCTGCGCCCGACGCGGATCGAGGCGAGCCGGGGCAGGTCGCTGCGACGGCTCAGATCGGCGGTCGCGAAGGCGACCCGTACCCCCGTCCAGTCCTCGCCGGTGCGCTGGGCGACCGAGGCCCGCAGCACCAGCCGGCCGCCGCCGTCGCCCTGCCGGGCGTCCAGGCGGTACGACGGGACCCACACGGCACCCGGTACCCCGTACTCCACGGCCAGCTCGACCTCCCGGCCGACCGGGCCGTCGAGCGTGAGGACCGCGCTCACCGTGGTGTCCACGTGCGCGTCCGGACGGGCGTCGGAGGCGCGGGCCATCCGGTCCTCCAGGACCTCCGCCTCGTGGTCGAGGTCCTGGAGCTCCTCCTCCAGCTCGGTGAGCCGGGCGTGCAGCCGGGCGAGCCGCTCGTCCACGAACTCCGTGAGATCCAGCCACGCCTCGACCGGCGCGGGCCGGTGCGGCTGCGGATCGTCGCGTCTGCGCGGCGGCGCGACCGGACGCAGCGCCGCGACCTCCTCGATCAGGGCCGACTGACGGTCCCGGCGTGCCCGCACGCGCGTCTGCTCCTCGCGCAGCCGCTCCGCCTCACGGCGCAACGCGTCCCCGCCGCCGTCCGCGACCGGCTCGGCGGCGATCTCGACGCGCGCCTCGGTGACCCGTACCTCCGAGCCGCCCACCACGCGCACCCGCAGCGAGGCCGGGTCCGCCACCCGCGGCAGACCCGTCACCCGCACCCGGCCGCCGGGCGGGACCACCCCACGCGCCAGCCGCGTGCACAGCGCCCCCTGCGCGTACACCACCACACCGTCGAGCACCGACCCCCAGCCGAGGGCCCGTGCGCGCTCCGTGTCCACCGTCATTCCCCGCCCCCGAAGGCCGTGTTCGTCCCAGCGGCCGAAAGCCTACGCGGCGCCACCGACAGTCCGACGGGGTTCAGCGCCCCGACAGCCGGGCCCGCCGGCCGGTCATGAGCTCAGAACGCCAGCCCCACATGAGCCAGCGCCTGCCGCAGCAGCGCCCCGTGCCCGCCGGGCATCTCGCCCTGCACCGCCGCCGAGGCCGCCTCCTGCGGGCTGAACCAGACCAGGTCCAGGGCGTCCTGGCGCGGCCGGCAGTCGCCGGTCACCGGGACGACGTACGCGAGCGAGACCGCGTGCTGGCGCGGATCGTGGAACGGGGTGATGCCGGCCGTCGGGAAGTACTCGGCGACCGTGAACGGCTGGAGGGAGGACGGGATCCGGGGCAGCGCCACCGGGCCGAGGTCCTTCTCCAGGTGCCGCAGCAGCGCGTCGCGGATCCGCTCGTGGTGCATGACACGGCCGGAGACGAGCGTGCGGCTGATCGTTCCGTCCGCGCCGATCCGCAGAAGCAGGCCGATGCTGGTGACTTCGCCGCTGTCGTCCACGCGCACGGGCACGGCCTCGACGTACAGGATCGGCATGCTGCCCCGGGCGGTGTTCAGCTCGTCCGCCGACAGCCAGCCAGGCGTGGTTTCGGTCATGTCAGACATCGCTTGATCATACTTTCCCGGCCGTGCCGCGTCTCGGGAAACACGCCTGCCGGGCGGGTGGAAGCCCCCGCATCCGTACGACATAAGATCGACTCCCGGTCATGAGTACGGCCGGTGACGAGCCGACGCCCGTCGGGGGCGCGGTGCGAAACGGGGGAGTACGGGGATGGGACGGCGCTGGGTCAAGGTGCTGCTGATCGTGTTCGGCATACTCGCGGGGCTGTTCATCGCGGTGGACCGGATCGCCGTGCACTACGCGGAGAAGGAGGCCGTCGCCCTCGCGCAGGAGAAGTACGGCTACGGCAACTCGACGAACGGCTTCACCGAGCTGTCGATCCACGGATTCCCGTTCCTCACCCAGGCCGCCTCCCTCGAGTTCGACCACGTCACCCTGAGCGCCGGGAACTTCTCGGTCAACACCACCACGAACGCCCAGGGCGACCACCTCGGCATCCGCCGGCTCGACCTCGAGCTGCACGACCTCGCCGCCGGCTCCCTCAGCTCCCGCCGTGTCGACGCGAACCTGGTCACCGGCCGCGTGACGATCGGATACGACGCCCTGTCCGGTGTCCTGTCCCGGCTGATCGACCAGGGCGGCGCCCTCACCGTCGCCCAGGGCACCGCCCCGGCCTCCGGCGGTGCCGCCGCCACCGAGGCGCCGCTGCGCATCACGGGCACCAAGGACGGGCAGACCAAGGACACCGCGGCGAGCATCGCGGTGGCGGCCGACGAGTTCCAGATCCGCGTCCCCGAGCTCGCGCCCCAGCCGTACACCTGGCGCATTCCGCTCCCGCAGAACATCAACATCACCGCCGTCCGCTCCACCGCGGACGGCGTCGAGTTCGAGCTGACCGGCCACCAGGTCGTCCTCGGCGGGTGACCCGGCCTGCCCGTCGCCGCCCGCGTCAGCCGGACGTGAGCAGGCCGCCCCGGGCGATGACGTCCGCGTACCAGCGGGCACTGTCCTTCAAGGTGCGCCGCTGCGTGGCGAAGTCGACGTGCACGATCCCGAACCGCTTGCTGTAGCCGTACGCCCACTCGAAGTTGTCGAGCAGCGACCACAGGAAGTAGCCGCGCACATCGGCGCCGTCCGCCAACGCCCGGTGCACGGCGGACAGATGGGCGTGCAGATAGGCGACCCGCTCGGGATCCCTGACCTGGCCGGACGGATCGGCGTAGTCGTCGTACGCCGCGCCGTTCTCGGTCACCATCAAGGGCACACCCGGAAGCTCGTCCCGCAGCCGCCCCAGCAGCTCGTACAGTCCGTCCGCGTCGACCGGCCAGTCCATGGCCGTGCGCGGCCCGGCCACCGGCACGAACCGCACATGCCGCTCCGCACCCGCCCACGGCGACGGCTCCCCGGGGTCCGTCTCCGTACCGGCCGCGACCTCGGTGGGGGAGTAGTAGTTGATGCCGAGCGAGTCGATCGGCGTGGCCGCCGTCGCGAGGTCCCCGTCCCGTACGAAGGACCAGTCGGTGACCTGCGCCGTGTCCTCGACGAGGTCCTTCGGCAGACGCCCGTGGAACACCGGGTCGAGGAAGATCCGGTTGCCGACGGCGTCGATCCGGCGGGCCGCGTCACGGTCGCCCGGCTCGTCCGAATGGGCCCGCACCGCATGGAGGTTGAGGGTGAGCGACACCTCGGCCGGGTCCGTCTGAGGACGTACGGCTGCGCGCAGCGCCCCGACCGCCAGGCCGTGCGCCAGGGTGAGGTGGTGCGCCGCCCGCAGGGAGGCGACGGCGCTGGTGCGGCCCGGGGCGTGCACCCCGCTGCCGTACCCCAGGAAGGCGGCGCACCAGGGCTCGTTGAGCGTCGTCCAGGTCGCCACCCGGTCGCCGAGCGCCTCGGCCGCGAGCCCCGCGTACTCGGCGAAGCGGTACGCGGTCTCCCGCTGCGGCCAGCCGCCCGCGTCCTCCAACTCCTGGGGCAGGTCCCAGTGGTAGAGCGTGGCCACCGGCCGGATCCCGGCCTCGCGGAGGTCGTCGGTGAGCCGCCGGTAGAAGTCCAGGCCCTGCTGCACGGCCGGACCCCGGCCGGTCGGCTGCACGCGCGGCCAGGCGATCGAGAAGCGGTAGTCCGTCACACCGAGCCGGCGCAGCAGCGCGATGTCCTCGGCCGTCCGGTGGTAGTGGTCGGCGGCGATGTCGCCGGTGTCGCCGTTGCGGACCCGTCCCGGCGTCCGGCTGAAGGTGTCCCAGATGGACGGCGTGCGGCCGTCCTCGCGGGCGGCCCCTTCGATCTGGTAGGCGGCGGTGGCGGTGCCCCAGCGGAACCCGGGCGGGAAGCGGAGCGGCATG
Organism: Streptomyces sp. NPDC051909; assembly: GCF_040681095.1. NCBI lineage: Bacteria > Bacillati > Actinomycetota > Actinomycetes > Kitasatosporales > Streptomycetaceae > Streptomyces > Streptomyces sp. NPDC051909. Next base: position 40,394 of record NZ_JBFAYA010000014.1, on the reverse strand, counting down.
GTCATGAGGACACGACTCCCTGAGAGTGAAGAGAAGGCCGATGAGATTCGGAAGAGGGGTGGGCGCCCGGTTCGCGGTCAGCCCTTGACCGCGCCCTGCATGATCCCGCCGACGATCTGCCGGCCGAGAAGGCCGAAGACGAGGAGCACGGGCAGGGTGCCGAGCAGGGTGCCTGCCATGATCACGGACTGGTCGTTGACGTAGCCTCCGCCGAGCTGGCGCAGGGCGACCTGCACGGTCGGCTCGGAGGAGGAGAGGGCGACGACGGGCCAGAAGAAGTCGTTCCAGGCGGTCATGAAGGTGAGCAGGCCGAGCACGGCCATGCCGGGCCGGGCGATCGGTATCACGATCGACCAGAAGATCCGGCCGGTGGAGGCGTCGTCGACCCGGGCCGCCTCGATCAGTTCGTCCGGCAGCGACTGCACCAGGTACTGGCGCATGAAGAACACGCCGAACGCGGAGACGAGTCCGGGCAGGATGACGGCCTGGAGCTGGTTCACCCACTGCAGCTTCGCGATGAGCATGAACAGCGGGATGACGCCGAGCTGCGGCGGGATCATCATGGTGCCGACGGTGATCGCGAGCAGTGCGCCCCGGCCGCGGAAGCGCAGCTTGGCGAAGGCGAACCCGGCGAGGGTGCAGCACAGGACCGTGCCGAGGGTGATCGACCCGGAGACGATCAGGGAGTTGAGGAGCGCCGTGCCGATGTCGGCCTCCTGCGTCACCGCCTGGATGTTGTGGGCCAGGTTCGGGCCGGGAAGGAGCGCCGGGGGCACCTTCGCCAGGTCGGCGTTGGAGCGGCTTGCCGCGACGAGCGTCCAGTAGAAGGGGAACGCCGAGACGAGGACCGCGAGGACGAGGACCGCGTAAACGAGCTTCCCGCCCCGCAGGGTGCGACCGGCGCCCGAGCGGCGCAGGCCTCGGCCTCGGCCTCGCCGGGTGACCCGCTCCGGAGCGGACTCCCGGACGGGCGGGGGCGGTGCGGCGAGTGCGGTCATCGGCCGGCCTCCTTGCGGGAACGGCGCCGGGCGACCAGGGCGTTGGCCCCGACGACCAGCAGGATCAGCAGGAACATCACCCAGGCGATCGCCGCCGCCCGCCCCAGGTGGAAGAAGCCCCAGCCCTGCTCGTACAGATAGAGGCCGAGCGTCTGGTACTGGTGCGAGATGCCGCCCGACACCGAGCCCTCGAAGAGCAGCGGCTCGCCGAAGAGCTGGGTCGCGCCGATCGTCGACACGACGACCGTGAACACGATCGTGGGGCGAAGCCCGGGCAGCGTCACATGCCAGAACTGGCGCCACCGCGAGGCCCCGTCCATCTCCGCGGCCTCGTACAGCTCCCGGGGGATGGACTGCATGCCGGCCAGATAGATCAGCGCGTTGTAGCCGGTCCAGCGCCAGATCACGATCGTGGAGACCGCGACCTGGGAGGCCACCGTGCCGGTCTGCCAGTCCACCGGGTCGATGCCCACCAGCCCGAGGACGACGTTCACCAGTCCGAAGTCGCGGCCGAAGAGCTGCGCGAAGACGAGCGTCGCGGCGGCGACGGAGGTCGCGTACGGCAGCAGCATCGCCGTGCGGAAGAACGTCCGCCCGCGCAGCCGGTAGTTGAGCACATGGGCGAGACCCAGCGCCATCACCAGCTGGGGCACGGTGGACAGCACCCCGATGGTGAAGGTGTTGCGCAGCGCCGTCCAGAAGTACGCGTCGCCGAGCAGCGCCGTGTAGTTGCCGAGCCCGCGCCACTCCATCTCACCGGGCGTCTGCAGCTCCACCCGGTACAGCGACACGAACGCCGTGTAGAGCAGCGGGAAGAGCCCGAAGGCGGCGAAGAGGGTGAAGAAGGGGGCGAGGTACGCGTAGGGGGAGGCCTTCCGCCAGGCGCGCCGCAGCGCGGGCGGAGGGCTCGCCGCCCTCGGTCCGGTGGTCGTCGGTGCGGTCAGGGTCACGCTGCGGCCCTTCGGGAGGGAGGGGTGAGGGGGAGGGGGACAGGGCCACCGCCCCGGGGGAGGGCGGGGCGGAGGCCCGGACGGGGTGGCGCCGGACCGAAGGAGCGGGCACGGCGCCGGACCGGGGGAGCGGAGCGGGGCCGGCTCAGCCGATGGTGTTCTCGACGCCCTTGGCGGCGTTCGCCCAGGCCTGCTTCGGGTCCGTGCCCTTGCGTTCGACCTCGCCGAGGGCGTTGGTGATCTGCTGGGCCACGCTCTGGTCGTGCACGCCGAGCACCTGCACCGGGGCCCCCTTCGCCGCGTCGCCGAAGATGCTGCCGATGGGCGCGCCGGAGAAGTACGGGTCGGTGGCGCCGGCGATCTGTCCGATGGCGGCGGTCGCGGACGGGAAGCTGCCCTGCTTCTGGAACAGCCGGGCCTGCTGGGCGGGGGCGGTGAGCCAGGCGATCAGCTCGCAGGCCTCCTTCTTGTGCTTCGCGGCGCGCGGCACCGTGAGGTAGGAGCCGCCCCAGTTGCCCGCGCCGCCGGGCAGCTTCGCGATGTCCCACTTGCCCTTGCCCGCGTCACCGGCCTGGCCCTTGATGTAGCCGAGCATCCAGGCGGGGCAGGGGAGGGTGGCGAAGGAGCCGGCGGAGAAGGCCTGGTTCCACTGCGGCGACCACTGGTCGAGTCTGGCGCTGAGCCCGTCGTGGGCCGCGGTGACGGAGGTGTTCCAGGCGTTCTTCAGGGCCGGGTTGGTGTCCCAGATCAGCTTCCCGGAGGCGTCGTAGTAGCGCTCCTTCTCCTGCCCGATCATCACCGAGTAGAGACTGCCGACGCTGTCCAGCCAGGCACTCTTGGCGGAGGCCTTCGCCTTGTACTGCCGGCCGAGGTCCAGATAGCCCTCCCAGGTCGACCACTTGCGGGCGAGTTCCTGGCGGTCGCTGGGCAGGCCCGCCGCGGCGAGGAGGTCGCTGCGGTAGCACATCGCCTCCGGGCCGATGTCCGCGCCGAGACCGAGCACCTCGCCGTTCTTCCCGATGGCGGCGGCCCACTTGGCCTCGGAGAACTGCCCCTTGAGCCGGTCCGCGCCGTGCTTGCGCAGGTCCTCGAAGCGGTCGGCCTGCTGCTGTGCGACCGAGGCGATCCGGCCGACCTCGACCGCCTGGACGTCGGCGAGACCGCCGCCGCCGGCCAGCCGGGTCTGCAGCGACTTCCAGTAGTCGGCCTCGTCCTCGGTGTCCGTCTGCTTGATCGTCACGCCCGGGTGCAGCTTCTCGTACTCGGCGTAGAGCCCGGCCTCCTGATAGCCGAACGAACCGAACAGGTCCACGGTGATCGTGACCTCGCCGCCCGCGCTGTCGGAGGCGCCGTCCGGCGAACCCCCGCAGGCGACGAGCAGGACCCCGGCGAGCGCGACCGCCCCCAGGCGGACGGCGGCCCTCCGGGGGGCTCCCGCGGTTCTTCCGGCGGCTCGGGCAGTGGGCATGGGAAGCCTCCCTTGGCTTCGGGACCGAACGAGAGCGCGTGATTGAGAGCGCTCTCAAGCTGCGAGGGGAGCGTGCCCGGGGTGTGCGCTTTCCGTCAAGAGTCGAACGCGTAACGGCCCTGAAACCGCACGGACTTCAGATGTTGCGTCATGTATTGACACCACTGTTCGGAGCGCCCTACGTTTCCAGCCGTCTGAGAGCGCTCTCACCTGTAGTCATCCGGGCGTCCTCATCCGCACGTCGTCACCCGCACGTCGTCACCCCACCTGCCGACCCGAGGTGTATCCCCATGCGAGTCCCCCACCCGCGCCACGCCGCCTCGTTCCTCCTCGCGACCGCCCTGGCCGCCGCCCTCGCCGCATACGGCCTGGGTCCCGGTGCGGCCCCCGCGGCCGCCGCCGGCGTCCCCGTGGGCGCCGGCAGCTACTCCGACAGCCGCCCGGCCGGCACCTCCGGCCCCACCACCAACACCGGCACGCCCGTCACCCCCAAGGTCACCCCGGCCGCCCAGGGCAGGCCCGTCCCCACCAACGACTGGTGGTCCTCACTCGCCTTCCAGCGCTACGGGGACAACCCCTACTCGACCCCCATGTACGGGCACCCGCTCACCTACCAGGCCACCGCGGGCGGACTCGACATCGGCTACCCGACCAGCCCCGCGATCGTGGGCGACGGGCGCCAGTACGAGTTCGCGCACAAGCGCGACCTCACCGTCGGGCTCGCCGGGCTCAACGCCCCCGACACCAGGGCGGACGCCTGGTCCGACTGGACCGTCACCCCCTACTGGTCCGACGGCACCCGCACCCTGCGCACCACCATCGGCCACGGCAGTCCCTTCGTGTACGCCCGGGGCGCCGGCGGGAACGCCCAGGTGACCACGGCCGGCACCCCCGCCGTCTTCGCCGACCAGGGCAACGTCCTCGGCATCACCGTCGCCGGCCACCACTACGCCCTCTTCGCGCCCACCGGCAGCGACTGGACCGTCAACGGCAGCACCATCAGCGCCGGCCTCGGCGGCCGGGACTACTTCTCCGTCGCCGTACTGCCCTCCACCGACGCGCTCGCCACCTACCGGAAGTACGCCTTCAGCTTCGTCACCGGCTCCCGCGTCGACTGGAGCGCCACCGGCGGCACCGTGCGGGCCACCTACACCCTCACCACCGAGGCCAGGGAGGGCACCGAACGCGGCACCCTCCAGGCCCTCTACCGCCACCAGTGGCTGCACACCACCGACGCCCTCACGCCGTACACGTACGTCTCCCCGCGCGGCACCATGAAGGTCCGCGAGGCCACCGCCTTCACCACCGTCCAGAAGGCCGCTCCCGTCCTGCCGGCGCTGCCCCGCACCGACGCCGTCGACACCGCCCGGCTGCGCGGCCACCTGAACGAGGTCGTCAACTCCGCCGACCCGCTCAACGGGGCCGTGGACACCTACTGGACCGGCAAGGCACTCGGCCGACTCGCCCAACTCGTCCCCGTCGCCGACCAGATCGGCGAGACCGCGACCCGTGACCGTCTCCTCGCCCTCCTCAAGGGACGGCTGCAGGACTGGTTCACCGCCGGCGGCGCCAACGAGTTCTCGTACGACCAGAACTGGCGCACCCTCATCGGCTACCCCGCCTCCTACGGCAGCGACACCGAACTCAACGACCACCACTTCCACTACGGCTACTATGTCCTCGCCGCCGCGATCGTCGCCCAGTACGACCCCGGCTGGGCCGCCGACTCCGCCTGGGGCGGCATGGTCAAGACCCTGATCCGCGACACCGCCAACCCCAGCCGCACCGACGGCGCCTTCCCCTTCCTGCGCGGCTTCGACGTCTACGCGGGCCACAGCTGGGCCTCCGGACACCAGGGCTTCGCCGCCGGCAACAACCAGGAGTCGTCCTCCGAGTCCACCAACCTCAGCGCTGCGCTCGTCCTCTGGGGATCGGCCACCGGCGACACCACCCTGCGCGACCTCGGCAGCTATCTCCTCGCCACCGAGGGCGAGGCCGTCGCCCAGTACTGGTTCGACGCCGACCAGCAGGTCTTCCCCGGCTCCTTCGCCCACGACACCGTCGGCATGGTCTGGGGGAGCGGCGCCGCCTACTCCACCTGGTGGACCGCCAACCCCGAGGAGATCCACGGCATCAACGTCCTCCCGGTGACCGGCGGTTCGCTCCAGCTCGCCGCCCGCAAGGACGCCGTCCGCCGCAACATCGCCGAGATGGAACGCGAGAACGGCGGCCCCGCCGTCGAATGGCGCGACATCCTCTGGGAGTTCCAGTCCCTCGCCGACCCCGCCGCCGCCCGCGCCAAGTGGGACGCCGGCAGCGCCGCGTACACCCCCGAGGCGGGCGAGTCCAAGGCCCACACCTACCACTGGATCACCACCCTCGACGCCCTCGGCGCGCCCGACCCGTCGGTCACCGGCGACCTGCCGACCTCCGCCGTCTTCAGCAAGAACGGCGTCCGCACCTACGCCGCCCACAACCACGGCGCCACGGCCCGCACCGTCACCTTCTCCGACGGCAAGACCCTCACCGTCCCCGCCCGGTCCACCGCCACCGGAACCGGCACCGGCGGCACCGACCCCGATCCCGACCCTCAGCCGTCCACCGGCAACACCTTCCGCCCCCGCTCCGGCGGCACCCTCACCACCGCCACCGACACCACGCCCGGCAGCGACGTCATCCCGTCGGCCGGCGGCACCAACCACGACGGCACCCCCTACCGCCCGCTCGTCTACGAGGCCCGCGGCGTCAACGGCACGCTGAGGGCGGGCGGTGCGACCGCGTTCCGCCTCCCGGTGGACGCCGGCACCGTCGTCGGCCTCGGCCAGCAGGTCCGCGTCAGCTACGACCTCACCGGCGACGGCACCTTCGACCGCACCGAGACCTACCACTACTTCGCCACCGACCCGGTGACCGGCTGGGAGGAGTACAACCAGAACCGCGGCCTGCAGACCGCCACCGGCACCCTCGGCAACCTGACCGGCGGCACCGTACGCCTGGAGGTCTGGAGCGCCATCGGCAATGCCGACTCCCGGCTGAGGACCGGCGCGGCGGACTCCGTCCTCGTCATCCCGTACGACTGAGACGGGCCCGGGCCCGGGCTCGGGCCCGGGCGCAGGCCCGGGCTTGAGGGCGGCGGCGTGGCCTCGGTGGCCGCGCCGCCGCCTCCTCGTCCGTTCCCGTCAGGCGGAGGACCGCCGGACCAGACTCGTCTCCGTGATCACCGAGGCCGTCGCCGCGTCCGCCGCCCCGTCGAGCAGCCGCATCAGCAGCCGGACCATCAACCGCCCCATGCCCTCGATGTCCTGACGGATCGTCGTCAGCGCGGGATCGGTCTCCCGCACCACCGACTCCATGTCGTCGAAACCGACCACCGCGATGTCCTCCGGCACCCGGATCCCGCGCTCGCGCAGCGTCCGCAGCGCGCCCGCCGCCATCAGGTCGTTCGAGGCGAAGACGGCATCGACGTCCGGCCGCCGGTCGAGGAGTTCGGCCATCGCGCGCGCCCCGCTCTCCCGGGTGAAGTCCCCCTGGCACAGCAGCTCCGGATCCGCGTCCACCAGCACGTCGTGGTAGCCGGCGATCCGGTCGAGCGCCGAGGTCTGGTCACGCGGACCCGCGAGATGCGCGATCCGCTCCCGTCCCAGGGACACCAGATGCCGTACCGCGTCCCGTGCCCCGCCCCGGTTGTCGCAGTCGACGTACGGCACGGTGGGCCCCGAGGCCGCCGGCCGGCCGCCGAACACCGCCGGGACCCGGCTGCGCGCGATCAGCGCCGGCAGCCGGTCGTCGCTGTGCAGCGAGAACGCGAGGGCCCCGTCCACATGCCCGCCGTCCAGATAGCGCGCGATCCGCCCGTGGTCCCCGGGGCCCTCCACCCACAGCAGCACCAGCTGGGTGTCCCGGGCGGTCAGCTCCCGGCTGATCCCGCGCACCTGCTGCTCGAAGAAGGGATCGGAGAAGATCCGGAACTCCGGCTCCGCGATGATCACGGCGACCGCGCCCTGCCGCCGTGTCACCAGGGAACGCGCGGCCTGGTTCGGCACGTAGCCCAGCTCCTCGACGGCCTCGCGCACCTTGTCGACCAGCGGCTGCCGCACCCCCGCGGCGCCGTTGACGACCCGCGAGACCGTCGCCCGGGACACTCCGGCCCGTGCCGCGACGGCCTCCAGGGTGGGGCGGGACGGCTCCGTGGTCTCCTCGGGCAAGGCAGGCACTCCTCGATCCTCCGTTCCGCACGGCCGGTACGACGCCGATCAGGATAGACGCTGGACGGCGGCTTTGAGAGCGCTCCCAGGATGCGGGGGCGGGAGCCGGGCCGCTGCTCCGATCGGCTGGCGGCTGTGATGCCGGGCGGGCCGCGGGGAACCCCTGCAGAGGTATGCCGTACGAGGGCGGCACGAGCCCCGTCCCCTCGCCACAGGAGGGAGAAGCCCGGTATGAGCTCCGCCCCCGACGAGCCGGCCGGCGGTCCCGGCACGGACCCCGTCGTCGAGCGGCTGCTGCGGCACGGCATCCTCCACATCAGCGAGCCGATCACCGGCGCGACCGCCGACCGCATCACCGCCGAGCTGCTGCTCCTCGCCGCCGAGAACGCCCGCCCCGTCACCCTCTACATCAACTCGCCCGGCGGATCCGTGTCCGCCGGCATGGCGATCTACGACGTCATGCGGCACATCGACAACGACGTCGTCACCATCGGCCTCGGCCACTGCGCCTCGATGGCCCAGTTCCTCGTCTCCGCCGGCACCCCGGGCAAGCGCTACGCCCTCCCCAACGCCCGCATGATGCTCCACCTGCCGGCCTTCGCCCAGCCGCCCACCGGCACCACCGAGGGCCCGCAGCACGAGGAACTGCGCTACAGCCGGGACCGCATCGCCGACCTCCTCGCGGACTTCACCCATCGCGAAGTCGCCCAGGTCGTACGGGACTTCGCCGACGACCGCTGGCTCACCCCGGCGGAGGCCCTGGAGTACGGCCTCATCGACCGCGTCCTGGACACCACCCCGCCCGAGCCCTGACCGGGGTCAGCCCGCCGCGCCCAGCAGGTCCAGTACGGCCCGGCGGTACACGGCGTACACCGTGGGCAGCTCGGCGAGCGAGGCCCGCTCGTCGATCCCGTGCAGCCCCTCGTACGGGACACCGAACCCCGCCGTCGCCGGGATCCCCGCACCGGCGAGCAGGTTCCCGATGTTCGACGGCCCGGCGGTCTTCGCCCGCACCACCAGGCCGGCGTCCCTGGCGGCGGCGAGCAGCGCCGCCGCGGGCTGCCGCCCCGCGTCGAGCCGGTACGCCGGCCAGTCCGCCACCTCCGCGATCCCGGTCGGCCTCGGCCCGGGCCGTACGGCATCGAGCGCGGCGACCTCCCGCCGTACGAGCCCGGCGGCGGCCCCCGCACCGAACTCCGGCGTCGTCCGCACGTCGACGTGGACATCCACCCGGTCAGGGGTGACGGAGAAGCCCTCGCCGCCGTGGAACGCGGTCACCGTCAGTCTCGGACCGAGCGGGAAGCCGGAGTCCCGGTCCGGGCCGGGCAGTTCGGCGGCGTCGAGGAGACCGACGAGGTGCGCGGCCCGCCCGATCGCCCCCACGCCCGCCCGGCGCGCACCGGAGTGCCCGGCCTCGCCGTACACCGTGACGGTCGCCCGCCACAGCCCGCGCCCGCCCACGACGACCTCGTCCAGGCCCGGGTAGCCGATCATCACCCCAGCCGGCTTCGGGGCCTGCGGATCGGCGAGGAACGCGCGGGCGCCGCCGAAGGCACCCGTGTGCTCGTCCACGTCGAGCAGCACGGCGAGCCCGCCGGTGAACTCCTCCGCACGCGGCGCGAGTTCGGCGGCGAGGTGACAGAACAGGGCCGCGGCCAGCTTCGAGTCGGCCGCCCCGCGCCCGAGCAGCCACTCGTCACGCACCTGCCCGGACGTGGGGGAGAACGACCAGCGGCCGGTGTCCCCGAACGGCGCGGTGTCCACACACGCGTCCAGCACCCACCACGGCCCCGGCCGCCCGCCCCGGACCTCGACGAGCAGCCCGACGACCTCCCCACCGGGCGACCGCAGCCGCCGCTGTGCCAGTCCCCGCTCCCGCAGCCACCCCTCCAGCACCCCGAGCACCGGCTCGTACGGGTCGACCCCACCCCGGCTCGGCCGCCGCACGAGCGCCTGCGCGAGCGCGACCACGGACCCGACGTCGGCCGGTGTCCGCCTCATCATTCCTCCCCGGGGACGGCAGCGCGGGACTTCTGCTCGGGAGCAAGCCTGGCATGTGCGAGGGTTGGACCTCCCTGCCGCCTCCACCTGGAGCAGCCCGACGTGATGGACCAGGCCGCCGCCCTCACCCGACTCGGCCGTGTCGCGCGACTGCGAGCCTTCGGACGGCACGTCGGCTCCGACCAGCTGATCCGGGCGGGCCTCGACGCGCTGATCGCCGGCGTCGACAGCCCGTCGCTCCCCGAACTCTCCGGCCTCCTGCGGAGCGAGGAACCCGAGGCCCCGGAGCTGTTCGAGCGGGTCCTCGACGAACTCGGGCTCGCCTTCCGGGCGCCGGCGGAGCCCCGGGCCGCCGCCTGGGCCTTCGCCCTCTGGACGGCGGAGCGGATGGTCGACGGCTCGCTCGATCCCGCCTCCGGCGCGCACCTGATCAGCGCGGAGATCGCCGACGACCTGGGCCGCCCCGAGGAACTGGACGCGCTCGTGCACTGCTCGTGCATGCTGGACTCCTGGGAGGAGTCCTGGAGCGTGCCGGTCGCGGCCCTGGAGGCGGAGGCGATCGAGGCGGCCAGGGCGCTGCTGCGCGGCAGGAGGGCGGAGGAAGGGCGGGCCTCGGGACCGGAGCCTGACCCGGGGATCTGATCCCGCCCCGTCCGTCACCCCCGCAGCCGTGTGTTCAGCCGCGCCGCCTGCCGGGTCAGATGGTCCCGCTCGGCGAGGTTCGGCGCCTTGTGGGCCGCGTCCGCGTAGAGCCGTGCCGCCGTCGTCAGGTCGCCGGCGCGCTCGTGGAGGTACGCGGCGGCCGCGGCGTGGCGGGGCAGCGTGGGATCCAGGTCCGCGAGGGCGGCGAGGCCCGCGCGCGGGCCGTCGGCCTCGCCGACGGCGACGGCGCGGTTGAGCCGGACGACCGGGCTGTCGTTGAACCGCGCCAGCTCGTCGTACCACTCCACGATCTGCACCCAGTCCGTCTCCCCGGCCGTCGGCGCGTCCGCGTGCAGCGCCGCGATCGCCGCCTGCGCCTGGAACTCGCCGAGCCGGTCCCGGGCCAGTGCCGACTGCAGGATCTCCACCCCCTCGGCGATCAGCGCCGTGTCCCACAGCCTGCGGTCCTGCTCGGCGAGCGGTACGAGACCGCCGTCGGGCGTCGTCCGGCCCGCCCGCCGGGCGTGGTGGAGCAGCATCAGGGCGAGGAGCCCCGCCACCTCGGGGTGGTCGATCGCCGCCGCCAGCTGCCGGGTGAGCCGGATCGCCTCGGCGGCGAGGTCGACGTCACCGGAATAGCCCTCGTTGAACACCAGATAGAGGACCCGCAACACCGTCCCGACATCCCCCGGCCGGTCGAACCGCACGTCCGAGACAGTCCGCTTCGCGCGGCTGATGCGCTGCGCCATCGTCGCCTCCGGCACCAGATACGCGGCCGCGATCTGGCGCGTCGTCAGCCCGCCCACCGCGCGCAGCGTCAGCGCGACCGCCGACGACGGGGTCAGCGACGGATGCGCGCACAGGAAGTAGAGCCGCAGCGTGTCGTCCGCCTGAGCGGCGGGCCCGGGCTCCGGCTCCACCTCCACGCGCTCCTCGCGGCGCCGCCGGGCGGCGTCCGCCCGCGTCGCGTCCAGGAACCTGCGCCACGCCACCGTCACCAGCCAGCCCTTCGGATCGCGCGGCGGATCGGCCGGCCACACCCGCACCGCCTCCACCAGCGCGTCCTGCACGGCATCCTCGGCCGCCGCGAAATCCGCTCCGCGGCGGACGAGGACGGTGAGCACGCCCGGCGTCAGGCCCCGCAGCAGCGCCTCGTCCATGATCACTCCGTGACGGTGGGCGGCGCGGCGAGGAAGGGACGCAGCTCTAGCCACTCGTGAATCGGCTCCCCGCCCGCCCCCGGCGCCGCCGACAGCTCACCCGCCAGCTCGACCGCCCGCTCGTACGAGTCGACGTCGATCACCATCCACCCGGCGATCAGGTCCTTCGTCTCGGCGAACGGCCCGTCGGTGACCGGCGGGCGCCCCTCGCCGTCGTACCGGACCCACGCCCCCTCGGGCGCCAGTGCCTGCCCGTCGACGAACTCGCCGGTCTTCTCCAGGCGCGCCGCGAAATCGTGCATGTACCGCATGTGCGCCGTGATCTCCTCCGGCGTCCACTGGTCCATGGGGACGCAGTTGATCGCGTCCGGGGCGCCGCGGTAGTGCTTCAGAAGCAGGTACTTGGCCATGGTGTCTCTCCTCGGTGTGGTGCGGCCCATTCTGGTCGCGTTCACACCGGGGACGGAGCGGGCCACGCGTTCTCGACATCACCGGCCGAGAATTCTTCGGGCGCCGCCCCGCGCCTTCGGTCGTACACCGAGTCCTACCGGAGAGGTACGCCCGGCGACGCGCGGTGACGACTCCGGGCTGACCCGGAATCGTGCCTGGTGGGGCCGTGCGGGGGAGTGCTCCGCTCCTAGCGTGGTGGGCATGTCGTCGTCACTCCTCGCCTTCACCGTCAAGGACTTCCGCGCCCAGCTGCGCCAACTCGTCCTCACCGGCGCCGCCGTGGCCGTCGGGGTCGCCTTCCTGCTCCTGTCCGTGGGCGGCGCGGGCGCGCTGGTCCAGTCGTACGAGCAGTCGGCGGCGGCCGACGTCGGCCCCGCGGCCGTCCAGGTCACCCCACGTACGCAGACCGGCTCGCTGCCCGCCGGGGTGGCGGCGCGGATGGCGAGGCTGCCCCAGGTGACCGCCGTCGCCGAACGGCTCACCGGCCACGCCAACGTCCTCACCCCGGACGGACGCCCGCTCGACGCCCGTGCCCGGCTCACCACCGTGGCCGGCGACCCCGCCCTGCGCTGGCAGCGCCTCGACAGCGGGCGCTGGCCCGAGGGCACCGGTGAGGTCGTCCTCGACCGGGACAGCGCGGCGCGCGTCGGCGCGGGCGTCGGCGACACCGTACGGATCACCCGCGCGGCCGGCGGCACCACCGACGTGCGCCTCACCGGTCTCCTCGACACCTCCGCCTCGCAGACCCTCGGCTCCGGGCCCGCGATCGGCGTCCCGTACGCCGCGGCCGGCCGCTATACGACCGCCCCGCGCGCCACCCACCTCGACCTGGCCGTCGCCCCCGGCGCAGACCCCCGCGCCGTGACCGACGCCGTACGGCACGCCCTCGGCGACGACGAGGTCGCCGTCCGAACCCACGCCGCGGCCGTGGCGGAGGCCGAGCAGAGCGGCCGGACCATGTACGCGGTCGTACTGACCGCCGCGCTGTCCTTCGTACTCATCGCCATGGCCGTCGCCCGCATGGTCGTCACCAACACCTTCTCCGTCGTCCTCGCCCAGCGCGCCCGCCGGCTCGCCCTGCTGCGCTGCGTCGGCACCGACCGCGACCAGCTGCGGCGCATCATCCGCCGCCAGGGACTCCTGCTCGGACTGCTCGCCTCCGCCACCGGACTCGCCGCCGGCGCCGCGGCCTGCGCCCTCGGCGGCGCACTCGTCAACGGCCTCGCCGACCTCGGACCGATCCACCTCTCCCTGATGCCGGGCATCTGGACCTTCGTCCTCGGCGGACTCTTCGGCGTCCTGCTCACCCTGTGGGCCGTCCGCAAACCCGCCCGCGCCGCCTCCGCCGTCCCGCCGGTCGCCGTGCTCGCCGCCGGCGGCGACGCCCGGCTCCCCGAACCCGGAAGCCGCGCCCTGCGCGAGATCGTCACCGTCCTCATGCTGATCGGCGGCGGCGCCCTGCTCGGCCTCGGGGCCCTCGGCGGATCCCCGCTCGCCCTGCTCGCCGTCACCCTCGGCGCGATCCTCACCTTCTTCGCCGTGCTCCGGTACGCCCGCCACCTGCTGCCCCCGCTCGTCGCCCTCCTCGGCCTCGCGCTGCGCCGCCCCTTCGGCATCGTCGGCCGGCTCTCCGTGCAGCAACTGCGCGCCAACGCGGCCCGCACCGGTGCCGCCGCCTCCGCCATGCTCGTCGGCGTCACCGTCGCCGTCTCCGCGGTCACCGCCATCGGCGTCACCAAGGGCGGCCTGAACCAGCTCCTCGCCGACCGCATGCCCGCCGTGTTCGCCCTTCAGCCGGACGGCCCGGCCGTCCCCGCCGACGCCGTCGCCGCCCTGCGCGCCGCACCCGGCCTCACCGTCACCCCGGTGCGTACGGCCACGCTCACCGTCGACGGCCACCGCACCGTCGTCGCCGCTGCCGACCCGACCGCGCTCAACCCGGCCGCCGAGGGCGTGGCCGAGGCCCGCGCCCTGCGCGACGGCCAGGCACTGGCCCTCGGCGGCCGCTCGGGAACCCTCCGGGTGGCCGGCCGGGCGACCCCGCTCACCGTCGTCGGCGGCCGGTCCGCCCTGCCGATCGCGCTCCACCCCGAGGCGACGGTGTACGTCACCCCCGCCACCCTCGACCACCTCGCTCCGGAGACCGGCGGACCGTCGGCCGTCCTCGTCAACCCGGCCGACGGCACCGACCACGACAGCGCCCGCGCCACCCTGGACCGCGCCCTGGCCACCCACCCCGAGGTACGCATCGCCGACACCGGCTCCGACGCGCGCCTGGTCCGCTCGATGCTGGACCGCCTGATGCTGGTGGTCACCGTCCTGCTCGGCTTCTCCATGGCCATCGCCGCCCTGGGCGTCGCCGCCACCCTGATGCTCACCGTGGAGGAACGCACCCGCGAGTTCGGCATGCTCCGCGCCATCGGCCTCTCCGGCAGCCGGCTCCGCCGCATGCTGACCCTGGAATCCGTTCTCCTCGCCCTTTCCGGAGCCCTCGCCGGCACGCTCCTCGGCCTGGTCTACGGCACTCTCGCCGCCCGGTCGGTGATGGGCGCCCGCATCTCGCCGCTGACGGTCCTCGCCTCCTCGGGCGGCACCGCCCTCACCGTCCTCGGCATCCTCACCGCCACCGTCCTGACGGGCATCGCCGCCTCGGTCCTCCCGGCCCGCCGGGTGCGCCGCATGATGGTCGTGGACGCGCTGCGGGCGGAGTAGGAACGGCCCGGCCGGGCGGGGCGGTTCCGTGTCCAGCATGGGCGACCATGACGAACACGCGGGTGGAGGCGGCGGGTCGGCTGCTGCGCGAGATGCTCGGGGCCGGTCGGGACACGGCGGACCCGGGGCCGGGGAGCGGCGCCGCGCTGCGCGCGGTGGCGGCCGATGTCGCCGCCGCGGGCGGCGCCGACGACGAGACCGCGCCCTCCTAGGCGAGTTGACGACCGGTCACCTCGACGCGGACGCCACCCGCTGGTGCGCGCTGCACGACGCACCGGCCGCGCGCACCGGGGCAGCCTTCCCGAACTGCTCGCCGCGCTGCCGGCGGCGGCCGTTCCGGCGTCGTCCGAAGAAGCGGTCCGGCCGCCCGCGCCCCGCAGTGTCCACCGCACGCTCGGCCTCCTCGAGCACACGGAACCGCGACACGCCGCGGCCGCGTTCACCGCGCTGCCCGAGCGGGTGACGACGGAACTGCTCGCAGGGGGCCCCGCCCCAGGCCGCCGAGGCGCGCATGCTCCTCGCCGGCTTCGTGCGTACCTCACTCCGCACGGACCCGGAGGCCTGGCGCCGGGTCGCCGGGCGCTGACCGGCCTGGACCCCGGGTGGGATCCGGACTCGACGGTGGAGGCGCTGCTCGCCGCCCACGACCACCCCGGTGCGCCCCCGGAGTCGCCGGACGCGCAGTGGCCACCTCGCCACCGGGCTCCGTACGCGAACGGCCGGGACAGGTCTCGTTCGGCTCGTCAGCCGGCGAGCTCGCGCTCCGCCCGCTCGTAGGTGACGCCGTGGTCCGCGAGGACCTCGGACACCGGACCCGGGCGGGCGACGAGCGCGAGCACCAGATGCCGTGCCCCGATCTCCTTGTCCTTGCGCCCGAGGGCGATCCGCAGGGACTTCTCGAGCACCTGCTTGGTCTCCGTGGCGAACGGACGATGGGACCGCGGCCCGGCCTCGCGCCGCCCGAACAGCCCCGCACCACGCCCCCGGCCCCGCGGCGCCGAGGCGGTCAGGGCGCCCTCGCCGTGGGTCTCCTCGACCCGCGCCACCACCTCGTCGAGATCGATCCCCAGCCCGGCGAGCGCCTCCTCGTCCGCCTTCGACAGCCCGCCCCGCCGGCGCGACTCGACCAGCCCAGCCCGCACGGCCGCCCGATCCACCCCGAGCGGATCCAGCGCCCCCTGCTCCAGCAGAGCCAGCAACAGATGCTCCTCCGCCACCATCGCCGCCTCGGCACTCGCGGCCTCCGCCTGCGCGCCGACCACCGCCGACCGCGCCGCCGCCGTGAACCTCTCGAACATCTACGACCTCCCGTACTTCTTGTGCACGGCCTGCCTGCTGACTCCCAACTCGGCCGCGATCTCCTGCCACGACCACCCCTGCGCCCGTGCACTGCGCACCTGCACGGACTCCAACTGCTCCAACAGCCGCCGCAACGCGGCCACGGCCCGCAACCCCACACGGGGATCCCGGTCGCCGGCGCGGCCGGCCAGATCGGTCGCCTCACTCATGAATGTCAACGTAGGTTGACGGCGGTCTCTTGTCAACCTACATTGACGTCCGAGCTGAGATCGCGCCATCAGGCCAGGGCTGCGACCCGCCGACCTCGGTGACGGCCTGGCGCGCCGCACGGGGGATCCCGAGACCCTCCCGGGCGCGGTGGAGGGCCGCCAGCTGCTCGGCGGCCGGCGCACCCCAGTCGAAGAGCTCCAGCGCCTGCTCCGGAGTGGCGAGCACACGCACGTACGCGGCGCCGGTGGCCGGATCCGACTGTGCGGGACCGAGTTCGGTCAGGGCGGCCGCGCAGCGGACACGGGCGCCGGGCCCGTCGGGGCCGGACAGATGACCCAGCGGCACCAGGTCCCCGAACCGCGCGCCGGCCACACCGCCGCCCGACACCCAGTCCACGGCCAGCCCGCGCTCGACCACCACGTCCACCCCGAGCTCCTCCATCAGCTCGCGGGCCGCGGCCCGGGCAGGCGACTCGCCCGGGTCGACACCGCCGCCCGGCAGCAGACAGGTCTCCAGATAGTCGACGCGCTGGATCAGCACCTCGCCGAACCGGTTGGTGATCAGTACGGACGTCCCGGCCCACAGGGCGGCCGAGGCGCGGAGCGCGCCGTACTCCTCGTCGGTCATGGTCATGTCTCTCCGATCATCGAACCGGTTGAAGGGGCGAAGGCGGTGGTGATGCCGGTGCGGGAAAACGCCGTTCCGTTGCGCAGCGCGGCCAGCGTGCGGTGTCCGCGCTCGACCAGCTCCGGGTCGCCGTTCCGGGACCCGAAGGCGATGCCGGACACCGCGTCCAGGGCCGCCTCCGCCCCCAGCCATGCCACTTCGAGCTCGGTCAGGCGGCGCCCGTATCCGTCGAAGAACGCCTCGAACAGGTCCGGCCGACCACCGAGGGCATCGAGGATCCGGACGAAGTCCCGTACGGCCGGGCCGGGTTCACTGCGCTCGAAGTCGATGACCCGTACGGTGCCGTCGTCGGCGAGCAGAAGGTTCCGCGGCTGGTAATCGCCGTGGGTCACCACCTGCGGCAGCGGACCGAGCCCTGCGACAAGCTCCGCGACCCGCCGGACGTACGCCTCGTCACCGGGACGCAGACGGAGGCGCGCCGCGTCGAGGTGGCGTTCCAGCCGTCCGTACGTGTCCGTTGTCGGCACACCGGATCCGGCGGACGGCAGCGGGCTCGCGTGGATGCGCGCCGCGAGCGCGCCCACCGCGCGGAACACCGCATGCTCCTCGCTCGCCCCGAGCACGGCCCCGTGCAGCGACCGCCCGCCGACCGCGCTCACCACCACGGCAAGGAGTTCCGGATCGGCCGCCACGAGCCGAGGCCCGGCCCCGCCCAGCAGCGGCACCCAGTCGCGCAGTGCCGAGGCCTCCCGGTGGTGGCACCTGGTGTTCTGGTGCACCTTCACGAACCACGTGCCGCCTGCGGCGCCCCGCACCCGCCACACCCGGCTGTTCTCCCGCGCCCACGACAAGTCGGACCACACGGCAACACGGCCGACCGCCCGCTCCACGAGGTCCCGCACCGCCGGCTCGGCGGCGCCGGCCCCGGAGCCCGGCACGGGACGCCACCGATCGACTGCCGGGTCGTACGCGATCGGGTCACCGGCCTCCTGGAAGTGAAGTGCCGCCCCGGCGCCGGAGCCGTAGGCGTCGAGCCCCGCCCTGCAGTACGCGACCATCGGCTCCGGCAGCGCGTCGAGCGGAAACCAGTCCAGGCTGTCGCACTTGTCGGGCTCCAGGATCCGGGGCTCCCCGCCCCAGCGGCGCACCTCGAAGAAGAACCCGACCCGCGCGCCGCCCCCCGGCGCCCGATGATGCACGGTCGACACGGCCCGCACCTCGCCCGGGTCCACCACCAGGCCCGTCTCCTCGACCGTCTCACGCACCAGAGCGGTGACGACGTCCTCCCCGGGCCCGTCGACATGCCCCGACGGCAGGTGCCACAGCCCGGACGCGTAGACCGCCCCGGCCCGTCGTGAGAGCAGCACCTCCGGTCCTCCCGGCCCGTCGCGGACCGCGATCAGATGCACGTCCAAGGGCACCATGTGCCGACCGGTGCTCACCTCACCCACCTCCTCGCGGGGCGCGGGCCACCGTGTGCACCAGTCGCCCCAGCTGCCGGTACGGATCCCGCGTCGAAGCGGCCCACTCCGTCTCCAGCGCGAGCCCGTACTCCTCCGGACCCGGTGCCCAATCCCCCTGGTGATCGTGGAAGATCCGCACGCCCTGCCACGGCTGCGGGACCAGTCCCTGCGCGGCCGCGAGCCGGTCGAGCTCCTCGGCGGTGTCCCCGCGCGTCGCCAGCCCGAGGTTCCCTACGCTCGTCGCGGCATCCCGCTCGATGAGCTCGCGCGCCGCCGCGTAGTCGCCGCGCAGGGCCTCCCGAGCGCCGATCGCGGCACGGTTCTTCGTCAGGATGCTCAGCACTCCGCCTGGCGCGACCAGCCCGGCCAGCCGGGCGACCGCCGTCGTCGGCTCGTCCAGATACATCAGCACACCGTGGCAGCACACCGCGTCGAACTCCTTCGCCCCGAAGGGCAGGTCGTGGATGCCCGCCTCCAGGAGGCGGACGCGCGCGCCGAGTCCGGGCCGGGCGTCCAGACGCCGGGCCGCGGCGGCGAGCATGCCGGCTGACGGATCGACGGCCGTCACGCGGTGCCCGGCCGCGGCCAGCCGCACGGTCATCTCACCGTCGCCACAGCCCGCGTCGAGCACCGTCGAGGGCCGGTCCGGCAGCTCGGCCAGTACCCTGCGGGCCACGAGGTCGTGACGCAGGCGCCCTCGCGCGCTGCCGGAGTGCTCGGCGTAGTGCCGCCCCACGGTCGCGAAGTCCGTCACCGCTCGGCCCACCCCCACTCGGTGTAGGGGCGGCCGGCGAGCACGCCGTCGAGGGCCGCCCGGGTGTACGGCACGAGCTCCTCGGGCAGCTCCTCGGCATCCCACCACCGCCAGGTGACGCACTTGTCCGGCTCACGCAGCTCGGGTGTGCCCTCCCACCTCCGGGCCCGGAAGAAGAGCTGGAGCCGGGGCTGATCCCCGAGCGCGTCGACGACGTGCACGGTGTGCGCGAGCTCGAGGTCGCCCGGCTCGATCACCAGGCCGGCTTCCTCCCAGGCCTCACGCACCAGGCAGGCGGTCGCGGACTCGTCCTCGCAATGCCCCGCCAGGACGTGCCAGATTCCGCCCGCGTAGGCCGAGTCCGGATGACGCAGCCCCAGCAGGACCTGGCCCTCGTGCTCCAGGAGGAGATGCACACCGACCACATGCAGCACGGTCCCGGGCGGCGCACTCGGCCTCACCCGCCGTCCTTCGCCGTCACCGTGCCGCCCGGCAGGACCGGGCACGGAGTGGATCGGACCGGCGCCCGCCGCGCCGGGCCGGGCCGATGCGGGTGCCCCTGAGGACGTACGAGCCGAGTCCGCTCGAGCAGAGTCCGTTTTTCGAGCCGAGGGCGGACGGGGCTTCACAGGACCACCTCCCCCTCGACCGCCGCCTTGGCGGAGCGGTAGCCCGCGGCCTGGAGGGCGAACATCCGGGCGTACACGCAGCCGAGCTCCATCAGCTCGTCGTGGGACCCCGACTCGACGATGCGGCCCTCGGTGAAGACGTAGATCCGGTCGCACTCGACGACACTGGCGAGCCGGTGCGAGATGAGGACCGTGATCTGGTCCTCGCGCAGCCGGCCGCGCAGCACCGCCTCATAGACGGCGTGCTCGGACGGCGGGTCCATGCTCGCCGTCGGCTCGTCCAGCAGGAGGAGCGGTGCGTTCTTGTACAGTCCGCGCGCGACGGCGATCTTGGCCCACTGCCCGCCGGAGAGTTCGTGTCCGCCGCGGAACCGCTTGCTCAGCACCGCCTCCCACCGCTCGGGAAGTCCGGCGATCACTTCGTCCGCGCCCGCGGCGCGGGCGGCGGCCAGAGCCCGGTCGGGATCGGCCTCGGTGAGGCTGCCCGTGGACACCGTGATGTTGGACAGGGCGCTGAAGGGGTAGTGCACGGGATCCTGCAGCACGCACGCGACCTGCCGCTGGAGCGACTGCGCGTCCATGGTGCGCACGTCCACCCCGTCCCAGCACATCCGGCCCTCCTGCAGCTCGTGCAGTCCGGCCAGGACCTTGGCGCAGGTGCTCTTGCCCGAGCCGTTGGGGCCGACGAAGGCGATCCGTTCGCCCGCGGACAGCGTCATCGAGACACCGCGCAGCGCCGGGGTCTCCTTCCCCGCGTACGTGAAGCGGGCATCCTCCAGCGTCACCGTGCCCAACCGGGCCGGGGCCCGCACCTCGGAGGTCCGCTGCTGCAGGCTGCGGCAGCGCGCCTGCACGGCCAACAGGTCGTCGACCCACATCGCGTGCTCGTACACGAGATGTGCGACATCGACGAGGCGGGTGAGGGCGCTCTGCCCGGCCTGGACGGCCAGCACCGCGCCGGCGCCGGCGGCGAGCGGCAGCCACCCGGCGATCAGCATGCCGCCGAGCGCGCAGTAGGTGATCCCGGTGCCGAGCCCGCCGACCCCGCGGCCTGCGAGGTTCAGCCAGGCCGCCCGTACCCCCAGGCGGGTGTCCTCCTCGGCGATCCGGACGATCAGCCGCCCGTGCTCGTCGAGCAGTGCCTGCTGCGCGGTGTCGGAGCGCAGCTCGGCGGCGGCGTCCTGGTCGAGCAGCAGCCAGGAGAAGACGCGGACCCGCCGCTGCAGCGCGTTCCACCGCCGGAACGAATGGAACCTGGCCCGGGCGCTCCGTACCGCCGCCGCGCCGACCGGCAGGACGGACAACAGGAGCAGCGGCAGGAGCGCGGGGTGCAGGATGGCGAGGACACCGGCGGTGCCCGCCAGGCCGAGGACGGCGGAGGCGAGGGCGACGACCTGGCCGACGATCTGGCGGGCGAAGAACAGGCCGCGGTCGTTGGCCCGGTAGACCTCGTCGTGCCAGTCGGCGTCCTCGACCGCCTCCAGGCGCACGTTCGCGGTCAGCCGGAAGAACTCCCGCTCCAGCGCGGTTCTGATCTTGGGCGTCACCCGTGCCTGGGCGACCGCCACCACGGCCTCCAGCAGGGCTCGCGCGGTGAGGAACCCGACCACGAGCAGGATCTGCGGGACGGCGGCGCGCACCCGGTCCGGTGTCGGTCCCTCGGCGAACAGCTTCTGCAGGACCCCGACGGACGCCACAAGGCCGAAGGCGCTGAGCGCGGCCGAGGCGAGCTGACAGCCGACCACCGTCGTGGTCGCGCGGGCGTCGGCCCGCCACGCGAGCCGGCCGATCTGCCGGGTGATCCGGGGCAGTCCGACAAGGACCTGCCGCACCGTCGCCCCGGCAGCGGCCTCGTCGTGGACCGACCAGTACGTCTCCTCCAACTCGCCGGCCGGGTCGCCGTCCGGCGGCCCCGCGTGCACGGTCGGTGGCGGCGGCGGAAGCGTCTCCGCCCAAGGGGCGGGCACGGTGGCCTCGACGGCGCCCCCGCCTGCACGGTCTGTACGGTCGGTCGTGGCGGCGAGCGTGCCGTTCGGCTCGGTCATGCCGACCACCGTGAGTCCGGACATGCCGAGCGGCGGCCGACGGTGGTGCGGCGGGCGTCACGACCGGGAAGAGGGGCCGCGGTGGTGGCGGTGGGACAGGTGGGAAGGGGGATCATCGCGGCCTCCGTGAGCAGCTGAACGGTGTGTCGCGAGGATCAACGACGGCACCCACCCGCTCGAACACATGTGTTTCGGTCGCGGTGCGAACCCCGTGAACAAGCGAAAGCACGTTCGTGCCCGCTACACCGACCGCGTGGTTACGGGTACGAGCCACGGAGGCCGAGTGGCCGAAACGCGCAGGGCGCCCCGACCACCCGCGCAGGAGGCCGAGAAGTCGCCCTAGACCTCCCGATACCGGTCCCGGACCTCCGGGCGACTGCGGAAGCCCGCCGCCTCGTAGGTGGCCACGGCACCGGCATTCGCGTTCGGGGTGCAGACGATCGCGCTCGACGCGCCCAACTCCCGGAGCGCGGCGGCCGCCGCCACGCTGATCGCCTCCCCGTACCCCCGACGGCGATGCTCCCGGTGCACGCCCATCGGTTCGAGCAGGCCCGGCCTGCCCGGGCCGGCCGACCACACGGTCACCGCCGCCACCGCCTCGCCCCGGTCGTCGTACGCGACGAGGCATCGCGCGTCCGCGTACGGCAGACCGGCCGCCATCCTGTGCCAGCGCTCGTCCGTGAACCGGGAGCCGCCGAACGCGGACCGGTGCACTGCGGCGAAGTCCGGCGCCCGTTCCGGCCCGGCGACCTCGACCCGTACGCCCGGATCGCGTACCGGCTCCGACAGATCACGGCGCAGCGGGGTCCACGGCTCGTCCACGGGCCAGCCGGCCTCGGCGAGCAGATCCTGGAGCAGCGCGCCCAGCGGAGCCTCGATGTTCACCTTGCCCTCCGGCAGCACGCCGCGTTCCGGCTCCGTGACGTCCGCGACCAACCGCCGCGCCAGCTCGCCGTCCTGCAGCGCGTCCGGCGCCATCGTCATCCGCAACAGCCCGGGCCCGTCAAGCAGCCCGACGGCGAGGATCCGGCCGCCCCTGCTCCACGTCCTGACCGCCGCGGCGGTCGCCTCGGCCCCCGACTGCCAGAACCAGCCCAGGTCCCCCGGGTGCAACTGCATCGGCGCGCCGTCGTCCTGCCACTCCCGCAGCGCGTTCACGGCGCTGCCCAGTCCGTCAACTCCCGGTGTGTTCAAGGAAATCGCCATGTCGACGAGCACACAGGAGGGCAGGGGCGCCCCGCAACCGGATTCCTTGTTGCAGGGCGGTCGATGCCGGCGCTGTCGTCGCGAGGGTCACGATGTCCACGCGGCGCAGTACTCGACGTGGATCTCGCGTGCGTTGCCGAGGACGCCCTCGTTGGAGTGGAACTGCGTGCAGTAGTGGGTGTGGTTCGGGTGGGCGAGGGCGTGCGCGGGCCCGTTGCGGGCGACGTCGAGGAAGTGGCGGGCGGTCTCCCTGAACACCTTGGCACTGCCGGTCATGAAGAGGGTCTCGGCATGGAGGTGCTGGTGAAAGAGGTCGCGGTTCTCCTGGTGGTGCCGCGCCGCGTGGTCGACCGCGGCATCACCTGCGAGTGCGGAGTCGGGCAGTGTCACCGTCCGTGGACGGCCTGGGCCGAGGCGGTCGCGGACTTCCTTCCAGCGCGCCGGCGCGAACTGGAGCGAGTGATGCAGCAGTACGAGATCGAGCCAACCAGCCGCCCTCCCCCGACAGCTCGGGGGAGGGCGGCTGGTTGGCTCGGATCGGCAGGTGGATCAACGATCGCGGAGAGGTGGCGGCGAGTGCCCACAAGTCGCCGATCCGGAGTGCGGCGTCCGCGTCGACGTAGGCGTTCAGGTACCGGTCGCGATCGATGAGCACCGCGTGGTGCAGCGGCTGGGCAGGGCGGATCACCTTGAACTCCGTCGCCCCGAGGCGGGCGTGGTGGATGACGAGCGGCAGCCTCACCGGTCCGCTCCCGGATGCATGGGCTGCGCGCCGCCGTCGAGCTGGTGGTCGGCCCACACGTACGTCTCGGGCAGCAGCTCGGTGATGCGGACGGCGCGCAGGCTGCCGCCGCTGCGGACGATGACCTTCAGGCCGGGGAAGTAGTCGAGGAGCACCTGGCGGCACCGGCCGCACGGGGGGACGACGCCCCGGTCGCGGTCGCCCACGGCGACGACCGTGGCGAGTTCGTACGCGCCCTGGGCCGCTGCCGTACCGATGAGGACCAGCTCGGCGCACGGCCCGCCGGTGAAGTGGTAGGCGTTCATGGCGGTGACGATCCGGCCGTCCGAGGTGCGGGCCGCGGCTGCCATCGTGTGGTTGTCACCGTGGCTGCGCGTCCGCGCGACACGGGTCGCGGCCTCCACGAGCTCGCGGTCTACGGGTTCGTGGTGCAGGAGTCGGTGGTCGTCGAGGGGACGGGGCTTCGCGGTCATCGTGCCTGTCTGCTTCCGTGGTTCGGTGTCAGATGACGGTGCCCCGGACAGGTCAAGATCCGCAAGCGGAAATCGCACCAGGGACGGGGCCGGGCGGCGCGCCGGGCCGGAGGCCGGCGCGACCATGTCCCTACAGCGCCGGCTCGTCGCCGTCCTGCCGCACCGCCACCGGCCGCTCGAAGAACGTCTCCAGCACCACCGTCGCCTGCGTCCCGCTGACCCCCTCGATCGCGTAGAGGCGGCGCAGTACGTCCTGCAGCTGCTCCGTGGTCGTCGTCCGCACCTTCACGAGCACCGTGGCGCTGCCCGCGATGACGTGTGCCTCCAGGATCTCCGGGAGGGCGGCGAAGGCCTCGGCCGAGTCGCCCATCCAGGCGTTGGAGTCGACCATCACGTACGCGAGGACGCCGCCGCCCACCACGGCCGGGTCCACCTCGACCGTCGTACGGCGGATGACTCCGCGCTCGCGCAGCTTGCGCACGCGCTCGTGCGCGGCACCGGCCGACAGGCCCGCGGCCCGGCCGAGCGCGGCGTAGGACTGGGTGGCGTCCCGCTGGAGTTCAGTCAGCAGGGTCCGGTCTATGTGATCCACAACTCTCCGTTCGGTAAAGGCTTGCAATGACCATAGCTGATCTAGCAGTCTCCCCATCGAGCCGAAGAAAGTTCGGTCGACATGGCACGGAGGGGAACCATGACCGGCGAAGGCCCTGAGCTCTACGAGATGTTCGACGAGCGCTTCCGCACCGGACGGTGCATGAACGGAGACGCGGACCTGGAGGTCCTCTACACCGGCTGCCGCTGGGCGGAAGGCCCCGTCTACATCCCGGCCTGGCGGCAGCTGGTGTGGAGCGACATCCCCAACGACCGGATGCTGCGCTGGGACGAGGAGACCGGGGCGGTCGCCGTCTTCCGCCGCTCCGCGGGTCACGCCAACGGCAACACCCTCGACCGGCAGGGCCGCCTCGTCACCTGCGAACAGGGCAATCGCCGGGTGACCCGGACCGAGCACGACGGCACGATCACCGTTCTCGCCGACCGCTGGCAGGGCAAGCGCCTCAACAGCCCCAACGACGCCGCCGTGAAGTCGGACGGCTCGATCTGGTTCTCCGACCCGGACTTCGGCATCACCAGCGACTACGAGGGCTACCGCGCCGACAGCGAGATCGGTGCCAACAACGTCTACCGCATCGACCCCGACACCGGCGAAGTGCGCCTCGTCGCCGACTGCTTCGGAGCGCCGAACGGCCTGGTCTTCTCCGGCGACGAGCAGCAGCTGTACGTCTCCGACACCCGCGCCGGACACGTCCGCGTCTTCGACGTGCGCGACGACGGCACCCTCTCCGAGGGCAAGGTCTTCGCCGACGCCGCCGGCCGCCCGGCCGCCCGCTTCGACAACCTGCGCTTCGACGACGGCGGCCGCCTGTGGGCGGCGGCCATGGGCGACGGGGTGCACTGCTACGACCCCGACGGCACGCTGCTCGGCCGGCTCGTCGTCCCCGAGGCCGTCGCCAACATCTCCTGGGGCGGCGCCAAGCGGAACCGCCTCTTCGTCGCGGCCGAGACGAGCCTCTACTCCGTGGTCATGGCCGTCACCGGTACCCATCCGACCGGCCCGGGCCGGTCGCCCTGGACCCGCTCGGTTTGAAAGCGCCCCGCCGTCGCCAGCCTGAGAACGACATCGCGCGGGCTGGCCACGGCGGGACGGTGAGCGACTTGACGGACGAACTCCACAAGGTCGAGGGGCCTCTGAGCTGGTGTCCGGCCACACTGAGGACGGAGGACTGGCTGATCCCGGCACCGACATCGGCATCGGCACCGAGATCGGCACCGACATCGCCACCAGAGCCGGAACCGCACAGCGAGGACGCCCTCGCGGCCCGGATCAACGCCGCCCTCTGGTACGGGACGGGCTTCGCCGTCGTCCGCGGCCTCGACCTCAGCGGCCTCACCGACCGACAGTGCGTCGAACTCTGCGCACACCTCGCCGGCCGAGTCTGCGTCCCCGCCGGCCTACGGCTCCAGCGCTCGGCCAACGAACTCCTGACGGCGACCACGGCCCCCGCCCTCCCGCACACACCGGACGACACGGCTCCGGTCGCCCCGGACGCCCACAGCGGCGACCTGGACCTCCTCCTGCCGCACATGGACCGCGGAGAAGGCCCCGAGCCGCCCAGGCTCCTGGCCCTTCTCTGCATCCAGCCGGCCACCGAGGGCGGCGCATCCCTCCTGGCCAGCGGCCCGGCCCTGCACGAGCACCTCGCCACGGCCCACCCGGACGCACTCCGCGAGCTCCGTCAGGACTTCCACTTCGGCCGTGGCCCCGACCTCGACCGCGTCCGCCCGGTCTTCCGCCGCACAGGCCGGACCCTACGCGTCCACTACAACCGCTACTGGATCAACCGCGGCCAGGACGAGGCCGGCACGCCCTTCACCCCCGCACGGCGCACCGCCCTCCAGCGGATGGAGACCCTGCTCCTGGACCCCGCCATGGTGCTGACCCTGCCCCTGCGGCGCGGCGACCTCCTCCTCGTCAACAACTCCGCCGTCCTGCACGGCAGAACACCCTTCATGGACAGCGGCGCACCGGGTACCCGGCGCCGCTGTGCGCGCATCTGGGCGGACTGACAAGGAAGCGGGGTCCGTCACCCGCCCGCTGGACCGTCCGGCGCGCCCGCCAGGTCCTCCAGGGGGACGGCGAGCCGTCCCGCCAGGGCGGTGAGGGCCGCACCGAGGGGGAGCGCGATACGGGTGAGGGCGTGGCGGTCGCCGCGGGTGGGGTCCTGGTTGATGATCAGTACGGTCTTTCCGGCGTCGGCGGCCTGCCGTACGAACCGGAGCCCGGACATCACCGTCAGCGACGACCCGAGAACGAGCAGCGAGGACGCCTCGCGGACCAGGGCGCGGCAGTGCTCGACCCGCTGCGGCGGCACGTTCTCGCCGAAGAACACCACGTCGGGCTTGAGAACCCCGCCGCACCCGGTGCAGGGCACGACACGGAAGTCGGCGACCTGCTCGTCGGTGAGATCGGCGTCCCCGTCCGGGTTCAGCGCGGCCGGCACCGGCGCGAAACCCGGGTTTGCCCCCTCCAGCCGCTCGGCGAGCTCCCGGCGAGCGCTGAAGGCCCCGCACGAGAGACACACGACGCGCCGCAGGCTTCCGTGCAGTTCCACGGCGTCGGTGCTGCCGGCGGCCCGGTGGAGGTTGTCGACGTTCTGGGTGATCACGCCCGACACCAGCCCCTGGCGCTCGAACGCGGCGACGGCCCGGTGCCCGGCATTGGGCAGGGCGCGGCCGAAGGTCCGCCACCCCAGATGGCTGCGCGCCCAGTACCGCCGCCGCGCACGGACACTGCCGGTGAAGTCCTGGTACGTCATCGGGGTGTGCCGGCTCAGGCTCCCGCCCTCGCCGCGGTAGTCGGGGATGCCCGACTCCGTGGAGATCCCCGCCCCGCTCAGCACCAGCGCCTTGCCCGCCCGCAGTGCATCGGCCACCGGCGTCAGATCCGCCGTCGCCGGCGGCAGGTCCTCGGTGGGGGTCCAGCTCAGAGTCGGGCGCGTACGCATGCGCCCAGGGTACGAGACCGCCCGCGCCGGCCACCCGGCCGCGCACCCCGGCCCGCCCCACCCGGCACGCCGCGCCGCGTGGTCCGCCGCGTGCCCCGGCCGGTCGGGGGCCGGCTGGTCGGGTCGGCTGGTCGGGGGTCGGCCGACCGGGGTTGCCCGCCGACGGTGATCAGGTCATGATCAGCAGCCGCGTGTTCGGGACGAGCTTGCGGTTCACGCTGGTGCTCTGCACGAAGATCGTGTACTCGTCGTTGTGGTCGGGCTTGATCCGGACCTCGACGTCGGGCAGCCCGAGCAGGGCCCGCGCCTCGGGCCCGGAGTACACCCGGTCGGTGCTCTTCTCCAGGACGGCGATCTGCTTGCGGGCCTGGATCTTCTCCGGCTTGCTCAGCTGGTAGTACGCGCCGCCGGTGCGGTAGGTGTGACCGCTCTCGACGACCCACTCCTTGATCGCCGCGTCACGGGCGACCGCGACCAGCTGGTACTCCGACGGCTTCACCGGCGTGAGGCCGGCGGCCTTGATGGTGTCCTTGTTGACCGCCTCCGTGCCGGTCGAGAACACCGCCCGCGTGCCGCGGATGCCCTTGGTGCGGCCCACCATGAACTTCTCGGTGGCCTCCTGGATGACCTGCCCGGCCTCCTCCAGACCCTGCGTGCTGGTGGCGTCCCAGATCGCGATGTTGTCCTTGGGGAACCCGCACTGGGTGGCCTCCCGCTTGCCCATCTGGTCCGGCACGAGGACGGCCAGCGTCCAGTTGTCCTGCTGCGTCTCGATCATCTCGGCCACCGCCGCCATCAGGGCTCGCGGATTCTTCGACGGAGCGTCCGGGCTGCGGTGGCTGGCGTTCTCCTGCCCGTCCGTGAGGATGAACGTCAGGAAGCTGTGGTCGCCGTAGAGCTGGGCCGTCTGCGCCAGCTCGCGCTGGGACTTCAGCGCGGCCGCGAGCAGCGCGGTCATCCCGCCCGCCCGGTACATCTGCTTCAGCGACGGCATCCGCAGGACGTCCTTGTCGTAGATGACGCACTCCACCTTGTCGGCGAAGACGTACACCGTCACCCGCGTCTCCTGGTCGAGCTCCCGCGACCGGCGCGCCAGGTAGGCGATCTGCTGGTCGGCGACCTCGACGACCTTGCCGCTCAGGTGCGACATGGACGAGCTGGCGTCCAGGACGAGAGCGACATGGTTGATGTAATTCTGGTTCTTGGACACGGCGGCTTCCCCCTAGTTCCGGTGTTCCGGCTTGATGGATCTACCGTCTCACCCACCACTGACAATCGATCAGATGTTCTGGGCGGCACCGCCCGACGCCCCGCGCGGCGACACACCCACGGAATCAAGGGAACAACGTTTCGTTGTTTCATTGCCCTGCCGGATAGAGTGGCGCCATGGCGGATGACACTCGGCTCGAACCGCGGAACCGGCTCGCCGGCCTCACCGACCACCCGCTGCCCGACGGCGCCCCCGCCCACGCCCTCCAGCAGGACTCCGCCCTGCTCGGCAGGCTGCTGGCAGGCGCGGCACACGGCGACGGCGCGGGGGAGCGGACCGTCTCGGACGAGGACGTGGCCGCGGCGCTGGGGCTGTTCGAGGAGATGCGGACGGCCTTGGACCGGATGGAGGCACAGGTGGTCATCGAGGCCCGGCGCCGCGGGCTGGAATGGCGGGAAATCGCCCGCCACCAGGGAATGAAGTCCTCTCAGGCCGCATCCCAGCGCTACCAGCGGCTGGTGACCCGCCTCGAAGAGATCCGTCAGGGCATTCGGTAACACCGGGCAGGAGACACCCCTTTCATGAGCA
Organism: Streptomyces sp. NPDC051909; assembly: GCF_040681095.1. Classification (NCBI taxonomy): domain Bacteria; kingdom Bacillati; phylum Actinomycetota; class Actinomycetes; order Kitasatosporales; family Streptomycetaceae; genus Streptomyces; species Streptomyces sp. NPDC051909. The sequence goes on along the minus strand of NZ_JBFAYA010000014.1, from coordinate 10,999 downwards.
ACCAGCCCTCGGATCCGCTCGCGGCCGTCGACGCCCTCCTCGCCGCCGTGGAAGCCGGACACGTCCTGCCCGCGCCGGCCGAGCGCGTCCGACTGCGTGAGGCGGCCGGACTGACCCAGGCCGCCGTCGCCCAGGCCCTCGGCGTCCGCCTGCCCAGCATCCAGGCGTGGGAGGAGGGCCGCGCGGAACCCAAGGCCGAACGGCTCCAGGCCTACCGGCGCCTCCTCGACGGCCTCGCCCAGCGCTACCCCGCGCCGCCACAGCGCGAACCCGTACCCGAGCCCGTGCCCGCCGCCCCACGCGTACCGGCCTCCGGGCACGCCCCGGATCCGGCCGCTCCCGCCACCCCACGCGCACGCCGGCCGTCCGCGAAGACCGCCACCTCTCCCGCGCCGGACCGGCGGTTCCCCCATGGTCCGCTCGCCGTCCTGGACGGCGACGGATCCGCGTACGGCGCCGAGGGCATCGTCCTCGACTGCCCCGCCACCACACTCGTGGACCTGGTGGAGTGGACCCTCACCGAGTCCGGACTCGGCGCGCCGCGCCTGCACCGCAACGGCAAGGACGCCGACCCGCTGATCGTGCTCACCCCCTCGGCCGCGGCGCGGCTCGGGCTGCCCGAGCGGCTGGAGGACCGCCGGGGCCTGCGCCTCCCCGAGGACCATCCCGTCGTCCAGCAGCTGGCGAAGGCGAGGTGGAGGCTCACCCGGCGCGGCTTCGGCCCCTGGGCCCGCATCTACCGGCAGGCCGAGGGCAACCGCCGGCTGTGCGTCCAGTTCGCCGTCCTGCCCTGGGACGCCCTCGACGAGCGGTCCTGGCCCGGCGTCACGGACATGGACCCGGCCGACGTCGCCCGCGTACTCGGCATCTACGCCCAGCGCGTCATCACGCCCCGCGGCTCCACCGCCGTGTCCGGCCTGGAACTGATGACGGCGCTGCGCCCGCCGACCCGGGCCGTGCAGGACCGGACGACCGGACAATGGGTGTCCGGTCACCACCCCGGTTCCCTGGGCACGGAGCCCATGGACCCGGCGCCGCCGGAGGCCACCGCCGAGCATCCCGTGGTCGTCGACAGCGGATGGAAGGGCGGCTTCCTCGACGAGGAGGCCTACCAGTGGGTCCGCGACCTCGACCTGCTCTCCGGCGACGAGGCGGCACTGCCGTACGCCGTCGGCCTGGACCTCAACACCGCCTTCCTCGCCGCCTCCTCGCGCCTGACGGTCGGCCTGTCCGAGCCCGAGCACTTCACCCGCCCCCGCTTCTACCCGAAGGTCCCCGGCTCCTGGCTGGTCGACCTCTCCCACATCGAGCTGGACCCGCGCCTGCCCTCACCGTTCACCCCGGACGGCACCCGCCCGGACGGAGCCGCCTGGTACCAGACCCAAACCGTCGCCTACGCCCAGGAACTCGGCCACGACGTCGAGATCGTCGAGGCCTACCTGCGCCGTGAGACCGGCGCGTACCTCGACCCGTGGCACGACCGCCTCAAGGACGCCTACCTCACGACGCTCGCCGAACTCGGCGTCACCAAGGACCTCACCGACACCGAGTTCCTCGCCGCGATGGAACATCACAAGGAGCAGGACCCCGCGCTCGCCGCCGTCCTCGCCGCGATCAAGGCCACCGTCAAGGGCGGTGTCGGCAAACTCCGCGAGCGCCCGCAGGGCAAGGGCTACAAGGACGGCGACCGCTGGCCGGCCCTGGAACGCCCCACCTGGCGCCCCGACATCCGCGCCGCCGTCATCTCCAAGGCGCGCGTCAACATGCACCGCAAGCTGCGCAACATGGCGGAGATGACCGGCCTGTACCCCCTCGCCGTGCTCTCCGACTGCGTCGTCTACCCGAGCCCGGGCGCCTCGCCGCTCGACTTCCTGCCCTACGACTCCTCCGGGAAGCCGAGACCGGGCGGCTTCCGCCTCGGCCCCACTCCCGGCCTGGCCAAGCTGGAAGGCGTCCAGCCGATGGCGTGGGCAGTCGATCTGATGGAGCAGGGCCTCAACCCGGCCCGTCACATCAAGGGCGGCGACGCCGTCCTCGACGAAGGCGAGTGACCATGCCGCCGGCGAACCGAAGCGGAATCGCCCGCACCCCTGGAGCCGACGTACACCGCCGTCCGACAACGGGAGAGAGCTGAACCACCGTGGGAGACATCGACGACGCCCTGGAGCGCGCCGATCGTGAACACTTCACGAAGGCGCCGCCCCGAACGCTCCAGGCCCGGATCAGATTCCTGCTCAAGTACCAGAGCGCCAAGGAGATCGGACAGCAGATCGGCGTCACCGCCGACTCCGTCAACCGCTATCGCCGAGGCACCCGCAAGCACCCGCCCAAGGACGTCGCCGCGCACATCGAAGCGGCCGTCCTGGCCCGCTGGCAGCCCCAGGTCCGCCGGCGCCGGCAGAGGCACGCCGCCACCACCGGCGGGATCACCGTCGAGACACGCGCCCGTTTCGGTTACACCGCCCCCGTCGGCACCACCGACGACGGCCGCTTCCGCCGCCTCACCGTCCACCTCCCGGCCCCCTTCGCCCGCCGCCTCTTCGACGCCCGCGAGGCCGGCGCCGACGACCAGCGGATGCGGCAGATCATCGCCGACGGATTCAAGGAGATCTACTTCCAGGACGGTGGCCACCGCGCGACGGGCCTGTCGGACGTGGAGATCAACGACATCGACTATCTCGACCTGGAATTCTGACCACGCGCGGCGGCCGCTCACTCTCCCCGGGCGTCGTGACCGAGCGCTTCGGCCGAGGACCTCAGAGGCGGCGAGCTCTTCGCCGATCTTGCCGAGGCTTCCCGGTTCTTCCGGGGCGGGGCAAAGGGCTTCTCGGCCACCAGCTCCGGCCGCCACCTCGATGGCATGGAACTGCAGATCAACGCCTGGCACGTGAATGCCGGGCCACCTGTTCGCCGGTCATCGACGAGTGGACGGCGTGTACGTCTCCGGCGTGACTCGGCATGTCCCGACTGCCTGGCCGGCAGGGTGACAGCTGTGCCGGGCTCCCCGTTCCTTCAGGAGTCGTTGCCGAGACCGCGATCGGGTGCGCTCATGTCGCCCGTGGCAGGCGTGCCCTCGGCGAGTGCGTACCGCAGGTGCACGGCGCCCTTCGGGCTGGCCGCCGGCGGATCGAGGAGGGTGACGTTGGTGGGCACCGCGCCGTCGTCGAACACCTTCTTGCCGACGCCGAGCACAATGGGGTGCAGCCAGAGGTCGAGACGGTCGAAGAGCTTCTCGCGCAGGAGCGTCTGCACGAGGTTCAGGCTCCCGACGACCTTCACGTGCTCGTGCCGGTCACGGATCTCGCGCACCGCGTCGGGCAGGTTCGGACCGAGCTGTGTGGACCCGGCCCACGAGAGGTCGGGCTTGCCGCGCGAGGCCACGTACTTCGGGATGCCGTTGAAGAGAGTGCCGAACGCGTCGTCCTGGTGCGGCCAGTAGGCGGCGAAGATGTCGTACGTCCGCCGCCCGAGCAGCAGCGCGTCCGTACCCTCGTAAGCGGCCTCGATCTGGGCGCCGGCGACCTCGTCAAGGAGTGGTGCCTGCCACCCGCCGAACGGGAACCCGACGGGGTCCTCGTCGGGGCCGCCGGGCGCCTGCCCGACGAGGTCGAGGGTCGCGAACATCGCGATGTGGATGAGGCCCATGAGTTGCTCCCGATGCATCGATTGGTCTCGTCAAGAGGTAGACCCGCGGACGCCTCCGGACTCATCGCCGCGGCGCCGGTTTCACCCGGTCGGACGGATCCCTTCCTTCCTTCCTTCCTTCCGTGAGCACGTGAGCACGTGAGCACGTGAGCACGTGAGCACGTGAGGACGCACGGTCGCGACCCGGCGCCACGCGACGGTACGCAACGCCGCACCGGCCGGACCCGGGCTCTCCGGGCACCGCCCGAGTCCACCGGCCCAGGGCGCCGGTGGACTCGGGCGGTGGCTCACGACCAGGACGCGGCCACCAACGACCGCTCCGCGGCAGCCAGATGCACGGCCGAGGCCAGCCATGCCCTCGCGTAGGCGTCGGCCGAGGGGTCGGTCAGGCGGCCGAAGGGGTCGCGGGGGCGGCGGGCCGCCTCCGTTGTCAGGGCCCGGGCGAGGTGGGCCGCTCCGCCGAGGCCCGCCCGCGTCAGGCGGGCGGAGAGCGCGGCCGCGTCCGTCCCACGGCCCGCCTCCGCCACGGCGCGGCGACCGCCCGCCACGCCCGTCTCCAGCAGGCGCCGCACCCGCCACAGGGGTGCGTCCGCCAGCGGGTCGGGGCCTGCCGTCACCGCCTCGCGGGCCGCGGCTCCCGCCGTCGCACGGGGGAGGTGCTCGCCCTGGAGGCGGTCGTAGCCCAGGTCGGCACGGCCCTTCCAGTCGTCCGGGAGCCGCAGCGTGGCGGACGCCCCCGGCACCGGGCCCACCGCGAGCGGCCGGAGCGTCGCCGCCCGGTCCAGGTCGGGACGGCCGAGCACGCGCAGGGCGAGCCCCGGGTGCTCGGCCATCCGGCGCAGGTTGGCGGCGTGCGGCAACTCCGGGTGCGGGTGTGCCGGGCGCAGCCGCAGCAGCGGTCCCTCGCCGACGACCCGGACGACGACGCAGTCGCCGGCCGCCCCGACCACCTCGACGTCGCAACCCAGCAGAACCGGCCCCGTACCCTCGGCGAGCACGGCTGCCATCGCCTCCCGCACCGGCCGGGCGAAGAGAGCGGCGGCCGGTTCCTCCGACCAGTCCACCCCGCGCAGCGGCGTCGCGCCGACCCCCCGCCCCGCCCCGAGCCGCCCGTCCGCGGAGACGGTCGCGCCGACGATCCGCAGACCCCCGCGCGCGAGCCCGGCGTGGTCGAGCACGGCGCCGCCGAGCGCCACGGACGCGGATCCCGCGCCCTTCACGCGCGCGAGGCCACCGGGGCGCACGTCGGACACCGTGTACCCGGCGCCGTCCGAACCGACCAGGTGCGTCGTCACTCCGCCGTACCCGGTCGCGGACAGCACCGGCTCCCGGCACAGGCCGTACACCCGCAGGCTGCCGCCCTGTTCGTAGACCCGGCGTGCGGAGCCCGCCGCCTCCGCGTCGGCCGACCCCGAGGCGAGCAGGGCGGCGCCGGCCAGCAGTTCACGGAAGGCCTCGGTGAGGTCGCCGAGACGTTGTCCCCCGCTCCGCTCCCGCGCCGCCCTCAGGCCCCGCACGACGCGCAGCGCGGCGGCCTCGGCCCGCGGCAGCCCGGCCAGTCGCGCGGTGTGGGCGGCGCAGAGCAGCTCGGCCTGCACCACCGCGCCGCCCGCCGTGACGCCGGCGGACAGGGCCTCGGCGGCGGCCTCCCACAGCGCTGCGGCGGCGCGGACCTGCGCCTCGGTGAGGGCCGCCGGCGCTCTCTCCTCGGGCTCCGCGCGCGCGTCGGGTCCAGCGTCCGAGCCAGCGGCCTCGCCCGTACCCGAGTCGTCACATCGGCCCGCGCCGCCCTCGCCGGCGTCACCCTCGCCGTCGGCGATCGGAGCCGCGCCCAGGACAGCTGCCCGGTGCAGACAGCGCGGGGCCAACAGGCAGGAACACACGGCCTGCTCCGCGCTCGTGACCGCGCCGGACGGGCCGGGGCGCAGCGTGACCGCGGCGTCCTCCCCGAAGCGGACCTCCACCGCCCCGTCGGGTGTGGCGGAGGCCTGGTCGGCGCAGCCCGCGATCGCCGCGTCCAGCTTCTTGCGCAGCCGTGCGCTGAGCCCCTCCACAGCGTCGGCGAGGACGACGGGGGCGACGGGAGGCAGGAGTTCGGTGCTCAACGGGGTTCTCCACGGAGGCGGTCGCCCACCCAGCGGGCGAGTTCGAGCGGGCTGAGGGCGGCCACCGGCATACCGGCCGCGACGAGCTGTCGCGCCACCGACACCGAATAGCGCGGCGTGCCGGTGTCGTCGAGTGCCGCGCAGCCCAGCAGGTGGGCGCCGGAGGAGGCCAGGGCACGCACCTCGCCCAGCAGCCCGCCGAGCGGCGCGCCCTCCTCGAAGTCGCTGACCACGACGACGAGCGTGCGGCTCGGCACGGTGATCAGCGAACGCGCGTGCGCGAGACCGGCCGCGATGTGCGTACCGCCGCCGACCCGTACCTCAAGCAGCAGCGACAGCGGATCCTCGACCCGGTCGGTCAGGTCGATCACCTGCGTGGAGAACGCGAGGAAGTGCGTGGACAGGGTCGGCACCCCGCCGAGGACCGCGGCCGTCAGCGCCGACCAGATCACCGAGGCCTCCATCGAGCCGGAGACGTCGACGACGAGGACCAGGCGCCAGTCCGCCTCCTTGCTCGCCCTCGTGCTGAACAGCGGCCGCTCCGGTACGACGACGAGCCGGCCGTCCTCCGTCCGCCGGGTGTGGGCGAGATTGGCCCGCAGGGTACGGGCGAGGTCGAGGCGGCCGCCGGGCCGTCGGGTCGGGCGCGGGGTGGCCAGGCCGGTGAGCGCCGGGCGCAGACGGGTGGCCAGCTCCTGGGACAGCTCGTCGACGAGCCGCTTCACCAGCGGACGCAGCCGGGCGAGTTGGGCCTCGGGCATGCCGCCGGCCAGGGACAGCACCGAACCGAGCAACTCCACGGACGGGCGCACCGCCGCCGGATCGAGCTGCGCGAGCACATCGGTGCGACCCGTGTCGGCCGCCTCCGCGAGGACCTCCTCGCGCACGTCGGCGCCGAAGAGGGCCTCCAGCTCCTGTGACCATTCCCGGGCGGTGGGGAAGGACGGGTCCTGGCCGCCTCCCTGACCGGGTGCGCCGGCGTCCAGGTCCTGCGCGCCCTCGCCGCGCCCGCGGCCGTAGAGCTCGTCCAGGGCGTGGGCGTAGCGGCGCGCGTCGCCGGTGAGCCGTTCCTTGTGGCGGCCGAGCAGCAGACGCCAGCGGTCGGCGCGGCCGAGCCGGCGGCCCGCGTCGTCCGGGATGGCGGTCTCCGGGGTGGCGGTGCCCACCGCGGGTGCGGGGCCGGGACGGTCGGCTGCGCCCACGTCCGTTCCCACCTCCGCCTCCGTGGCCGGCAGGCCCAGGGCCTTCAGCGCGGCCGTTCCGGCGGCGTCGGCGGCCGCCCAGAGGACGAGCAGCTCGGGTGGGGCGTCCAGCGACAGATCGAGCCGGTCGCCCAGCCGCTCCGTCACCGTGGTGAGCAACCGGTCGCGCGCGGCCGGGGCCAGAGTGTCGAAGCCACCCCGCAGGGCGGGGAGCCGGTCGAGGAACTCCTGGTCGGCCAGCGCGTCGACGCGGTCCATGAGCGGCGCGAGCGCGTCGGGCGACGCCTGGAGCAGGGGACCGGCGGCAGTGAGCAGCCCGGTGAGCCGCTTCGTCAGCGCCCGGCGCGTGTCGGGAGCCGTGGCCCCGTCGATCCAGCCGGCCACGCGCTCGCCGAGACCGGCCGCCTCGTCCAGGTCGAGCAGCACGCGTACGGCGAGGGCGGCGCCCTGGATGAGGGGGGAGCCCTCGGCGGCCAGCTGGGCGAGAGCCCGGTCGAGCCGGAGCCCCAGATGACGGGCGGCCGTCCGGTCCGCCAGCGCCACCAGCGCACCGGCGTCGGCGGCGCTGTCGCTGCTGGCGAGCCCGGGCAGGGAGCGGACGGCGGCCTCGAGCAGCTGCTCCGCGAGGGCACCGGCCGTCGTGCGGGCGTGCCGCGTCGTGCCCGGGTAGTGGCCGCGCCGCAGTCCCTCGGACAGGTCCAGGGCCTGGAGGAGTTCGGGCAGGTCGGCGCTGTCGGGCAGCACGGCGGAAGCCTCGTACAGGCGTGCGTCGACAAGCTCGGGCAGGTCGCAGCGCGCTGCGGCGACCAGCCCGGTCAGGATCTGGTCCGGGGTGGGGCCGCCCTCGGCCGCCTCGTGGCGTGCGGTCGCGGCGAGCGTGCCGGCGGCGGCCTGGGCCGCGGTCACCCCGCGCACGCCCGCGAGGTCGAGGCGCGCGGGCACGGACGGCGTCCACGTCAGCCGCCACCTGGTGCCGAGCGCGGTGCCGTCGCCCGTGCTCGCCACGTCCACGGGTTCGCCGTACGAGGCGCCTATCACCAGCAGGCGCTGGAGCAGCACCTCGCGGCGGCCGTCCAGCGGCGAACGCAGTGGGTCGAGACGCAGGTCGCGGCGGTCGGGGTCGTCCGGCCGGGGCAGTCGCAGTTCCGCGAGCTCGGCCTCCACCGAGGGGCCGAGACCGGACCGGGGCGCGTGCGGGCTGACCCGACCGCGCGTGGTGCCGACGAACACGGCCTCCAGTGCGCGGGCCAGCGCCCGGCCACGGCCGAGGGGCTCGCCCTGACCGAGGACGGTGGTGACGGCCTCCAGGAGTTCGCCGCGCCCGGGCGCGGGCAGTGCCCGCAGGGCGGCCAGGTCGCAGGCCAGGCGAAGGGTCTCGGCGGCCTCGCCGGTTCCGGCGGTGTGACCGCTGCGGCGCATCTCCCGGCACAGGCCGGTCACCGCGTCGGCGGCCGCCTCCCGGATCCGTTCCGGATCACCGGCCGAGGTCAGCACGGCCTGCTGCCACAACGGGTCGCGGATCCCGGCCGGGTATCCCGACCGGGAGTCGAGCAGGTCGAAGGAGTACGGGACGAGGGAGGTCACCGCCGGAACCTCGCGGTCGGCGTGGCCGTCCGCCCCGGCCCCACCGGCCGTTCCCGGGGCTGCCGCGGTCGTACCGGACCCGGCCGGCGCGCCCGTCGACACCCCGCCGGGTGCGTCCGTTCCGGACCGATGCGAGCGGGAGCCGGTTGGGCGGGGTCCGGCCTGCGGCGGGACACCCGCCGGCATCGTGGCGCCGGAGCCGGGGGCCGCACCGGCCGGACCCGCCTCCGGGGCACCGGCCGCTGTGGCTTCGCCGCCCTCCCCGGACGTCGCTCCCACGGCCGCCCCCGCGCCGGCGGCGGCGGTATCGGCCCCGCGCGGCCCGGCCTGCGCGGGGACGGGCGTCCCACCGACAGGAGCCACCCGGCCGGTGCCGGTCGGTGTGGCGTCGCCACCCGCCTCGGAAGGCGGGCCCGAGGCCGACCCCGCCCCGGCGTCCGTCGCTTCGCCCGCCTCCGCCGATGCGACGAGCGCCGGTGCGTGGAACGCGCCGATCACGGCCGCCACCCGGCGCCCGCCCGCCGAAGCGGCGGCGATCACCTTCCGCATCCGCTCCTCCCGCGCCAGATCGGTGGCGGGCACGGCGGAGTCGGCGCGCAGGGCCCAGCCCACGCCCAGTGCGGCCCGGCGCACCGCGTCCGGGGTGCACCCGGGGGCCAGCACCTCCACCGCGCGGTCCCACAGGTCGTCACCGTCCCTGCCGGTCCCGGCCGCGGCGAGCGCCTCGGCGTACGAGCGCCGTCCCCGTGCCGCACCCTCGCCGGGAGCGGTCTCGGGCGCATCCGGCGCACCCGCGTCGCCCCCGGCCGCGGCGCCACTGGCCGCGTCGGGCTCCGCACGTACGGGCGCCGCAGCCTCCGCCGACCAGCCCGGATGGCCCAGGGGAAGGTCGCAGCACACGACCTCCACCCCGCGGTCCCTGGCCCAGCGGACCGCGGCGAGCTCGGGCGAGAAGTCCGCGAACGGGTAGAACGCCAGGCGCCCGCCCTCGCCCGCCCCGGCCAGGGCGACCGGGGCGACGGTCTCGGGGTCGGCCAGGTGCTCCAGCCAGGCCTGGAAGTCGGCGGGCAGCTCGACGCAGACCACCTCGGCCCGCGCCTCCTCAAGCAGGGCGGGCACCACCGCGGCGAGGGCCGGACTGTGGTGGCGCACTCCCAGCAGGTACGGCGCGCGCGACGCGGCCAGCGCGTCCACGGCGGCTCGTGGATCGAGGGTCGTCAACGCAGGCTCCCGCGCAGGTCCCAGAGCCGGCGCCACATCGCCGAGCCGTTCTCGGCGCGACGGCGCACCGGGCCGTCCCAGTAGCCGAGCAGTCGCGCGTGGTCGGCCGGGTCGTCCTTGCGCACCACACCCAGCAGATGCCCCGGCAGCAGGTCCAGCACGTCCCCGCCGGGCAGGTAGGCGGCCGCGACGCCCAGCGACGCCGCCACCTGAACGGCCTCGGCCGTGGACATGACCGTGCCCGGGCGCTCCACGTCCCAGCCCTCGGTGGAACGGCCGGAACGCAGGTCGCGGAAGACGGTGACGAGGGCGTCCAGGACGGCGTCGTCGACGGCGAAGGCCGCGCCCGCCCGCTGTACGGCGGCGACGGCCTGGCGGCGGATCAGCACCGCCTCGGCGTCGGCGTCCGCGATCGGGTCGACGGTCTCGAAGTTGAAGCGGCGCTTCAGCGCGGCGGACATCTCCGAGACGCCCCGGTCGCGCAGGTTGGCGGTGGCGATCACCGTGAAGCCGGGGGCGGCGCGGACGACCGCGTCCTCGGTGGCGGTCAGTTCGGGCACGCTGATCCGCCGGTCCGACAGGATGGAGACGAGGGCGTCCTGGACCTCGGGCAGACAGCGGGTGATCTCCTCGACCCGCACCACCCGCCCGGTCCGCATGGCGGCGAGGACGGGGGAGTCCACCAGGGCCTGCGGAGTCGGACCCTGGGCGAGCAGCAGCGCGTAGTTCCAGCCGTAGCGGAACGCGTCCTCGGTGGTGCCCGCCGTGCCCTGCACGGTCAGGGCGCTGGTCCCGCTGACGGCGGCCGCGAGCAGCTCCGACAGCATCGACTTGGCCGTGCCGGGCTCGCCGGTGAGCAGCAGCCCGCGCTCTCCGGCGAGGGTGACCACACAGCGTTCGACCAGCGCGCGCTCGCCGACGAACTTCGGGGCGATCACGAGCTTCGACGGCAGGCCGGCGCGGCGCCTGGGCAGCGCCAGCTCCGCTCCGTCGCTGCCGCAGACGAACGTGACGACCGCGCGCGGGGTGAGCGCCCAGCCGGGCGGGCGCGGACCCGGGTCCTGGGCGGCGAGGAAGGCGAGTTCGGCGGCGTGGCGCTCCTCGGCCGGCTGGCCCTGCCGGACGGGCGCGGTCTGTTCGGTGACGGTCATACGGTTTCCTTCGGCTTTCTTCATCGTGATGCGACGGGTGCGGGGTACGGGTACGGGGGCGGGGGATCGGCGCGGCGCACCCGGGGGCGGG